>JAFXVZ010000018.1 GCA_017534535.1 Bacteroidaceae bacterium | reverse complement strand
TATATCATAAAACCAGATTTTATAGGAATAAATATTAAGTCATTAGTAATACCACAAATTCAAAAGTTAAGACGTTCATACTTATTAATAGGCTATACTATTCAAACAATTCTTATTGCCATTTGTTAATAAAAAAGATAAATAATAATGTATAAATTTCGAAATTCTGCTAAAAAGCGCACAAAGGTACGAAGATTTTCGCAAACCTCCGCACTTTGCTTTGCTTATTTAACTTTTTTTAGCCCTGACGCATCTTGTACTTAGGGTTCTTCTTGTTGATAACGAACAGGCGACCCTTACGACGTACGATCTTACAATCAGGGGTGCGCTTCTTCAACGATGCTCTTGTTTTCATATCTCTGAATAAATTTATTTGTATCGAAAAACAATTCTTCCTTTCGTCAAATCGTAGGGACTCATCTCTACCTTGACCTTGTCGCCAGGCAGAATACGTATGTAGTGCATACGCATCTTTCCTGAAATGTGTGCTATAATCTGCACACCATTCTCTAGTTCTACACGGAACATTGCATTCGAGAGCGACTCGATAATTGTTCCATCCTGCTCAATAGCGGACTGTTTTGCCATGCTTTATTCTTTAGATTGATTCTATTTCTTCAAATGATGATAAAATCTCGGCCTTTCCCCGGCGCACTAACACCGTATGCTCAAAATGAGCAGCTGGCTTTCCGTCACGGGTGCAGACACTCCAACGGTCTGGTTTCAAATAGATGTCACGTTTTCCCATCGTAATCATCGGTTCAATAGCGATGCACATATTAGCTTTCAGCAGGACACCATTACCACGTTTACCATAGTTGGGTACCTGTGGATCCTCATGCATCTCACGACCAATACCGTGACCTGTCAGTTCTCGAACAACGCCATACCCCTCTGCTTCACAGTAGTCCTGAACGGCACTGCCGATATCACCTATATGCTTTCCTGCCACGGCATTCTCTATTCCTTTGTATAGCGACTCCTTAGTCACCAACAAAAGTTTCTTGACCTCCTCTGAGACCTCACCGACACAGAACGTGTAGCAAGAATCACCATTAAAGCCGTTGAGAAGCGTACCGCAATCGATTGAGACGATATCTCCCTCTCTCAATACAGTCCGTTCATCAGGAATGCCATGTACCACAACATCATTTACAGATGTACAGATACTGGCAGGAAACGGCCCTCCATATGGATTGGGAAAACCCTTGAAAGTCGGGACAGCTCCGTGGTCGCGAATAAACTCATCAGCCACTCGATCCAACTGGAGGGTCGTAACACCAGGTTGAATATGTTTCGCTAATTCGCCAAGGGTTTTTCCAACCAGCAGGTTGGCCTGACGCATCAGCTCAATTTCATCTTCAGTCTTCAGAAATATCTTCATTCACTTAGTAAGCGGCAACGCCACCTCGGCCGTGGATACGACCGGAATTAAGCAGACCATCATAATGGCGCATCAAAAGATGACTCTCAATCTGCTGGAGGGTATCAAGTACCACACCAACGAGAATCAGCAGTGACGTACCACCGAAGAACTGAGCAAACTCCTGCTTTACATCAAGCAATCCGGCAAAAGCGGGCATGATAGCGATGAAGGCAATGAAGAGCGAGCCAGGCAACGTAATGCGAGACATCACAGTGTCAATGTATTCAGCGGTATCCTTACCAGGCTTCACACCAGGGATAAATCCATTGTTACGCTTCATATCCTCTGCCATCTGAGTGGGGTTCAGCGTGATGGCTGTATAGAAGTAGGTAAATGCAATAATCAGGATGGCAAAGATAACATTATAGAGCCAGCTTTGGTGATCCATCAACGAACGCGTAAACCAACTTGCCTCCTGAGGATTGGCATACTGAACAATGGCCAGGGGGATGAACATCAGAGCCTGAGCAAAGATGATAGGCATTACGTTAGCAGCGAAAAGCTTGAGGGGAATGTACTGACGTGCACCACCATAAGTCTTGTTGCCAACAACACGCTTTGCATACTGCACAGGAATCTTGCGGACACCCTGTACCAAAACAATAGAGGCGCAAACAACGGCATAAAGAATGATAATCTCGATGAGGAACATCACCAAACCACCACCGGTAGCGGCAGCGAAGCGAGAGCCAGCCTCCTGGAAGAAGGCATTCGGCAGACGAGCGATGATACCAATCATAATGATCAGCGAGACACCATTTCCAATACCCTTATCTGTTATGCGCTCACCCAGCCACAGAATAAACATACTACCTGCAGCAAGGATAATGGTAGCGGGAACCATGAAGACAGGCCAGTCGATGCCCGAAGCAAGGGCTGGACCAACCTGGAACTTCAGGTTAAAGAGGTAACTCGGAGCCTGAAACAGCAGGATTGCTACTGTCAGGTACCGAGTATACGCTGAAATCTTTTTGCGGCCGCTCTCACCCTCACGCTGCATCTTCTGGAAATAAGGTACAGCAACAGCGAGAAGCTGCATAACGATAGAAGCCGAGATGTAAGGCATGATTCCCAGCGCAAAGATAGATGCGTGAGAGAATGCGCCACCCGAGAACATATCGAGAAGTGACATCAGACCGGTAGCAGTCTGATCCTGTAATTTATCCAATCCATTGTAGTCAATGCCTGGAAGCACAATCTTTGTACCGAAACGGTAGATTGCGACAAACAATACTGTGATAAGGATGCGCTGACGCAAATCCTCGATCTTCCAGATGTTCTTGAGGGTATCTATTAACTTCTTCATTTTCGTTTTTAGATTATTGTTGCGTTTCCACCTACTGCTTTGATTGCTTCCTCAGCGGTCTTTGAGAAGGCATTTGCCTCCACGTCAACCTTAGCCTTGAGTTCGCCGTTGCCGAGAACCTTCACCAGCTCCTTGCCGTTGGTCAGGCCAGCTGCCACCAACTCTGCAATTCCTATCTTGGTGAGATTCTTCTCCTCTGCCAGTTTCTGGAGAGTAGACAGGTTTACAGCAAAGTACTCCTTGTGGTTGATGTTCTTAAAACCAGACTTCGGAACACGACGCTGCAGAGGCATCTGACCACCTTCAAAACCAATCTTTCTCTTATAACCAGAGCGAGCCTTGGCACCCTTGTGACCACGGGTAGAAGTACCGCCCAGACCAGAGCCTGGACCGCGACCAATTCTACGGCGTGAGTGGGTAGAGCCCTCTGCAGGTTTCAAATTATTCAGTTTCATAATCGAATTCTGTTTAAATGTGTGATTACTGTTTAGTCAATAACGGTCACCAGAT
>JAFXVZ010000017.1 GCA_017534535.1 Bacteroidaceae bacterium | reverse complement strand
TGCGGAAGCTGGGGGATTCGAACCCCCGGTACGGTTACCCGTACGGCAGTTTAGCAAACTGCTGGTTTCAGCCACTCACCCAAACTTCCAGTCCGCATCATAGCTGAAATGCGGGGCAAAGGTAAGGCAAAGTTTTGGGATACGCAAATTTTTGAGGATTTTTTTTCTATTCAACTTTTAGCTTGATACATCACACTCCCATATCAGACGCAGTAAAGCAGAGTGGCAGGAGATCTTCCACACAAGCCAGTTCATAAATGCAATCCGTTCCATAAAGTAATATTCGCATGGGGATACCACCACGGCTCTGACTTTCCAACATCACTTGACGACAGGCTCCACAAGGGGCACAAGGTGATTTTACAAACTCACCTGCCTCATTTCGTGCAGCAATGGCTAAAGCCAAAATGGCGGCATTGGGATATTGGGCATGGGCATAGAAGAGGGTTGTGCGTTCAGCACAGAGTCCAGAAGGATAGGCGGCATTCTCTTGGTTACTGCCCGTAACAATAATACCTGAGTCCAATAAAGCAGCAGCACCTACAGAGAAGTGCGAGTAAGGAGCATAACTTTGGTAAGTCATCTCCTTTGCCTTATCCACCAAAGTGCGGTCTGCCAGACTCAATTCTTCGTATGTATATACCTTTATAGGTATCTCAATCTTGTGTTCTTTCATGGTTCCTTGCAGTTTTTATGTTACAAATATATAAAAGTGATTGCATATTTCAATAATTTTGCTCAATTTTGTTCGCTGAAATTGAAAAGAACCCGTGAAAGTGAGATTTCTCAAACTATATATCGTGATGCTTTGCTGCTTTTGGGTGGCCAATGTGGCTTTTGCCCAACGCAGACAAACCAGTTACAACAATTATATTAAGCAATATGCACCCCTGGCTGTAGAGCAGATGAAGAAACACAATGTGCCTGCCAGTATTACGTTGGCACAGGGCTTGTTGGAAAGTGGTGCAGGAAAGAGTACGTTGTCTCGCGAGAGCAACAACCACTTTGGTATCAAGTGTGGTAGAGGTTGGCGTGGCAAAAGTGTCCGTGCCAACGATGATGCGCCCAATGAGTGCTTCAGGGCTTATCGTAGGGTAGAGGATTCTTATGAAGACCACTCACTTTTCCTGGTTGGCAATCAACGTTATTCCTCATTGTTCCAGCTGAAGAAAACAGATTATAAAGGCTGGGCCAAGGGCTTGAAGAAGGCTGGCTATGCCACTGACCCATCGTATGCGAACAAGTTGATTACCATTATTGAAACCTATGATCTCTATAAATACGACAACGAGGGTATGAGCAAGCGCGAGGCTCGCAAGTGGCAGAAATTGTTGAAGAAGAAACCTTGGTTGGCTAATCCACATGAGGTGTTGATAGCCAATGGTATAGCATATGTGGTGGCTCGTGACGGGGACACCTTCCAACTGTTGGGTGGTGAGTTTGAAATCAGTTGGAAAAAGTTGGCGAAATTCAATGACCTTCAGCGTGACTATACCCTTGAGGAGGGTGACATCATCTACTTGAAGGAGAAGAATAAGAAGACGGTAGCCGATGTAATTTACCACGAAGTGCGTGAGGGAGACTCAATGCATACTATCTCTCAGATGTATGGTGTGCGTCTGAAGACCCTTTACAAGTTGAACAAGATGGCTGAAGACCATATCCCAGAGATAGGAGAGCGGGTGTGGTTAAAATAATGACACAAAAAGTTTGGTTTTGCTTACAATTTGCATTATCTTTGCAGCTAATTTAATTTACGCAATAAAAATATGCCTAAAATTTCCATACGAGGCACTGAGATGCCCGCATCGCCAATCAGGAAACTGGCTCCTTTAGCATATGCTGCTAAGAGCAGGGGAGTCAAAGTATATCATTTGAACATTGGACAGCCAGATTTGCCCACGCCTCAGTGTGCCATCGATGCCATCAAGAACATCGACCGCAAGATTTTGGAGTACAGTCCCAGTCAGGGTTACCAGAGCTTGAGGCAGAAACTCACTGGCTATTATGCCAAGTATAACATCATCCTGACGGCAGATGACATCATCGTCACTTCTGGTGGCTCGGAGGCAGTGCTCTTTGCCTTCCTGTCTTGCCTGAACCCCGGCGATGAAATCATTGTCCCTGAGCCAGCTTACGCCAACTATATGGCATTTGCTATTTCTGCAGGGGCAAAGATACGCACAGTGACCACCACCATTGAGGAAGGTTTCTCTTTGCCTAAGGTGGAGAAATTCGAAGAACTGATTAATGAGCGTACACGTGCTATTTTGATTTGCAATCCAAATAACCCTACAGGTTATCTTTATACACGTCGGGAGATGAACCAGATTCGTGACCTGGTAAAGAAATATGACCTCTTTCTGTTCTCTGATGAGGTGTATCGTGAGTTCATCTATACGGGTTCGCCTTATATCTCAGCTTGTCATCTGGAAGGTATCGAGCAGAATGTAGTACTGATTGACTCTGTATCCAAGCGCTATTCAGAGTGCGGTATCCGTATTGGAGCCTTGATTACAAAGAACCCAGAGATTCGGGCCGCTGTAATGAAATTCTGTCAGGCCAGATTGAGCCCTCCTTTGATTGGTCAGATAGCCGCTGAGGCTTCTCTGGATGTGCCCGAGGAATACCTGCGGGAAACCTATGATGAATACGTGGAACGCCGTAAGTGCTTAATTGACGGATTGAACCGCATCCCTGGCGTGTATTCTCCAATACCAATGGGTGCCTTCTACACGGTGGCTAAGTTGCCAGTAGATGATGCCGAGAAATTCTGCATGTGGTGTCTGAACGATTTCAATTATGAGGGAGAAACTGTGATGATGGCGCCGGCATCAGGCTTCTATACCACGCCAGGTGTGGGTGTTAATGAGGTACGCATCGCCTATGTGCTGAAGAAGGATGATCTGATCAGGGCTTTATTCGTCCTGCAAAAGGCACTCGAGGCTTATCCAGGAAGGACTATCTGATGAACCTTCCCGTCTTTTTGGCTAAACGCATATACGAGGGACCTGCGATGTCCAAGCAGGTCTCTCGTCCTGCTGTCATCATTTCTATGATTGGCATCGCCATCGGTTTAGCGGTAATGATTATCTCTGTAGCGGTGGTAACGGGTTTCAAGCGTGAGTTAAGGAATAAGATGACGGGCTTTGCCTCCCATTTGCTGGTAACGGATGCACAGGCATTAATAAGTCACGAAACTAACCCTGTGGTGTGGGATGAAAACTTGCAAGTTTTGTTGCGACAGCATTCGCAAGTGACTCACATTCAACGTTACTCGCAAAAGGCAGGGATGATGAAGACGGCCGATTCTTTCTTGGGTGTGGTGTTGAAAGGCATTGGTCCAGAATACCAAATCGACTTCTTTGAACAACAACTCAAGGCTGGAGAGTTCCCTCAGTTTAGCGACACCGTATCGTCTAACTGTGTGGTGATTTCCCAAAACATGGCCAACAAGCTGGCGTTGAAGGTGGGTGACAAGATTGACACCTATTTTATGGATGATAACGTACGGGCACGTAAGCTTTCTGTGGCAGGCATCTATGAAACGAATCTCTCAGCCTATGATGACCTGTATGTGTTTACCGACATCTACATGCTGAATCGCTTGAATCGTTGGGTGGAGGATGAGGCCACAGGCATTGAGGTGACTATCCAAGATGATGATACATTGGAGGAAACCACCTATGAGGTAGGTGCTTTACTTAATGATTTCTCTGATAGACGGGGCACTCATTATTGTGTAGTGAATGTGGAGCAAATGAATCCTGCGGTGTTCTCCTGGCTGGATGTGTTGGATGTGAACATCTGGGTAATTCTGGCGCTGATGATTGGCATTGCAGGCTTCACTATGATATCCGGATTGCTGATTATCATGATAGAACGCACACAAATGATTGGGGTGTTGAAGTCGTTAGGCGCTAATAACACCATTGTGCGACATCTCTTCCTCTGGCTATCTGTGTTCATCATTGGCAGGGGCATGCTGTGGGGCAACATCATTGGCTTGGCTTTTTATTTTTTTCAGAAACATACAGGCGTCTTTACGCTTGATCCTGCTACCTATTATATGGATAAGGTGCCAGTATCGCTAAGCATTCCTGTATGGTTGCTCTTAAACATTGGCACCCTGCTTATCTCAGTCTTGATGCTGGTAGGACCTTCCTATATCGTGGCCCGCATCCATCCAGCCAATTCGATGCGCTACGAATAACTTAGAACTTTAGCGAAGCTGTCATTTCCATGGTGAACGGGCGGATGTAGGTACCCGACATCAGGTAATGCTGCTGGTAGGCACTCACGTCTGTGGCCAGATCGGCAGCAGGGATATTACCACTGGCACCCTTCTGGTTCAGGATGTTGATGACATTCAGTGAGAGTGACAGGCGTTTGTTCACCTCATAGTCGATGCCACCGAAAGTCTCCCAACGACCCTTGAAATAGAGCGTGTTCGTGCGGTTGATATATTGCTTGCTCTGGTAGCGGAAGCTCAGCCACACGCGCCACTTGTCCCATTGGTAGGAAGGATCCAGCTCCATGATGAGCTTAGACATCGCAATCACGTTCTTATCATTGAAGTTATAGAGCTGTCCTGGACCATCACTGAACACAGGCTGGAAAGTGAAGTTCTTGTACTTTGGGTTCTGCAGGGTCAGCAAACCGTGGAAGGTGAAACCCTTGAAAGGAGTAAACACAGCATCGGTGGTCCATCCGAGTGTTGCCACATCGTTCACGATAGGCAGTACCACCGTCTCGCTCTGGTCGTTAGGGTTGGTAAACTGCTCTCGGAACTTATAGTTGGTCTGGTTGATGTAGCTGATTTGTGAGGTTAGCTGCATCCAGGCATTGTTCCAGTAGATACCTCCCTTTGCCATGTGTACGTTGATGGGATCCATCAACGGCATATATGGCCCGGCATAGTCTTGCAGGTTAGGACGTTGCTTCACATACACATATTCGCCTACCAATCCGAAGCCGTTGGCAATAGTATAGCGGAAGTTGAAGGTAGCCGACGGGTTGAACCAGCTATATTCTCCAAAGCGGTTCTTCACACCATCTTTCAGGTTATACATATAGGTGCGGTCGTTCTTGGGCTCTATTACCTGACCATCGTCTGTAAATGCTAAAGCAGCCCTGCCACCTTGTGTCATCCATTCCAGACGTACACCTGCCGATACCCATAGGTTCTTGTTGATAGTCCAGTCGTCAGAAGCAATCAGAGCCAGGCGGTTTTCATGGCCATTGTAGTACTCACTACCATCATTGTATGACGAGCCTTCTTCGCCATCTTTCAGTAAGCGAGAAGGTGATGCCTTTGCTTCATGGGCATAAAGTCCTGTAGCGGTATAGATGCCAGCACGGTTGTACCACTCGTTAAGAGCCAATCGCCAACTATGGTTGTCAGTCTTGCCAGTAAGTTGTGCCGTAGTCATCCAACTCTTCTCGAACCCCTCGAAGTAGAGCATGTAGCGGTTTTGGATAGTACCGGTATAGGGGCTGCCAGTAGTATAAGTATAACCATCATCAGCTTGAGCCGTGAAAATACCACCCAACTTCATCATCACCTTATTCATGTCAGCGAACTTCAACTTGCTGCTGATGTCAAGCTTCATGTTGTCATTTATATTGTAGCCCAAGGTGAAGGTAATCTGATGATTCTCGACTGTATTGGCACGCCTCATGGTACGGCGTACACGTTGCCCGTCTCTTACATCAATGTAGTTGATATATTGGTAGTTGGCCAGCAGTTGGTCTCTGCCTAAGTTGAAATCCTCCAATTCATCCACGCTGCCATCCTTGCCATTATAGTAGAACAGACCATAGTTGTCAGGCATTGACACATAGTTGGCGTATTTGTATTGCAGGCTCATCTCGCCTTTGCCGTTTGCAAACCGATTGTTTATACCTATTTTATATATCTGCATCTGGTCTTGGGGGTCCAAGGCATCTAAGCGGTTACTGCCTGGGTCGAAACCGATGTAAGCACCAGCCATGTAGCCCCATCCTTTGGCAATAGGACCTGATACATTGATGTCAGCCACTTGTTTGCGGAAAATGTTAGTAGTGTAGTTCACCAAACCTTGAAACTGATCGCCAGCTTTCACTGTTGAAGAGTTGAGCACATAGCTACACTTGCCATATTGCAGCGCACTTTCACTAAGTGACATAAGGCTCTGCGAAGCCGTGCTCGCGCCTCCTCGCCATGAATAATAAGGGTAGTCGGGCCAAAAGAGATAGCTCACGGGGGTGCCATCCTCAAAGATATCCACTGCCTCACCATCAGGAAGCCCAATAGAGATTTGTCGGGGCTGGTTGTCACTCGATGCGTTCAGCATCACGTTGCGGTTACGCTCTTCCTTTGTCTGGGGCACGGAATCCTTCACGGCGGTCTCCTGAGCCATTGCACCTAGTGAGAGGCTGCAAACCATCAGGCAAGATAGGATCAGTCTGGTTTTCATATCAATTTGTTTTACTTTCTACAAAGATATATTATTTTCTTGTCGCATCAATTGATATAAGTCAAAAAAAGTATAGTTCAGTGCGAAACCCTGAACTGACTGATTGCCATAATCGCCATATTGCTCCAGATAATAGAGGCATTTCTTGACATACGTCAATTGTGTGACCAGTGAAAAACATTTCCTTTGTATGGGATTTAATTTGAAACAGTATGAAATATGTTACGGCAGATATACGCAGGCAAGACCGCGTGATGGACGAGGCGAGGGCAAGGGAGATACTTGCCACTTGTGAATATGGCTACCTTTCTATGATTGCAGATAATGGTGAACCATACGGCATTCCCATTAATTACGTATGGGATGGACAGGATAGCCTCTATATACATTGTGCCCATGAGGGCAGGAAGATTCGTGCTATCCAAATGAATCCCTGCGTGTCGTTTTGTGTGGTGGGTAAGGTTCATCTGCTCCCCCAACAGTTCTCTTCGGAAAGGGAGAGCGTAGTGCTGAAAGGAATTGCTTCCATTGGCATGAATGATGAGGAGAAACGCAAGGCATTGAAGCTTTTGTTAGAGAAGCTGGCTCCAGAAAACATGAGCAATGGGCTGAAATACATCAGTAATGCTTTGCAGCGAGTAGAGGTTATCAAGATTGTACTGTCTGAGTTCAGTGGAAAGTGTAAGGTGATATAAAAAGTATGTAGTTAGGTTATCATACAAATGTGAAATAATGTTACTTTCTTTGCTTTTTATCGTAGTATTTATTACATTTGCGTAACAATAAAAACCAGTTTAGATTATGAATACATTTGATGAGATTGTTGCAAGACGTAGGAGCATTCGTTCTTATGATGAGACAAAACCTCTTTTGAAAGAAGAACTTGAGTCTGTTATCGCTACAGCTTTGGAAGCTCCCTCTTGGGATAATGCCCAGACAAGCCGTTATCATGTGGTGATGTCTGAAGAGATGAAAACCAAACTGAGGGAGTGTGTGGCTCCTCAAAACGCAATGGTATCGAAAGGGGCAGGTGCGATGGTGGTCACGACCTTTGTAAAGGGTCGCTCTGGCTTTAAAAAGGGTGAGCCTGTAAACGACCTGGGCGATGTTTGGGGCAGCTATGACCTGGGACTCCAGGGGGCATATTTCCTGCTGAAGGCTACTGAGATGGGACTTGATACCATTGTGACGGGGCTTCGTGATGCCGATAAAGTGAGGGCTTTGCTAGAGATTCCTGAAGATGAGATTATTGTGTCTATCATTATGGTAGGCCATAGAAGTAAGGATGGGGTGAGACCTAAACGCAAAGCGGTAGAGGAAGTGGCGAAATTCTATTAATAGAGAATGAAGATAGACCACATAGCATTGTATTGCAAAGACTTGGAGGGCATGAGGAGTTTCTTCATGCACTTCTTTGCTGCCCAATCTAACGACTTATATCACAATCCTAGGACGGGGCTGAGGACTTATATCCTCTCATTTCCAGATGGTGAAACCCGACTGGAAATGATGAATCGCCCTGATGTGCAGGAGGGTAGGGTTGATGAGTCTCTGCATCTGGGTTATATCCATGTTTCAATGTCGGTGGGCAGCAAAGAACGTGTAGATAACCTTACTGCCCTGTTGGTGAAAGCAAGATATCAACTGCTCAGCGGACCACGAACTACGGGAGATGGCTATTATGAGAGCTGCATTGTGGGGCCTGAGGGTATTCTAATAGAGATAACGGAATAGGGATTATTATACTTTTATTTAACCCCTGCCCTGATGCGGCTCAGAGTTTCGGGAGTCATCAGCAGGTAAGAGGCGATGTGCTGCAGAGGGGCACGCTTGGCGACTTCGGGATATTCCTTTACGAAGCGTTCATAGCGTTCACGTGAACTTTCAAAGCGGAAAGCGTCTGCCTTGTGCTGCGTGATGATGAGGTCGTCTTCCTGGAAAATGCGGTAGTAGCGTGCAATGCCGAAAGAGCGTTCCGTTAGTTCAATAAACTTC
Source organism: Bacteroidaceae bacterium (assembly GCA_017534535.1). Lineage (GTDB taxonomy): Bacteria > Bacteroidota > Bacteroidia > Bacteroidales > Bacteroidaceae > Bacteroides. The sequence continues at coordinate 108,514 of JAFXVZ010000017.1, read as the reverse complement.
TTGTAGTTGTGATACCATAAGATGCAGGGCTCCAGTGTCTCTGCCAATAGATGGTTGGTGACGCCGGAATAGAGGCTCTCGATGCTCATTACCGTATCTCCTTCGATAGAGAAATGTTCAGTCACATCATGCCCGTTCTTATAGTAATACTGGCGTACCAATCCTTTCTCTATATAAACATGGTCACGGCTTATCACTCCCTCTGGTATGATGATTTCTCCGCGTTTCATTTCTTTGCGTACCAGTATGCTGGCCAATAACTGTAAGTCAGCATCATCCAGATGCGTGAAGCGTTCCGTCATCTCACGTGCTATCTCCAAGGGTGTCTTTGATTGAGTCGTTGCCATAGTCACACAATTTTCTTTCTACAAAGATACTAAGTTTTACTGGCGTTCCAATTGATATATATCAAAAAAAGATTAAATAAAGGCTGAAGAGTACGATGAAACCGAGAGGGGGGTGTGCTGCTGGTAGAATAAACCTGTTCACTCCTTCTCTATCTGAATTAAGTTTTGCTGCCGCAGCCTCCAGATTCTCTTCACCTTTCAGTTCCCGATAAGCTCTTTTCATAGCAGCGATGAAGTCTTCGGCATACTGGAATCCCTCTGCTTTAGTTAGATAGTTACACTATACTTGTTAATCGATTGATACTTATTGCTTTTAAGTTAGTGTACTTTCTCTCTGAAGTTACACTAATTTACACTGGTAGCAAAACAACTTGTTTTGGTACGAGAGAATACTATCTAACACCTTGCAGAAAGCAATATAACGACACCAAAACAACTTGTTTTGGTGGTTGTACATTACTTCTTTTTGATGAGGGAATCATAATCTGAACCCTGCCACTTGCGTAAGTTTTCCTTCTGAAGATGCCATTTTCGCCTTAAAAGTGTAACTTTTTTAAAAAGGTACACTAACATAATTCACTAATAGACAATGTACTAATGCCAAAAGTGTAACTATGTAGCTTTTTTATGAAATTTTTGATTGAAATAGCTTTTAGATGTCTTTATCAGAGTCTTTGCCATAGTCACACAATTTACTTTCTGTAAAAATACTAAGTATTACTGCCGTTCTAATTGGTATACGTCAAAAAAAATCCCCAAGGCTTTCGCCTCGGGGATTCTCATTTCTATAACCTGTTAACAGGGAATTAGCAGCGCTTATCAAGATAAGGCAACTCGTAAGGACGACGATAGTCGTAGTAGTACAGACGGTGAGCAGCAGCTTCCTTGTCATTAACGAATGTACGAGTAGCAGGATTCCACTTAACAGGACGATTCAGCTCGTATGCGATGTTGCACAGGCAGCAGAATACTGCAGAGCTTGTACCAGCCTCAACAGGAGCAATTGGGTTCTGACGGCTGCGAACGCAGTCGATGAAGTTCTGCATGTGAGGTGAGCTGGTCTCGAAGTTCTGAGCAGCCTGACGCTGACCACCGCGCTCAGCAGCAGCAGCACGCTTGCGATACTCTTCGAACATCTTAGCACGCTCCTCAGCAGTCATCATACGAGGCTTGTTACCACGCAGATTTTCAGGAACCAGTGAATTGTCTGAGCACTCCAGATAACCACGAGCTACATTGATCCAACCCTTCGTACCGATGAACTTCAGACCCTGTGCGTTAGGATTGTCCTCACCGTCCATTTCCTTAGTCAGATATGGATGCTCCATCAGGATGGTGCCGTTCGGGTAGCGAGCTGAGTAAGCTTCACCCTCACCCTGAGCACCACGTGGGAAGTACTCAACTGGCTGCAAACCATCGAAGCCCATAGCTGCATTAGCGATGTCGTGCATGTGAGCACCCCAGTCAGCGGTGTAACCGTTACCGGTCTCACGATACCAACGCCATGCGCCCCAGAATGCCTCACGCTTCTCAGGATCTAAGCTGATAGGAGGGCAGAGCTGGTCGTTGTACTCGATCTTAGGATCGTTCAACGGGCCTAACCACAAGTTGAAGTTCAGATTTGCAGGGATAGGCTGAACGCCACCAAACTCCTCATACATCTTCTCGATTGGACGAGCAGGATCACCTACCTTAGAGTAGATCTTCTCTACGTGACCAATCTTACCTGCCTGAATCAGTTCGATAGCTTTCTGGAACTCGCCGCTTGAACGCTGCTGACTACCTACCTGGAATACTTTCTTGTTACGACGTACAGCAGCCTCAACAGCATAAGCCTCAGTGATGGTGTAAGTTAAAGGCTTCTGGCAATATACATCCTTGCCAGCCTGCATTGAGTGAATTGACTGCAGTGCATGCCAGTGGTCAGGAGAAGCCACCTCAATAGCATCGATGTCCTTACGCTCCAGCAAGTCCTCGTAGTTTTCGTACTTGTCGCAACGCTCGTTCATGCCCTTGCTCTTCTGCCAAGCAGCAACTCTTCTGCGGAAACGCTCAGTCTTCATGGTGTCAACGTCGCAGCAAGCTGCTACCTGAACACCGTCGCAACCTGCGAAACCACCGAAGTCATTCAGTGCCTGCTGACCCAGACCGATAAAACCTAAAACAACGCGGTCACTAGGAGCAACCTTTACGCCATTAGAATTAGCCCAGCTTGGTAAGATGGTCAAGCTGGCAAGACCCAGAGCTGAATAGCTCAGAAAATCTCTTCTTGAAATTCCGTTCTTTTCTTTCATGATATTGTTAATAAAAATGATAAAAAATTCATAATCGGGTCAAAGGTAGTAATTTTTTCACAAAAACTCACTATTTTGTATCCTTTTTTTTAATAATATTAAGAAATTATTGTGCGTTTTCTCCTTTTGGGGAAGAAAAAGCACCCTTTACAGGCTTTGTTTCGGGCATGCCTGTCAAGTTCTTTTGCTTGTCCTCCTGTTTCTTACCCTTGCCGGTGAAGAGGTTGATGATCCATCGACCAATCTTACGTTGCAGACCTGCCTCCGTTGTAGGGATGCCCGTCTTGTTGGTAAACCAGCGTTTAAGTTTGGTGATTCCCAACAATCTCTTCCAGGATATGGTGATATTCACTCCAGGGATGATTTGTGTGCCCGATGTCTTTTTCTTCTTTTTTGTAGTGGTGTTGGAAGACTTCTTCGTAGTAGTATTCTTTTTTGTTGTTGTCTTGGTCGTTGCCATAGTCTATTTTAATTTATTATTGGTGGTAAAGGTAACAAGAATAATTGAGATGGCAAAATAAAAAATGTTATTTCATTCATAAACTGTGATTGGTACTATTCTAATCTCATTGTACTTGTCACCATCCACAACCCTATAAAAGTCAGTAAGCCATTGAGCATCAGCAACTCGTAACCGAAGATGTAGCCAGTGAAGTGGGTGGTGAGGCTATTGATGAGGTAGCATGCCACAGGCGAGGCAATGGCGATGTAAGGCACCAGTTGGTCTTTAGGTACACGCTTTGTTAGCAGCCCAAAGGCAAACAAGCCCAGCAACGGACCATAGGTGTAAGAGCAAAGGGTATAGATGGCATCGATGATGTTGGTGCTGTTCAGGGAATGGAAAAGCAAAATAAAGGCAGCAAAAATGCTACAGATGCCGATATGTGCCCTGCGTCTGAGCTTCTCATCGTGCGGACGCTCTTGGATATCAACGCAGAAGGAGGTGGTGAGAGCAGTGAGGGCTGAGTCGGCACTGCTGAAACATGCTGCAACAATACCGATGGTAAACAAAATGGTGACAGTGGTACCCAGTTTACCAGTAGCGGCGAACATTGGCAATAGATCGTCGGTATTTACAGGCAGTTGTAACTCGGATTGCTGTGTGAGCATGATGAGCAACACTCCCAAACTAAGAAACAGCAAATTGGCAGGCACGAAGAAGAAGCCATAGGTGCACATGTCTTTCTGTGCTTCACGCAACGTTTTACAAGTAAGGTTCTTCTGCATCATGTCCTGGTCAAGTCCCGTCATTACGATGACCACAAATATGCCACTCAAAAACTGCTTCCAGAAGTTTTGCTTCGAGAACCAGTCATCGAAAAGAAATACCTGGCTGTAAGTGCTCTCACTTATGGCTTTAGCTGCTTCTCCCAACGTCATGCCCAAAGCATCCGCTACATTCATAATAATCAATGTCAATGCCCCAAAAAGGCATAGCGTCTGGAAGGTGTCTGTCCATACTAATGTTTTCACCCCACCTCGATGAGTGTAAAGCCAAATGAGCGTCACCATGCCTACTACGGTGAAGAAAAATGGTATGCCTAAGGACTGGAACACAAATTGTTGCAGGAGCATGCACACCACATAGAAGCTGATAGAGGCACGGGTTATCTTGCTCAGTAGAAAGAACGAGGCACCGGTCTTATATGCCCTGATGCCCAGTCTTTTTCTGAGATAAGTATAGATGGTGGTGAGGTTCAGCTTATAGTAAATGGGTAAAAGGATGAAGGCGATGGCGAAGTAGCCTAAGATGAAGCCTAGGCACATCTGCAGATAGTACATATTGATGTGTATGGGCATACCAGGCACCGAAACGAAACTGACGCCTGAGATGGAAGCTCCTATCATGCCGAAAGCCACCATATACCAGGGCGACTTCCTTTCGGCACGGAAAAATGCCTCGTTATTGCTCTGGCGAGTGGTAAGTCGGCTCACCATCCACAGCACGGCAAAATACACCAATATGGTACCAACAATAATCATATCTCATGCATAAAACAGCTGCAAAGATAGTGGAAAATTCAGATTTATATCGTATCTTTGCGCAAAATAAAAATTATAAATATGGCAACAGTTGACGACAAGAAGATTATCTTTTCAATGGTAGGCTTGAGCAAGACCATCAGGCAAACCAACAAACAAGTTTTGAAAAACATATACCTGTCATTCTTTTATGGCGCCAAGATCGGTATCATTGGCTTGAATGGCTCAGGTAAATCTACGTTAATGAAAATCATCGCCGGACTGGATAATCAGTACCAGGGACAGGTGGTGTTCTCTCCGGGTTATACGGTGGGTTATCTCCCACAAGACCCTTACCTAGACCCAAAGAAGACGGTGAAAGAGATAGTGCAAGAGGGCGCTGCAGATGCAGTGAACGCCTTGAAAGAGTACGAGGAAATTAATTTGAAGTTTGGGGAGCCCGAATATTATGAGGACCCAGACAAGATGGACAAGCTGATGGCTCGCCAGGCTGAGTTGCAGGATATCATCGACGCTACTGATGCGTGGAACTTGGACTCAAAATTGGAGATTGCAATGGATGCTCTGCGCTGTCCTCCCAGTGAGCAGTTGTGTGACCACCTGAGTGGTGGTGAGCGCCGTCGTGTGGCTTTGTGTCGATTGCTCTTGCAGAAACCCGATGTGTTGCTGCTGGATGAGCCTACCAATCACCTGGATGCCGAGTCCATCGACTGGTTGGAGCAACACTTGCAGCAGTATGAGGGTACGGTGATTGCGGTGACACACGATAGATATTTCCTTGACCATGTAGCAGGTTGGATTCTGGAGCTGGATCGTGGCGAGGGTATTCCTTGGAAGGGCAACTACAGCAGTTGGCTGGAGCAGAAGACCCAACGGATGGCACAGGAGGAGAAGACCGAGAGCAAGCGCAAAAAGACTTTGCAGCGTGAGCTGGAGTGGATTCGCATGGCACCAAAGGCTCGTCAGGCAAAGGGTAAGGCACGTCTGAACTCTTACGAACAGTTGCTTAATGCCGATGTGAAGGAGAAGGAAGAGAAACTGGAAATCTACATTCCGAATGGTCCGCGTTTGGGTAACAAGGTCATTGAGGCACACCATGTGGCAAAGGCATTTGGCGATAAGCTGCTGTATGACGACCTGAACTTTACTTTGCCTCCTAATGGCATTGTGGGTGTAATAGGTCCGAATGGTGCCGGCAAGACCACTTTGTTCCGTTTGATTATGGGTTTGGAGAAGCCAGATAGCGGTACGTTTGAGGTGGGTGAAACGGTGAAGCTGGCGTATGTGGATCAGCAGCACACCACCATCGACCCAGAGAAGACCGTGTTCCAGGTGGTGAGTGGGGGTATGGATTTGATGCGTATTGGCAACCGTGATGTGAATGCCCGTGCTTACCTTTCTCGTTTCAATTTCTCTGGTGCCGATCAGGAGAAACTTTGTGGCGTACTCTCAGGTGGTGAAAGAAACCGATTGCAGTTGGCGTTGGCACTGAAAGAGGAGGGTAATGTGCTATTGTTGGATGAGCCTACCAACGACATCGATGTGAACACCTTGCGTGCCATAGAGGAAGGTTTGGAGAATTTTGCGGGTTGTGCCGTCATCATCAGTCACGACCGCTGGTTCCTTGACCGCATTTGTACACACATCTTGGCATTTGAAGGCGATTCCAATGTGTTCTTCTTCGAGGGGTCTTATTCCGACTATGAGGAGAACAAACTTAAACGATTGGGTAAGACTGAGCCTACAAGGGTGAGATATAGGAAATTAACCAACGACTGAAAAAATGTTGAAAACTTTTTTTAAGCATTTTTCATTTTCGTATTGAGATATTAGCTATCTTTGCACCGCAATTAATGCAATATTATCTAAATAAAAAAGGTGTTATGTTAAGAAAAGTAAGATTCATGCTGCTTACGTTCGCCACTATCTTGGTGGCTGTAGGCGCTCAGGCACAGATCACTACCTCATCTATGGGCGGTAAGGTGGTCGATGATGCCAACGAACCTGTCATTGGTGCTACCGTACAGGCCGTTCATGAGCCTTCTGGTACGCTTTACGGCGCGATTACTAACGTTGACGGTCGTTATGCCATCCAAGGTATGCGTACCGGTGGTCCTTACACGGTGACTATCTCTTACATCGGTTACTCTACCAGGACTTATAAGGACATCACGCTGCAACTGGGTGAAATCTTTAACCTGAACGTTGAGATTTCTGAGTCAGCTGAGATGCTGGGCGAGGTGGTTGTCACAGGTACCGCATCTAAGTTCGCACAGGAAAAGACCGGTGCTACTACCAACATTAACAACGCAACCATCCGTGAGTTGCCAACCGTGAGCCGTAGCATTACGGATATTGCTCGCCTCTCTCCATACGCTAACGGTATGGGTTTCGCAGGTGGTGACGGCCGTTCAACCAACTTCACCGTAGATGGCGCTAACTTTAACAACAACTTTGGTCTGAGTTCAGCTCTGCCTGGTGGTGGTTCTCCTATCTCAGTCGATGCCATTGAGGAAATGCAGGTAGTTGTAGCTCCGTTTGATGTACGTCAGAGCAACTTCATTGGTGGTGGTATCAATGCCGTAACCAAGAGTGGTACCAATACCTTCAAGGGTACAGCTTATACCTATTATACAAATGAGAACCTGCATGGTACCCGTATCGGTGGTGTAGATATTGCCCGTACCAAGGAGCGTAAATATACCTACGGTGCTACCTTGGGTGGTCCTATCATTAAGAACAAGTTGTTCTTCTTTGCCAACATCGAGTATTCTAAGGTTCCTACAGAGGTGAATCGCTGGCGTGCTTCTTCTGACGGAGTAGCTAAGCCTGACCAGTACATCTCTCGTACTACCCTGTCAGACATGAAGAAGGTAAGCGATCACCTGAAGTCAAGATATGGCTATGACACGGGCTCATACACCAGCTTCCCTGCTGATGAGAGCAACATCAAACTGTTGGGTCGTATCGACTGGAACATCACCAAAGATCATCACTTGGCTGTTCGTTACAACTATACAAAAAACTCAGCTTGGAATCCAACCAATGGTAACTCATCAGATACAGGCTTCCGTCTGAGAAATATGGATCGCTTCTCTCGTTATTCTATGGCATTCGCTAATGCGATGTATTCAATGGATAACAAGGTTAACACCATTTCTGTGGACTTAAATAGCCACTTCGGTAGCAACCTGTCTAACCAGTTGCTGTTCACTTACTCTGACATTCAGGATGTACGTGGTACCAGCTCTTCTGAGTTCCCATTCGTAGATATCATGTATGGTTACAATGAGGGTCAGTTCGAAGTGCTCGATAAGGATGGCAACAATATTGCCTATGACTTTGGAGGTTACAACATCCAGCAGACACTGGAGCCTTACATGTCATTCGGTTATGAGCTGTTCACATGGAACAACAAGGTTCAGAACAAGGTGACTACCATTACTGATAACTTCACCGCTTACTTGGGTGCTCACAAGCTCACCGCAGGTTTCAACTTTGAGCATCAGTTGGCTAACAATGCTTACATGCGTAATGGTACAGGTTATTACCGCTATCGTTCATTGGATGACTTCCTGAATGAGCGTGCTCCAGAGGCTGTTGCTTTGACTTATGGCTATGGTGGCGAAGCTAATCCTACAGCACAGGTTACTTTCAACCAGATTGGCGTGTATTTGCAGGATGAGTGGAATGTGTTGGATAACCTGAAGTTGACAGGTGGTATCCGCTTCGATAACATCCACTTCGATAAGGATGATATCATGCGTAACAACGCTATCTATGAATTGGATTACGGTGGCAAGCGTATCGATACCGGTGAGTGGCCAAAGAATAATATTCAAATTTCTCCACGTTTCGGTTTCACTTGGGACGTATTGGGCGACAAGTCACTGAAGGTTCGTGGTGGTACGGGTCTGTTTGCAGGTCGTCTGCCTTTGGTATTCTTCACCAACATGCCTACCAACTCTGGTATGGTTCAGTACCAGGCTACTGCTAACACCAAATACACCAACGGTGTTGTAACCGCTGTTGATCCTCGTCTGGCTAAGTTCGCTGGTCAGATGGTTACCGATCGCCAGGAGTTCATCAACCGCTTGGGCACTCCTACCACCATCAGTCCAGCTGACGGTGCTGTGCCAAGTGCTGTGAATGGTGTGGACCGTAACTTCAAGATGCCTCAGGTATGGAAGACTTCCATCGCTGTTGACTATCAGTTGCCAGTATCATTCCCATTGACCGTAACTGGTGAGTTCAACTATACCAAAAACATCAATGCTGTTCGACTGGTTGATTGGAACATCATGGAGAATACCTCAGGTTGGGAACGCTTCTCAGGTGCAGACAACCGCCTGATCTACCCTGCAAGCTATACTTACCAGAAGTCTCCTGCTTACGTACTGACCAATACTCATAAGGGTTATGGTTGGACTGCTAACTTCACCGTAAACGCTCAGCCTATCGAGAACCTGAACGTCATGGCATCTTATACCCACACCGTGATGAAGGAAGTATCTGGTATGCCAGGTTCTAACGCTTCTTCTGCATGGTCTGGTCTTTATACTATCGATGGTCCTAACCGCGCAACGGTTCAGAATTCTCAGTACGTAATTCCTGATCGTGTTATCGCTTCTGTTAGCTATACTTACCACAAGGATCACTTCAGCTTGTTCTACACAGGCTACTCTCCTTCAGGTTATAGCTATTACTACAATGGTGATATCAATAACGATGGTGTCAATGGTGACTTGATGTACATCCCTAAGAACGATAGCGAAATCGTATTTGTTGACAAGTTCGACAAGGATGGCAACATGACTACTTCTGCTCAGCAGGACCGTGCTGACTTCTGGAAGTTCGTGGCACAGGATTCTTACCTGAATGACCATAAGGGCCAGTATGCTGAGGCTTACAGCGCACGTTCTCCTTGGGTTCACCAGTTCGACTTCCGTTGGGCACACGACTTTACCCTGAACGTGGGCAATACCAAGCATCTGTTACAGCTCTCAGCTGATGTTGAGAACATTGGTAACTTGTTCCACTCTTCTTGGGGTGTTGCTAAGAACATGAGCCCAGCTAACAGTGGTGCTATTCTGAAGTACGAAGGTAAGAACGAAGCTAACCAGCCTACCTTCTCACTCTATCGTGACGCTAATGGCAATGCACCTACAAAGACTTGGGAGTATAATCGTGCTTGGTCACAGGCTTGGAGAATCCAGTTTGGTGTGAAGTATTACTTCAACTAATCTGATATCGTCTATATAATAGAGAAGGGAGGCAGCTTTAAAAGGCTGCCTCCCTGTTTATTAACTTTTTTTAGCATAAAAAGTTCGTTTCCTCGTGCAATGTTTCGCACATTTGGCATTTATTGGATGAAAGATGGCCATTTTGATGAATAAGAAGCAGATAAAAAGCGAGTATGAGTTGGCAGAATCGTTACGCCGAGGCGATGCCTCGGCTATGGGTGAGATATATACACGCTACGCTAATTACCTGACAGGTGTCTGCTCACGTTACATCGCCGAGGATGAAGATGTGAGAGATGTATTGCAGGAAAGCTTCATTAAGATTTTCACCAAGATTTCCTCTTTCACTTTTCAAGGCGAAGGCTCTTTGAAAGCTTGGATAACTCAGGTGGTGGTGAATGAATCGCTACTCCATTTGAGAAACCAGAAACGTCACGGGATGATTGTTTTCGATGGAGAAAGGGTGGAAGACAAGGAGGATGATCCACCAGAAGAAACTGATATAGGAGGAATACCTACCGATGTGCTCTGGCAGATGATCAGGGAATTACCACCAGGCTATCGAGCGGTTTTCAACCTGTATGTCATAGAAGGGAAGCGACACAAGGAGATTGCTAATCTGTTAGGCATACAGGAACAGACCTCAGCCTCGCAACTATTAAGAGCCAAGAGGCTGTTGGCAAAACAAATTAATGAGTATAGAATTTTAAAACAGGAACCAAGATGAACGAACGTTGGATGAAAGATATGCAAGACAGATTTGCCGACTTTGAGAAGCCGGTGCCAGAAGGTCTGTTGGCTGACGTGCAACGAGAGATGCAACGTCGGGGCTTGGTTCCTGTGGAGGAACCAACTAAGAAAGGAAACCTTATTCCGATGTGGGTAAAAGGCGCTGCTGTTGCTGCATCGGTGGCAGTTACGTTGGGAGTTGGAGCTTTGTTGTTGACGAATCAGGACGAAGGACAGAACGGTGCTGATGGGTTCGATGAAATGGGAAAGGTAGCGGGAACAATACAAACATCTAATTATATATATGAGGAAAAGGAAGTCGTATCTGATTCTATAGCTCCTGTTGAGACTGTTGCAAATATGAAAAATCATGTAGCACAGTTGCTTGCAGGAATAAAGCGTGATGATGATTATGGACAGACTATGCATGATGAGCAAATTGAAAATGTTATGACTGAGGAGCAAGACTCATCTGAAGATAATACTTTACCAGCAGATGAGCTTGCTCAGACTCAGCCTGAAATTAGCTCTTCTTCAAATGGCCAAGAACCATCGTTAACCCAAAGAAAAACGACGGAACAAGGCAATAGGCAAAAGAGTCTGAACCCTTCTTATCCTAATTATGGGCGCAGATCCGAGAGTAAGGGAAAGAGGTGGGAAATAGGTGCCAACATCGCAGGCATGCAAAGCCTAAGTTCACCAACCTATAAGTTCCTTGCTTATGCCAACGCTTTGACAAATGCAGATCAGGCTTATTTTGAAGATCATGTGGGAACGAGCAATGCGGATGTTGGTGAAAGTACCGTTGAGGCAATGCCTCAAAAAGGCATTTCAATTAACTACAACAACTCAAATATAGCTACAACCCGTTCGCAGAACAATAGTATTGTGTTTGTCAACAAAGAATTGCGTAGTATGTATGTCGATGCCCATCATCGACAGCCAGTCAAGGTAGGCTTGTCTGTTCGTTATCACCTCAACAACCGGTGGAGCATCCAGACGGGCATTGACTACAGCTATCATTCCTCTGATGTTATCAAGCAGATCGAAGACAGCCAGATACAGGGAGGGCAGAAGTTGCACTTCGTGGGTGTTCCTGTGGCATTGTCATATTCTTTGTGGAGTCCTGGAAAGTTCAACTTCTATCTAACTGCAGGAGGTGAGGTGGAGAAGCTTGTCAAGGGTACCCAGACAACGAAGAGCCAGACTTCCAACTTCACAGATAAGATTGAACGAGTGAATGTGAAAGAGAAACCTTGGCAGTTCTCTTTCGTTGGGAGCGGAGGTGTACAGTTTAATGTTAACCACCTCCTGAGCATCTATGCTGAGCCAGGTATAGGCTATTATTTCGATAACAGGAGTAGCTTACCAGTCATTTATCAGGAGAAGCCTGTCAACTTCAACCTGAATATGGGTATCCGTTTCAATATTAATGAATAATATAAGAAAGCAATATGAAAAAAGTAATTGGTTTACTAATATCTATATTTCTGCTGACCGCTTGTGAGCATGAGGACGAGTGGGGCTCTGTGGAGGCTATCAGAAATACTAAAGCCAACGAATTGAATGGCAAGGCTAATCAAGGTGCTCAAGCAAACTTAGCAGGCACAGTAGATTTAGATGATGCTGCCAGTGGTGCCTTAACTACAGGTGCTACCCAATTTTTAGGTGCCTGGGTGGTTATCGGTCAAGGCGATGAAACGAAAGCTTGGGACGAAGAGAACCAGGGCAAGGCTCCTTGGGCAGTCTTCAAGGAGGATGGTACGATGGATGGAGATGGCACCTATTTTCCTCATGATTCCTTTTATTACATCAACAATGATGTCATCATGTTTGCCAACGGAAGTATGATTATATATGCCATTATCACTGTTTTGGACCTGAAGCTCTACACGATGGAGCTGATATACAGAGGAGGGCCGTTAGAGGAAGAAGAAACGTTGAAACTTTGGATGCAGAAAATACAATAAAAATGATACACGTATGAAGAGCTACTTATTACTTTTGGCTTTGCCTTTGTTGGTCGCTTGTCATGAAGAAAATGATGAGCCGTATTTGGCAATTTGCCCGGTTGAGTCTCCAAGAGAAGATGTGTCTTTGAATGATTTGCTGAACATAAATGGGGCTGCCGGACTTACCACAACTTCCGTTCCTTTTGATGCGAGTGTGGATGCTATTGACACAAGTGGACAATATGAGGTGGATGAGGTATATAAATATCCCAACAAGCCTGGCTATGGCTCAGGATGGAACGCTTTGGCTCCAGAGGAAGAGAACCTTGCCAAGACACAAGTACCTCAGGATTTGGTGAAGAAGATGACTACCCGGGCTTTGGTGGAGACTTGCATTGAGCATCCTATGGCACTTTATTATATGCATGGAGAGGATTATCACAGGCATTTCATCGAACGCCTGATTGCTCAAAACAACGCTTTCAAGGAACTCGTCAAACGTCCAGATGCTGGTTGGGAACTGGCAATCGCCTATAATAGCCTGAACTATCCATTGAGTGGGCTTGTTGAAGAATCAAATAAAAACGTTTATGTCATTTGGGGCTTCCTGGAATTGATGATAGAGAATGACAAGTTCTTTAACCAATTGACGAATGGGCAGCTGGTGGAGCTATATAAGGCATCAATGTTCAAATATTTTACCAAGGAACAGCATTACCCGCTCATCTTCGGTCTCACTGCTTACGATATAGGGCTGACCCTTTTGCCTTTGGCGAAGACCTTGCTGAAGATTGGGAATATCACTGATGCTTCCGTTAAGGAGTTCTTGGAGAAGTATGTCAAGAATTGGGATCCTTTTACTACCTCTGAAGCAGAAGTGTTGCATGCTATACCTCTGTTGACTGGCAGTGACATGAAGGCTTATGAAATATTGGATGTGAAAGCCAATATAAATCTGCTGATGGGTACTTGGAAAGTGAAGTCTTATGGTTATGGAGAGTTCTGGCGTGATTATGAGAAAGACGAGGCCATAACATTCAGAGCTGATGGCATCATAAGTGGCAATTGGCTGATAGTCAATCCAGGATCCTATTCCATCGAGGGCAATGTCATCAAACTTGAGACTGGTAGGAAAGATGAGGGCGGAATGGCGATTGACTATCGGATGAAAGTGATAGAACTCACCGATAAAAGGATGCTTTGCTATGCATGGACTACATGGGTGCTGAGTAGTTGGGGTGGTAATTGGTTCATACTGGAGAAAGTGGAATAACACGTTAAAATGCAAACAATATGAAAAACTACTTGTTTTTATTGGCTTTACCTTTGTTGGTAGCTTGCTCTTTGGATGATAATGAGCCAGAATTGATTATTGAACCAGTTGATGTTTCAGGGTTGGTCGGCACTTGGGAAGTGACAGATATCAGTAATGTATATGAGGCAGATCCCAAACCATGGGATCATTGGCAGGATTACTATGGCAAAATCTATATTAAGTTTAATAGTGATCTGACTTGTGATACTTATTACGAAGGTTCTTCTATGGATTTGGCTGAATCAATGCTGCCTAAGTTCCCGTATGTGTTTTCCCGTTATAAACTTAATTCTGAAGGGAAGATTATTTGTTTCAATCCAGACTACTCCGAAATAACTAATGCCCTTCTTGTTGTAAAGACATACACAGGAAACAACATGGAGGTTGTCCTGGAAGATGGAATGTATAGTATGTTGAGTAGTGCCTATCCTCATCCTCAATTGTATTTAAAATTGAAGAGACAATCATAGTTAATAAGTTAGTCCCAAATAAATTTGGCTTTTAGCTTGATTATTTGTAATTTTGCACCCGATTTTGCAAAATTACGGATTAATGGAAAGACAACCGCTTTTGGGAATGACACTCAGCGAACTGCAGGAGGTGACAAGGGGCTTGGGAATGCCAGGCTTTGCCGCTAAGCAGATAGCTGGATGGCTCTATGTGAAGAGGGTAGGTAGCATCGGCGAGATGACCAACCTCTCCTTGAAGTATCGTGCCTTGTTGTCAGAGAGTTACGAAGTAGGAGCTGTTCAGCCTGTGAATGAAATGCGATCTGCTGATGGAACTGTGAAATACCTTTACCATACACCTAATAATCATTATGTGGAAACGGTCTATATCCCTGACGAAGAGCGGGGTACGGTATGTGTGTCTTCCCAAGTGGGATGCAAGATGAACTGCAAGTTCTGTATGACGGGCAAACAAGGCTTCAATGGTAACCTTACAGCTAACCAAATTATCAACCAGATTCAGTCGTTACCAGAATTTGAACAATTGACCAATGTGGTGATGATGGGTATGGGCGAGCCACTCGACAACCTTGACGAGGTAATGAAGGCGTTGGAGATTATGACGGCTCCTTGGGGGTATGCTTGGAGTCCCAAGCGAATCACCTTATCTACCGTAGGCTTGAAGAAAGGCCTGCAACGCTTCCTGGAAGAAAGTGAGTGTCATTTGGCTATAAGTTTGCATGCCCCTGTGCCAGCATTGCGTCGCGAGCTGATGCCTGCTGAGAAGGCTTTTTCCATTACAGAAGTGGTGAATCTGCTTCACAACTATGATTTCAGTCACCAACGTCGCCTCTCTTTTGAATATATCGTGTTTAAAGGAGTGAACGATAGTGTGGTGTATGCTAAAGAGTTACTGAAACTGTTGCGAGGTTTGGATTGCCGAGTGAACCTAATTCGTTTCCATGCCATCCCAAATGTGGATCTGGAAGGCGTAGATATGCAGAAGATGACGGAGCTACGTGATTACCTCACCCAGCATGGATTGTTTACCACTATTCGTGCCTCTAGGGGAGAGGACATTTTTGCAGCTTGTGGCATGCTCTCAACGGCCAAACAAGAGGGGATTAACAAGAATTAATATAAATTATTAGGAAAGATGCACTATCTGTCCTCACTTATTAGTAGCTTTGTGGTGACAAAACAACAGAAAGGAAAAGTTATGAGAAGAACATTTTATTTGATGTCAATCGTAATGGCTGCTTTGATGATGGCGGCTTGTAATGGTGGAGGTAAGAAACGCTCTTCACTGAATATCTTTACCCCTACGTCCAGTGGCAGGGCTTACGAGCTGCTGGTGGTGTGCGACGATGCCAATTGGGAAGGTGTGGCTGGTCGTGCTCTGTATGATGTGCTTGATACTGATGTGCCGGGTTTGCCACAACCAGAGCGTTCTTTCCGCATTATGAACACCACACCATATGGTTACAATGCTACTTTGAAGATGCTTCGCAATATCATTAAAATGGATATTGACCCCAGCATTTATACCCAACCTAAGTTCCGCTCTGAGATGAATGTGTATTCTAATCCGCAAGCCATTTTGACTATTCAGGGCCCTGATGCAGAATCGGTTGCCGAGTATATTACCAAGAACGGACAGGCTATCGTCGACTTCTTTACCCGTGCTGAAATGAACCGACAGATTCAGGTATTGGAATATCAGCATAGCGATATGATCTCTAAGAATGTGAAGGAGATGTTTGATTGTGATGTGTGGGTATCTGGCGAGTTGAAGTCATCCAAGCGTGGCGAGGATTTCTTCTGGGCTGGTGCCAATGCGGCTTCGGGCGATCAGAATTATGTAATTTATTCCTATCCCTATAAGGATCGCCGCACGTTTACCCAGGATTTCTTCATCCAGAAGCGTGACTCGGTGATGAAAATCAACATCCCCGGAGCAGCTGAGGGTACTTATATGACAACGGATGCCCGTTTCGTAACTACTCGTGCTTTCAAACTCAGAGGCGAATACATCTTCGAGGCTCGTGGTCTGTGGAAGGTGAAAGGTGACATGATGGGTGGCCCGTTTGTGTCACAAAGTCGTGTGGATACCATCAACCAGCGAGTGATTACAGAGGAAATATTCATATATGCGCCCGAGAAACTGAAACGTAACTTGGTGCGTGGTATGGAAGCAGCTCTCTATACCATAAAATTGCCTGGCAAGCAGGTGGAAGATACACAGATACCTCTTCAAGATGAATGATTGTTGAATTAGATTTAGCATAAAGATAAGATTGAATGGAAAATATCATTAGAATCGGCATTACGCAAGGAGACATCAACGGTGTAGGATGGGAGGTGGCACTAAAGTCATTCCAAGATCCTACAATGTTGGAGTTTTGTACTCCTATCATATATGGTTCACCAAAGGTTGCTACCTTCCATCGCAAGACGATGGAGCTCCAAACGCCTTTCTCTATTATCAATTCAGCCAATGACGCTGAAGATGGGGTGATTAGTATTGTGAATTGCAGTGATGATGAGGCGAAGGTGGAGTTTGCCAAGACCGATGCGGAGGCAGGCAAGGCAGCTTGGAATGCCATGAAGTTTGCTTTCGATGAATATCGTGATGGCCTGACGGATGTACTTGTAATGGCACCTGTGAACGAACTGGCTTTAAAACAAGCTGGTATCGAATATCCAGGGTTGGCTAATCTCATTCAGCAAGAGCTGGGTGAGCCAGATGAAGTGGCTTTGTCGGTATTGGTAAAGGACGACCTGCGTGTGGCATTGGCGACAGAGAATGTGCCTATGAAAGAGGTGGCTTCCCTGCTGACGCCAGAATTGCTGAAACAGAAGATTGCCATCTTCAACCAGTCGCTGAAAGTGGATTTCAGCATCGATGCACCACGAATTGCCGTGCTTTCTTTCAACCCAACATCGGGCTTGAATGATGCAATGGGGCAGGAGGAGCAGGAGATTATTAAGCCTGCTTTGGAAGAGTTGGCGTCACAAAAGGTGATTTGCTATGGCCCTTATTCAGTAGATTCTTTGTTGGAAACCAACAACTTCGCTCATTTTGACGGTATCTTTGCGATGTATTATGATCAGGGTATGGGTTTATTCAAGGCGTTGAGCATGAATGAGGGTGTGAGATTCATTACAGGCCTCTCAGCCATCTGCGCTACCCCTGTGCATGGAGTTGAGTATGAGTTGGCTGGCAAGGGCTTGGCAGATGAGTCGTCTATGAGAAATGCCATCTATCTGGGCATCGATGTGTTGCGCAACCGCAGCCGTGAGGAAGAGGCATTGGTGAACCCATTGCGTAAGCAGTATTACGACAAGCGTGACGATAGTGATAAATTGAAACAAATGGCAGAACCTGAGGAAGAAACCTTATGACAAGAGCTGAGATACAACAAGTGAAGGTGAGGTTTGGCATCATCGGCAACGATGAAAACCTATTACATGCTATTGATGTCGCTATGCAAGTGGCACCGACCGATGTATCTGTGCTCATCACAGGCGAGAGTGGCGTGGGTAAGGAGAGCTTCCCTCAGATTATTCATCAGTTCAGTCGCAGGAAACACGGGAAGTACATTGCTGTGAACTGTGGCGCTATTCCAGAAGGAACCATTGACTCAGAGCTCTTTGGTCACGAGAAGGGTGCTTTTACTGGTGCCATCGGTGACCGCAAGGGTTACTTCAGCGAGGCAGATGGGGGGACTATCTTCCTTGATGAGGTTGGTGAGTTGCCACTTGCCACACAGGCCAGGTTGTTGCGAGTACTTGAAAACGGAGAGTATATCCGTGTGGGCTCATCTAAGGTGGAGAAGACCAATGTGCGTATCGTAGCAGCAACTAATGTGAACTTAGACAGGGCGATAGCTGATGGACGCTTTCGCGAGGATTTGTTCTATCGTCTAAGTACTGTGCCTATCAAGGTACCCCCTTTGCGTGAACGTGGCGATGATGCGGCTTTGTTGTTCCGTAAGTTCGCCAGCGATTTTGCTGAGAAATACCGTATGCCATCTATCCAGTTGACGGATGAGGCTAAGCGTATGTTGGTGAATTATCGTTGGCCGGGGAATGTGCGCCAACTGAAGAATGTTACAGAGCAGATATCTGTTATTGAGACAGATCGTGAGGTAACGGCTGAGATGTTGAGGCGTTATTTGCCTCAGCAGGAACAGGGGCAACGTCTGCCTGCCTTGTTTGGAGCGAAGGATTTCGGTCAGGGATTCGAGGGTGAACGGGAGTTTCTGTATAAAATGCTATATAACTTGAACAGCGAGGTGACGGAGCTTAAGCAAGTGGTCAAGAAGTTGATGGCTGGTGAACAGGTAACTGTTTCAACTGACGCAACACCAACATCTTACATTACTCCTGCAGCAACGCCTACAGACTCAACTATTCCTATCATCCACCATACGGGAGTGAATAATGTCCGTCCTTCTGCATCTTTGCAGAATGATGACAATATTCAGGAAGCAGAGGCCGTGGAAGAGGCTGAGACGATGACTTTGGATGAAGTGGAGAAGGAAATGATTAAGAAAGCGCTGGAGAAGAACAGAGGCAGACGCAGAGCTGCAGCTAAGGAACTGAACATCTCTGAGCGTACGTTATATAGAAAGATAAAGGTGTATGGCTTGGAATAAGAAGTTGGTACATGGTGCCTGGCTCATGGCGCTGGCTATGGTGGTGATGGCTTGCAAGGTCTCGTTAGGCTTGGCGCCTATTTCATCCATCGACTATGACAAGGTGCACACAATGCAGATTGTTGATTTCCAGAATCATGCTGACTATGTGTATGGTCCGTTGGCAACTACCTTGAATGACCAGATGAAGGACTTGTTCATGCGTCAGACCCGCCTGTCTTTAGTAAATAATGGAGGCGACATCGTCATAGAGGGTGAGATCACAGGCTATAATCAGTTTAATGAGGCGATTGATGCCAGCGGATATTCTTCAAAAGTGCGTCTGACTTTGACGGTGAAGGTGTCATATACCAATAACACCAACCATGAGGAGGACTTTGAAGACCGCACGTTCACTGCGTTCCAAACCTACGATGCCACTCAGTTGTTGACGGCTGTGCAGGATCAGTTGATTGCGGTGATGGTGAAAGATATTTCAGAACAGATATTTAACTCAACAGTAGCAAATTGGTAAGATGACAAGCAATGATATCATACAGTGGATCCAGCATCCAGAGTTGTTGAATACGGCCACCTTGTACGAACTTCGTACGATGGTAGCTCGCTATCCTGCTTTCCAGTCCCTCCGTCTTTTGTTTCTGAAGAACTTGTATCTGTTGCATGACGAGACTTTTGGGAACGAGTTGAGGAAATCTGTGCTTTATGTGGCAGACCGCAGGGCGCTGTTCTATTTCATAGAGGGTGAGCTTTCAGCAATGAAACCACTTAAGGAGGTGAAACCTGTGGTGACTCAGGAGAAAGAAGAACCTACGGTGGATCGTACTTTGTCACTTATCAATTCCTTCTTGATGGAGAGGCCTGATGAGCAATCTTTTGGTGACGAACCGGCATTGGCTCCTGATACTTCAGGATATGTACTTACTGAAGATAATATAAGTGATGGCGGTCAGGAGGAAAAAGAGGCAGAAGACTTTGATGATGGCTATTTTACCGAGACTTTGGCCAAAATTTACCTCAAACAGCATAGATATGACAAGGCTTTGGAAATAATTAGAAAGTTATATTTGAAATATCCAAAAAAAAATATTTACTTTGCAGACCAAATCCGATTTTTGGAGAAAATAGTTATTAATGAGAAAACAAAATCATAATTAAAAGATGTATTTACTGATTATTATTTTGATGTTGGTCGCATCTATTCTGATGTGCGGCATCGTGTTGATTCAAAATTCAAAAGGTGGCGGTTTAGCCTCTGGTTTTTCATCTTCTAACGCTATCATGGGCGTTCGCAAGACCACAGACTTCCTGGAGAAGGCTACTTGGACTCTGGCAGCAGTGATGGTGATTTGCAGTGTTGCTTCAGCTTATACTCTGCCTTCTGCTAATGCTAGCAGCCAGGACGCTATTATGGAGCAGGCTCAGAAGAATGCTAACACCAATCCTTACAACATGCCTGTTGGCAACACAGCTCCTGCAACCGAGACTCCTACTAACACTCCTGCAGATAATTCTGGCAATTAATGTGTATTGAAACGGAATTTTTGTCATGACAACTACAGACAAGATTCACCAGACATTGCGTGATTCCGCAGGAATGCGCTGGACAGCCTTGCTGCTGCTGGCTTTAGGCATGTTCTTTGCCTATATCTTCATGGATATCCTGTCTCCTATCAAGGACTTAATGCAGGAGACACGTGGTTGGGACTCAACTGCGTTTGGTACCATGCAGGGCAGTGAGGTGTTCCTCAATGTGTTTGTGTTCTTCCTGATTTTCGCAGGTATCATCCTCGACAAGATGGGTGTCCGCTTTACAGCGGTGCTTTCTGGTGCTGTGATGTTGATTGGTGCGATTATCAAGTGGTATGCTGTCACTGAATCTTTCATGGGCAGTGGCTTGGAAACATGGTTTACCAACAACCTGAATTACATCCCTATCTTCGATGAATTAGGCGTATCTCCTTTCTATGAGGGTATGCCAGCTTCTGCTAAATTCGCAGCTTGTGGCTTTATGATCTTTGGTTGCGGTTGCGAAATGGCAGGTATCACGGTAAGTCGTGGTATCGTGAAGTGGTTCAAGGGACGTGAGATGGCTTTGGCGATGGGTAGTGAGATGGCTTTGGCTCGCTTAGGTGTGGCTACTTGCATGATTTTCTCTCCGTTCTTCGCTAAGTTAGGTGATAGCATCAGTGTGAGCCGTTCAGTGGCTTTCGGTGTGGTACTGCTGGCCATTGGTTTAATCATGTTCATTGTTTATTTCTTCATGGATAAGAAGTTGGATGCACAGACAGGTGAGGCTGAGGAGAAAGACGATCCATTCAAGATTAGTGACCTGGGGCAGATTCTCACCAGTACTGGTTTCTGGTTGGTATCTCTGCTCTGTGTTTTGTACTATAGTGCTATCTTCCCATTCCAGAAGTATGCGGTGAATATGTTGCAGTGCAATCTGGATTTCACTGAGGTGGATCCTAATTCGTTCTGGGCAAAGAACTCTGTAACCATCGTTCAGTATGTGATTATGCTGGTGGTGGCTATCGCATCGTTCTCCAGCAACTTCATGAAGGATAAGGTTAAGAAATATAGCCTGCTGGCATTGGCAATTGTAGCGTTAGTAGTTTACTGCTATATGGGTTACATGCGTCAGAGCGCAGAGTCAGTCTTTGCAGTATTCCCATTGTTGGCTATGGGTATCACACCTATTTTGGGTAGCTATGTGGACCACAAGGGCAAGGCAGCTTCCATGTTGGTACTGGGTTCATTGCTGCTGATTGCTTGTCACTTGACATTTGCTTTCATCCTGCCAGGATTCAAGGGCAATATGGTGGGTGGTATCATCGTGGCTTACCTGACTATCTTGGTACTAGGTGCTTCCTTCTCATTGGTACCTGCTTCTCTTTGGCCAAGTGTACCTAAGTTGGTAGATGCAAAGATTATCGGTTCCGCTTACGCACTGATCTTCTGGATTCAGAATATAGGTTTGTGGCTGTTCCCTTTGCTGATTGGCAAGGTGCTCGACAACACCAATCCTGGTGTGACTGACCCAACGCAGTTCGATTATACTTGGCCGCTGGTGATGCTGGCTGGCTTGGGTGTAGCTGCCCTGGTTTTGGGTCTGGTGCTGAAGGCTGTAGATAAGAAGAAAGGTCTGGGCTTGGAAGAGCCGAACATTAAATAATATTGAATAATGAATAATGGACAATGAACAATACCATGCGGATGGTTTTTATTATTCGTTATTCATTATTCATTGTTCATTGTTCATCCTTCATTAACGAAGTATGACGGAACTGAGGAAGAAAATCAATGACTCGGCGGTAGTGCGATGGGTTGTCTTGGTCATCGTGGCAACAGCTATGATGATGGGTTACTTCCTCAATGACATCATGTCTCCCTTGGAGACCCTGTTGGAGATGCCTGTCGAGGAAGGAGGCTTAGGTTGGACCAGCACTGACTATGGCTTCTTCTCAGGTTCCAGCGGATTGATTAATGTGTTCCTGCTGATGCTCTTCTTCAGCGGACTCATTTTGGATAAGATGGGCGTGCGCTTCACGGGAGTGCTCGCCTGTTCTTTAATGTTAATAGGTGTAGGCCTTAAATACTATGCCGTAACGGCTCCTTTGGCAGGAGAAACCTTTAACTTCAACGTTTTGTGGTGGGATGTTCACCTACCTATGTCGGCCGCTATTGCCAGTTTGGGTTTTGCCATCTTTGGCGTGGGCTATGAGATGTGTGGCATCACGGTAAGCAAGGCGATGGTTCGTTGGTTCACTGGCCATGAACTGGCTTTGGCTATGGGTATCCAGTTGTCGATGGCTCGTTTGGGTACCGCTGCTGCCCTGAGTGTTAGTGCTCCTATTGCTCGACACTTCTCGCTGTCCGCTCCTTTGCTCTTAGGCTTGATTTGTTTATTGATAGGTCTTGTGTCTTTCCTTGTCTTCTGCGTATTGGATATCCGCCTTGATAAGGATGAAAAAAATGTCAATTGTCAATCGTCAATTGTCAATCAAGATGAGCAATTCCACCTCCGTGACATTGGTTTAATTTTGAAGAGTCCTGGCTTCTGGCTCATCACCCTGTTTGTGGTGCTGTTCTACTCCGCCGTTAGTCCATTCTTGAAGTTTGCTACCCGATTAATGATAGAGAAATTTGCTGTAGCTCCCGACATTGCAGGCTTCTTTACTTCTATCGTGCCTTTTGGCACCATCCTGATGACTCCGTTATTTGGCTCAGTCTATGACAAATACGGGCGTGGCGTTACCTTGATTATCATTGGTACCAGTATGTTAACATTGGTACATTTCGGCTTCTCGTTGCCGATACATGCCAGTGCGTTTGCTATTCTTTTGATGGTGTTGCTGAGCATTGGTTTCTCGTTGACACCAGCAGCCCTGTGGCCCATTGTGCCAAAGATTATGCCGATGAAGTGTTTAGGTACAGCATACTCGCTGATATTCTTCATCCAGAATTTCGGACGTGCCATCATCCCGATGTTTGTGGGAAAGGCAAATGAAACGGATCCTACCTATACTTCTGGCATGTTGATCTTTGCTGGCACCGGCTTAGCTGCAGTCTTGGTTGCCATCGCCATGCTATATCTGGATAAGAAGATGGGGTATGGATTGGAGAAGCCGAATATAAAGAATAATGAAGAATGAATAATACCATGCGGATGATAGATTTCCGCTGCTAGTCGCTTAATAATAAAATGGTTAATTGTCAATCGTCAATTGTCAATTGTCAATGGAAAAAGTAAGTTTGTTGGATGTAATTCCCGTTCATGCCTCAAAAGTATGGACTGAGCCAGGAGAAAACGGATGTTTAACCTTGGTCTATCACCGTTTTCCCAAAGCATGGCTTAGGAAATGGTTGAGCAGGTGGTACTCCCCACAGATACATGTGCCATTGGAGCATTTTGGCAGTGAGGTATGGAGCACGATTGATGGCAAAAGAACTGCAGAGGAGGTAATACGTGAGGTGGCTATGCTGCACCCAGAGGAAGAAAACTTCCCTCAGCGTATTGCCCTCTACCTCTCTAAGTTGCACCAAGATGGATTTATAAGATTTATCAATTATGAATAAAGGCAAGAAATTTATAGCACCGGGAGCTTGGTTCTCTATGACTTATCCAGCTGACTGGAATGAGTTTGAGGGTGGGGAGGATTCTTTCCTCTTCTATAATGCTGATGATTGGGACGGAAACTTCCGTATCTCCGCTTTTCGTGGCGAACAAGCCGATTATGGTCAGGCAACCGTTCGTGAAGAACTGAAGAAAAGTCGCCGGGCACAAGCAGTGATGGTGGGCGATTTTCCTTGTGCCTATAGCTGTGAGATTTTTACCGAAGAAGGTGAGACATATGAGAATCATCAGTGGGTGACCGGCATCGGTGATGTGGCTTTCGAGGCATCATTTGCTACTTCCCAAGGTGCGTCTATCCGCAAAGCGCAAGAGGTTATTGCTTCTATCCAATTGCGTTACCCTGGAGTGAAATACCATCCAGAAACCATCCCCGTACGTCTCATGGAAATCTACCAAATAGATGAGGCTTATGATTGGGTGCAATCGGAGATTAAGAAACAGCTCAAGAAAGACTTCCGAGGCGAAGAGAGTGATATCCGTAATATGCAGCAGATTATCGATAATGGTTCGCTCAACCCTCGCAAGCGAGATGCTTGGATTGCTTTGGGCATCACTCTTTGCGTGATTCTCACCAATGAGGTGGATGGGGTAGAATGGCGAACCTTGATAGATGGAAGTCGTGAAGTGCCTGTTCTGATGAACTTGGCTAACGAGAAGATCATTGACCCAATGAAACTGGTGTGGAGCAAGGTCAAGAATGGTGAATCCGTGAATTTGACTGAAACCTACGAACATATCATCTGATGGCAATTACACAGAATCCCGTATTGCAGGTAGAGAAACTCACCAAGTCGTTTGGCGTGTTGGTGTTGTTCCACGAAATCAGCTTTGGCTTGTCGGAGGGACAACATGTAGGGCTCATTGCTAAGAACGGCACAGGTAAATCCACCTTATTAAGTATATTGGCAGGTGAGGAGCCTTACGATGACGGCAAGATTACCTTTCGTCGTGACCTACGTGTGGGTTATCTGCCTCAGACACCACATTATTCTGCACATCTTACCGTATTGGAGGCTTGCCTGCAACATGGCAGTTGCAAGATTGATCCCCATAAAGATTATGAATTGGCAGCGAAGCAGTTGCTTACTAAATTAAAGATAACTGACTTGCAACAGTCTGTATCAGAACTCTCCGGTGGACAAATCAAACGAGTTGCCTTAGTGAATGCTTTGATAAACGACCCCGAGTTGTTGATCTTGGATGAGCCTACCAACCACCTCGACTTGGATATGGTGGAGTGGTTGGAAGACTATTTGCGACGCAGTACGATGACGTTGCTGATGGTGACACATGACCGCTATTTCCTCGACCGTGTCTGCAATCAGATTATGGAGTTGGATGCTGAGTCGCTTTATCAATATGATGGCAACTATGCCTACTATTTGGAGAAGCGACAGGAACGTCTGGATGCCAAAGCGGTGGAGATTGAACGAGCCAACAACCTCTATCGTACGGAGTTAGACTGGATGAGACGGATGCCACAGGCTCGTGGGCACAAGGCTCGCTATCGTGAGGAAGCCTTTTATGAATTGGAGAAGGTGGCGAAGCAACGCATCTATGACAATAAGGTGCAACTCAATGTAAAGTCCGCATATATAGGCAATAAGATTTTCGAAGCCAACCATCTATGTAAGTCGTTTGGCAATGTGAAGATTCTCGATGATTTCTCCTATATTTTTTCTCGTTATGAGAAGATGGGCATTGTCGGCAACAATGGTACGGGCAAGTCATCTTTCCTGAAGATTCTCTTGGGCCAACTCCATTTGGATAGTGGTACATTAGAGATTGGTTCTACGGTACGTTTTGGCTATTACTCGCAAGAGGGTATGCAGTTTGACGAGCAGATGAAAGTAATTGATGCCGTGCGCGACATTGCTGAGGTAGTGGATTTGGGCAATGGGAAGCGGCTGGGGGTATCTCAGTTCCTGCAATACTTTTTGTTCTCTCCCGAAACGCAATACAATTACATCTACAAGCTCAGTGGCGGAGAACGTCGCAGGCTTTACCTCTGTACCGTACTGATGCGTAACCCCAATTTCCTGATACTGGACGAGCCCACCAACGACCTCGATATCATGACTCTACAAGTGTTGGAGGAATATCTTCAAGGCTTCGGAGGCTGTGTGATTGTGGTGAGCCACGATCGTTATTTCATGGATAAGGTGGTGGATCATATCTTGGTGTTCAACGGTCAGGGTGATATCCGTGATTTCCCGGGTAATTATACCCAATATCGTGCTTGGAAAGAGGAAAAGGAACGACACGATCGCGAGTTGGTGAAGGCTAAACAACCTGATGCTCCGAAGCAGGAGCGTCAACGCCAGAACGAAAAGCGACGTATGTCGTTCAAAGAAAAGCGTGAGTTTGAGCAACTTGAGAAAGAGATAGAAGCATTGGAGGCTGAGAAGAAACAGTTGGAAGCCGACCTTTGTAGCGGTACTTTATCCGTAGAAGCGCTCACAGAGAAATCCAAACGCCTTCCTCTGTTGGAGGCGGAGTTAGATGAGAAATCATTCCGCTGGCTTGAACTCTCTGAAATCGAAGGTTAAGATTGCTTGTACCACTCGAATAGCTTTTTCACGCCGTCTTCAATTTCCACCTTGTGCTTCCACCCCAACGAATGAAGCTTGGAAACGTCAATCAGTTTGCGTGGCGTTCCATCAGGCTTTGAGGCATCAAACTCAATCCTTCCTTCAAAGCCTACAGCCTTTGCCACTAACTCAGACAACTCACGGATAGTCAGTTCCTTGCCTGTACCTATATTGATATGGCAATTGCGAATTTCCCCTAAACTGGGTATGGCTCCACCTCTGCCTATACTATGATTGCGGTCAACGGCACCATCCGTCTTTGCTCCGAAATGCACCGATGAATATTTCTCAATACCGATGATGTCGCTGAAACTCACATTCAACAGGATATGCACAGAGGCATCTGCCATATCTTCAGACCATAGGAACTCACGCAAAGGAGTACCCGTGCCCCATAAATCGACCTTGTTGTTCTGTATTCCATATTTAGCAAGTACAGCCAAGATGTCATCCTGTGATGAAGAGCCTGTCACTCCCTCCACTGGCCTTTTATCCAAATCAGCAGCAATCTGATTCCAATCGCCCTCGTGAATCAGCTTTGCCAAGAATATTTTTCGCATCATTGCAGGCATCACATGACTATTCTCCAGGTGGAAATTATCATTGGGACCATATAGATTTGTTGGCATCACGGCAATATAGTCGGTACCATATTGCAGGTTATAACTTTCGCACATCTTCAGGCCTGCAATCTTGGCGATGGCATACTCTTCGTTGGTATACTCCAAAGGTGAAGTCAACAGGCAGTCCTCCTGCATGGGTTGAGGGGCATTCTTAGGATAGATGCAAGTGGAGCCTAAGAACAGCAACTTCTTGACACCATGAGCGTAAGCTTCGCTAATCACGTTGCATTGGATCTGCATGTTCTTCATGATAAAGTCGGCACGATAGAGCGAGTTTGCCATAATGCCACCTACGAAGGCAGCTGCCAGTACCACTGCATCAGGACGTTCCTCGTCAAAGAATTTCCTCACCGCCAGTTGGTCTGTCAGGTCAAGTTCGCTATGACTCCGTCCCACCAGATTCGTATAACCCCGCTTCAGCAGGTTATTCCAGATAGCAGAACCCACCAGCCCCTTATGGCCAGCTACATATATCTTAGCACCCTTATCCAACATCATTTTACGATTCCTTTTTCCAGATACTCCGCTAAATTCATCCTGACTTTCTCTGCTGCTCCTTCCGATGCCACTTTCGCCATGTCACTGTCCACCATCAGATTCACCAACTCCTCGAAAGTAGTCTTATTGGGGTCCCAGCCCAGTTTTGCCTTTGCCTTTGAAGGATCCCCCAGCAAATTTACCACATCCGTAGGGCGATAGAAATCAGGAGAAACCTCCACCAGTACACGGCCAGTAGCCTTGTCGATACCCTTCTCGTCAGCCCCTACACCCACGAACTCCAACTCAATGCCAGCACGTTTGAAAGCATGGTAACAGAATTCACGCACAGAGTGTTGCACACCCGTAGCAATCACAAAATCCTCGGGTTTCTCCTGTTGCAGAATCATCCACATACACTCCACATAATCCTTGGCGTACCCCCAGTCACGCAACGAGCTCAGGTTACCCAAGTACAACTTCTCCTGCTTTCCTTGCTTGATACGGGCAGCAGCCAATGAAATCTTACGGGTAACAAATGTTTCTCCACGGCGTTCACTCTCGTGGTTGAACAAGATTCCTGAGCAGCAATACATATTATATGCTTCGCGATACTCTTTTACAATCCAATAACCATACAACTTCGCCACCGCATACGGACTATAAGGATGAAAAGGCGTATCCTCATTCTGAGGCACCTGTTCCACCTTCCCATATAACTCAGAGGTGGATGCCTGGTAGATACGACACCTATCCGTAAATCCTAATTGTCTCACTGCTTCCAGGATACGCAACACACCCACTGCATCCACATTCACCGTATATTCAGGCGAATCAAAGCTCACCTGCACATGGCTCTGTGCTGCCAGATTATAGATCTCGTCAGGTCGTACATTCCTGATTACACCCAACACACTCATGGAGTCAGTCATATCCACATAATGCAGGTGAAAATGGGGCTTACCCTCTAAGTGGGCGATTCGTTCTCGGAAATCCACTGATGAGCGGCGAATCGTTCCGTGCACATCATATCCTTTACTTAACAGAAACTCAGCCAAGTATGATCCATCCTGTCCTGTAATGCCAGTAATGATAGCTTTTTTCATTTATTTATCCGATATAGTACAAGATCTGCTCTACGATCTCGTCTTCAGTTTTGCCATCGGCAGAGATTACCAACTGATAATTCCTTGTGTCATAACGTGAACTGCCCGTGTATTCTTTTACATAGTTCTCACGCATCATGTCGATCTTCTCGATAGTCTTGAGAGCTTCCTCTGGTGTCATGTTTTGCTTCCTTGATACACGTTCTACGCGGAAGTCCATCGATGCCTGGATAAAGATATTCAAATGGTTGGGGTGGTTACGGAAAGCATAGAAGCTACTGCGGCCAGCCACCACACACGATTCAGTCTCGGCTATGCCACTCAATATTTGCTCTTCGGCCTTGAACATGCTATAAGAATCGGGTTTCCTTGAAATCTCAGCAATCTTTCCTGCAACATATAAGTTTGAATAGTCAGTACCTATCCAAAAACGTTTAAAGTCTGCCCACCAAGTATGACTAAGACCTTTTACTTTTTCAATTTCCTCAACGCTCAGGTTGAACTTTTCCTCCAAAGCTGTGATAACAGCCTTGTCATAGTATGGAACACCTAATTTCTCAGCTAATATCCTACCGACGGTACGACCACCGCTGCCTAATTCACGATTAATCGTGATGACGAATTGCTCATTCTTGTTCATAATACTTTTATTTGCTATTACATATTGAGTACAAAGATAGTGCAAGTCGAGAGAAATACAAAATGAATTTATTCATTTTTATATCCGAGACGCAGCCTATTTTATCTAAAGATAGTGCAAGTCGAGAGAAATACAAAATGAATTTATTCATTTTTATATCCGAGACGCCGCCTATCTTATCTAAAGGATGCTATTCATGCAAGCCTTTTTAACAATTCAATGAGTACGCACCAGATATCCTCGATGGTGGATAACTCCACTCGCTCACTGGTAGAGTGGGGCTCTACAATGCGAGGACCGATACTTGCAATCTGTATGCCTGGATAGTGCTCCACAAAAAAACCTGCCTCCAGCACAAAGTGCATCGCCACCATGCGTGGACGCCAACCCAACACATCTTGGAAGGTGTCGGAGGTCAGTTGCAGGAAAGCAGAGTGCTGGTCTTCTTGCCAAGCTGGAGCCGACATAATTGTCTCACTCTTACTGCCGCAGGCAGCAAACACACTGGCAATCTGTTGGCTCAGGGCCACCATGTCTTTGTCAATGAAGCTGCGGGTATGGGTAGATACGAAGATACAATCATCCTCCAAAACGATGCGTCCGATATTGTTTGAGGTTTCAACCGTATCCTTCATAGTGTCACTCATCTTCACCGTGCCCTGTGGAATCTGTTTCAAACAACACATCAAAGCATCGAAAGCTTCGTTATTTATGACCGTCTCTTGGGCATCACATGCACTGATGGTACATCGCATATTCGGGTCGCTGCTCGCATAATTATCTTGCAGCCAGTCGTTCATAATCCTTTCCTGTTGCTTCACGAATGCAGTTCCCTCACCTGAGGTAATGCACAATATGATTTCACCTGTAGAAGCGATAGAGGCGTTAGCCTCACCAATGTTGATAGAAGAAATGCGTAATCTGCATTGTGTGCGAAGAACTTCCAAAAAAGTAATTGCTGCCACTGCAGCACTGCAACGGTTCTTATTGATGTCAACTCCAGAGTGACCGCCTAATCCACCTTCAAAGCCGATGCGGTACCAGTTACAGGCAGGGGCAGATTCACGTTTCACGGGAATGCGATGGAACTGCAGGCAGGCACCGGCAGCACCTGTGGTGATGGTGTCATAATCTTCTGAATCCAGATTGATAACCTTACGTCCTTTCAGGAAATCCTGGCTCAACGCCGAGGCTCCTGACATACCATCCTCCTCGTTGGTCGTGGTCATTACCTCCAAAGGTCCGTGCACGATATCCTGGCTCTCCAATACCGCCAATGCCATTGAGAGGCCAATGCCGTTGTCAGCACCCAATGATGTGCCACGGGCTTTCATCCATCCGTTCTCCACATAAGTTTCAATAGGTGTATGCAGTGGGTCACTCATGCCCACACACACCATATCCATGTGGTTCAGCAGCACAATGGGTTCAGCCCCCTCTTGTCCAGGAGTCGCTGGCTTGCTGATAACCACGCAGTTCTCTGCATCGCGCTTATACGGCAAATGCAGCCGTTTTGCGAACTCACAAAGATAATCTGCCACAAGCTCTTCATGGTGCGACGGACGAGGAATCTGGTTCAGTTCCTTGAAAATCTGGAAAACGCGGTCTGTAGTAGGATTCATAGCTTCTATTTTTGTTAATAATAATGTGCAAAGATAACAAAAGTTTCGTATCTTTGCGACATACTTGTTCTGTTCACTGAAAAAACTGTTATGGAAAGCACGTTGGACTTACATGGTGAGATGTTATTGGAGCAGTTCCACGAGCTGCTACCTCGTCTGAAAGAACTGGAGAAAACGGTATCAAAGATGCTGAAAGATACCTTGTTTCGCTCTGGTGTGGCATTGAACACCCTGGAACACCGCATCAAGACAGAACAATCCCTCATCGGGAAACTGGAGCGTAAAGGCCAGAAATATAAGGATATCAGCGATATTACCGACCTATTTGGCATTCGTGTGGTAACCTTCTTTACGGATGATGTAGATAAGGTGGCTGCCATTGTGAAGGAGATTTTCCGGGTTGACTGGAAGAACTCAGAGGATAAGCGCAAGATGCATTCGCTCACCAGCTTTGGCTACAACTCGCTACACTATATCTGTTACTTGAGGGAAGGGAACTTGAAAGACATCCCATTTGAGTTGCAGATGCGTACTATCTTACAGCATGCTTGGTCGGCAATGGAGCATGACATAGGCTACAAGGCTTCGGTGGAATTGCCTGCTGAGTATCTGAGGCAGTTCAGCCGATTGGCAGGCATGTTGGAACTTGCTGACGATGAGTTCAGTCGTATCCGTACAACCATGAGCAAGTATTCACGTGAAATACAGAACTTGGTGGAATCTGGTCGTCTGGAGGAGGTCCCATTGAACAGTGATACTTTTCGCGACTATCTGAAGATGAAACCATTTGACCGCCTAAACCAGCGCATTGCAGCTGTAAACCAAGCCGAGATTTTTCCTGCTTCTTTGTTGCCTTTTTGTGAAGTTCTGGAGAGTATCGGCCTAAAGACCCTCGGTGATGTGGACGCATTCATCCATGAGAATGAAGATGATGCCTATCAGTTGGCTTTGGCTGGGTTGGCAATGACCGACCTTGACATCCTGTCGGAATTTGTGGGCATTCAAAACCTTTGCTACGTGCATGTCCTGAAAAATGGTGGTGGGCGATCAGGCATAAGGGCCATTTTTGACATTTTATATGGTGAACAGGAGGGAAATACCACCCAGGCCGATTTTATCCTAAAGAACGCCTCCAATCTGCCATTCTCTCATCTGTAAGCCTCTGCTCTGAACCTATATCATTATTATTGCAGGTTCATGGATATAAGGGATATAAGAGGAAGATTATCATAATCAGGATGGGTAGGAGCACCAAGTGCATGATGGTACCCATTTTGGTAAAGTCCGTGAAACGATAGGAACCAGGTCCATAGACTAACATATGGGTACTACTACCGATAGGAGATGCGAAACTGAGTGCCACACTAAGCATGAGTGCCATCACAAATGGCAAAGGGTCACAGCCTAATAACGATGACTGCTGGTGCATGATGGGGAAGAACACGGCAGCAGCACCAACGTCGCTGATGAATTCGCTAACTACCGACGCTAATAGGCACATCACTCCCATTACCAAATAAGGATTGGAACCGCAAAGATCGAGCACATTGGTAGCTACAAAGCTGGCAACACCCGTCTTGGTGATGGCCACTGAGAATACCACGGTAGAGCCCAAGATGAGCAGGAGGTCCCATTCAATGTACTTCGTGACATCACCGATGCGGCAACAGCCTGTCATCATCAGCACACCAACGGCTAACATCGAAGCCGTGATGAGTGGCAGTATCTTGAATGATGAGATGAGGAACATCAGCGTCAAGACAACTGCGGAGGTGACAGTCTTGGGTCCTAACTGAGGGACAAAATGACTGTCGAAGAACTTGAGTGACTTGCTGTTGGCTTGTTCCAACTGGCTTTCACCCTTGGCCGGACATTCTAACAACAGGGTGTCGCCTGCCTGGAGGGTGATTTCACGTGGCAATCCTTCCACACGATGCCCTTGGCGTGCTACGGCCACCAATACCACATTATTACGTCGTTCGAAACTGCTATGTGCCATTGATTTGCCGATTAACGAACTACCAAAAGTGACGTATGCTGTGCGCATGCGTCGTTTCTTGTCTATCTCGTCGATGCTCCAGACATGGTGGTCAGCAGCCACCAGACCATGTGTGCGCTTCAACTCCAGAAGGTCGTTTATTTGACCGGCATAGATGAGGCGGTCGCCTCCCATCACATACTCGTCCTTGGGCACAGGCATCACAATCTCGCGGTCGAAATGCATGATTTCAATCAGTGAGCCACCTTTGGGGCTATAAAGACCAGCCTCCTCTACCGTTTCCATCACGTGGGGATTGTCGGTAGGCACCAGTAACTCAACGGTATAGTCACTTGTTGTTTCGAATGATAAGTCAGATGATTGTCTGTTTGGGATAAGGCGTTGCAAAATCACCACTAAAAGTGTGCCTAATACGGTGAGTATAATGCCTGGTAACATAGGGGCAAAGATATTCATGGTTTGACCGGTTTGGCCAGTATAGAGGCCAGCTACAACCAGATTAGATGAGTTGCCCAGCAGTGTACACATGCCGCCAAGTGAGGCGGCATAGCTCAAAGGCATCAGTAATTTAGAAGGTGAAAGGTTCAGTTTGCGTGACCATATCTTGACAGCATCAATGAGCAATGAAACCACATTCGACGAGCTGAGAAAAGCAGAAAGAATACTGGTGGGAATCATCAGCTTGATGATAGCTCCCGTATAGTTACGTGCCTCGCCTAACACATTTTTGGTAAGCCAATAAAGAACACCCGTCTGCATCAGTCCGCCGATGATTACAAAGAAGGCGGCATTTACCACCACAGGTTCGCTACTGAAGCCAGCCATACCCTCTTCTTCATCCACAATGCCCAGTACCAGCAATATTGTCAATGCTCCTAAGAAAGCCACCTCGGCAGGGATGCGTGACTTGGCCATCACTATAAAGATGCAAATCATCGTGAAAATGGTAACCCATCCCCCGATGCTTACGCCAAACACTATCTCTCGTAACAATGATTCAAACATATTCAACCCTGTTTCATGTTTTATGGTTGCAAAGGTACACTTTTTTTATGAATTTTTGTGGATTACAGCTAGTTTTTCTGCTGTAATTCATACCTAAACGGTTACGGGTTACAGCTGTAACCATATCCCCGTGGAAAGGGAAATGTTGAAAGACTGCTGTAGTAATATGCAGATATACCGATATTTACGTGTTGTATTGGGAAATCTGTCGAAACAAAAAGGTTACATGGTTACAGCTGTAACCCGTAACCATTCTGTGTCTTTTCCTGATGTGGTTGACAATCGTTTTACTGAATCAGTTGACAACCGCAAAGGGAAAGAACACGTAGCTGTCCATCGTTTGCCTATACGCAAACGATCATGTGCCTATACGCAAACGATTGTTTCCCTATACCCAATTTGAAACGCATTTTTGAACAGGCAATCATATAGGTATTGACCCGCAAAAAAGTAAAACTTTTCCCTGCTGTTGACACTTAAACATTGGCTGCAGAATGATATCTGTAAGCGGGTTTTCCCATGAAAATGAAGATATATCTTGTGTTAAGAATTTTAACAGTAGGGTGGCTTGTGTTAAAGTCAAAAAAAGAACACCTATTAAGTTCGAAACGCACATAAATGTTGCTTTTGCAATTAATTGAATATGAGGGCTTAGTGGTAGAAGGAGGTTCATCGTTTCTTTACTGTTATTATTGGCAAGTTAGTGGTTGAAAAGTCCCTATAATTGTGTAGGAAATGAGAGAATTATGTTAATGTGTGTTAAATAGGTGCAGTACGCACTAGAATTTATGCGTTTTTTATGCGTATTGTTTGCAGGATTTCTGGAAACTTAATATATTTGCACTGCAAAAGTGTACCCAGAACATTTTTATGATGGGTTTTTAGATATTATAGAGGAGCGTTGCGTCGTTTTATCCCTATACCGAGAATAAATAATCTGATTAATAACAATTCTTCAAGAGTAACTGTTGTGCTTTTAGGCATACACAGGTTTATTTGTTTTTGGGATAGGCGAAGTCAGACACCTACGTTTCTCTTTTTTTATAATTAACCAGCCGAATCAGGGGTAGTCTATAGGCAAATTATTGTGTTATCACAGTTTTTTGACTATTTTTTTTGTGTATGTTGAGAAGTAAGCTACATAAAGCGCTCCTGATGGCTATGGTGATGATGGCTGCCGGATTGTCAGGAACTGTTTCTGCGCAGTCATTGGATGCACGTGTGGATTCCACCGACGTGCGTTATATATACTTCCGTGTGGGACAAGCCAAAATCGATCCTCATTTCCAGGGAAACGCCAGCGCTTTAGAAGACATCGTAAACACGTTGTTGAAACTCCAGAACGATTCCCAGATCGACTCTATCTCGGTAGATGTTAAAGGTTTGACCAGTATAGAGGGAGCATCCTCTATCAACCATCCGTTGGCAGAACGTCGTGCGCAGGTGCTGCGTGACTACATTGCCGACAAGTCTGGTCTGAGCAAGCAGAACTTCAATACGCAAGTTGACAAGGCTAACTGGACCTATTTCCGTAAATTGGTAGAAGCCGACTCTTTTGAAGGACGTGACGAGGTGCTACGCATCATCGACAGTAATGATAGTGATGATGTACGTCAGCAAAAGATTGTTAGCTTACGTGGCGGACGTGTACTGGCACACCTGCAGAAGAACATATTACCTCAGTTGCGAGCATCCAGCGTTGTCTATATATATATATATAAGGTGGAGCCTCAGCCGGAACCTGTAGTGGAAGAGATTCCGGTACAGGAGCCAGAACCTGAACCCGTGGTGCAGGAACCGGAGCCTATCGTAGAGGAGCCAGCACCCGTTGTGGCACCACTGAAGGTATATGATGAGATAAATCCTTAGATAGCCGTTAAGACCAACTTGCTCTTTGATGCGGCACTTGCTCCTAATATTGAGGTGGAGCGCTGGTTCGGCAAGCACAACCACTGGAGTGTGATGGCCGAAGTGTGGTTCCCATGGTATGTTTTCCATAACAACAGCCGTTCTTATGAGGTGCTGACCATCGGTGCCGAGCTGCGCTACTGGTTCTTCCCGCACAATGGCAACTTCCGTCCGTTACATGGCCAGTTCGTCGGTCTGTATGCGGCAGGCGGAAAATATGACTTGGAGTGGAAGAGTGAAGGCAACCAGGGTGAGTTTACCAGCTTAGGCCTTACTTACGGCTATGCTTTCCGTTTGAGCAAACACTTAAACATGGAGTTATCGGTAAGCGGTGGTTATATTGGCGGTCCTTATCGCGAATACGAGGGTATGTTCAAGGATACACACTTGATTTGGCAGCGTACAGAGAACTTCAGGTACTGGGGTATCACCAAGGCGAAGATCAGTCTGGTATGGCTGTTGGGAAATAAGAAATGAGGTTTGACTACTGAAGATTTATAGATAGGATGGAAAAGACATTATATAAATATGGAAAATCGTTGAGCAAGGCATTTACCATGCTGTTGCTGTTGATGGTAGCCATGACGTCATGCGACCGTCGCGAACTGGAAGTAATGGAACCGCAGAAGGCCCGTTTCCGCCTGGTGGTTGACTGGGCCGATGTGGATTGGATGCAGTATTACGGAAGTATTCCGTCGGGTATGACGGTGATGCTCTTCGGTGACAAGCTGAGTGCGCCTATCGTGGAGCTTACCAACAATGTTACCTCGGTGGAGCTTAACTTGGACCCCGACCATTACAAGCTGGTTATCTTCAATAACAGTGTGAGCGAGTTCGGTTCCATGAAGTTTGAGAACATGAACACTTATGAGAACATGTCAATCACTGCCTCTAAGTTCCAGCCCATGCAGACCACTGAGTGGAACAAGACCACTGTCTTCGACCGCGACCCTGAGAAGATCGGTACCGTGCTGGAGGAGTTTGAGGTGACAGAGGAGATGCTGCTCAGTCAGGTTAACTTCTATCCTTACGATAAATGGCTCAAGGCGCTCCGTGCATCTACCCGTTTCTATCAGGAGGATGACCTCACTTATGTGCTTAAGGTAGATGTAAAGCCAATTACCTCCATGCTTTATGTACGTGTACATGTCACTGGTATGAAGAACATGCGAACCGTAGAGGGAAGCATCTCTGGTATGGCTAACGGTTATCATATTACAGAGGACCATCCTGCTGCCGGTGGAGCTTTGCAGCTGCTTGACAGCTGGAGCGCCAGTCTCGACCCGGATTTAAAGAACGGATGGATTGTTACCTCTATCCCTGTGTGGGGTGAGCCGTTTGGCAATGAGCTTGCAGCAAACCGTCCGGACGATTTGCACCAGCTGAAGCTACACTTCCTACTGCGAGACGGAAAGACAGAGGTAGATTTTACTTATAATGTGGGCAAGAAAATCCGTTATATCAAACAGAATGCGCAAGGAGAGTGGGAATATACCGATGAGGTGACCAGAAACTTAGCGCTGACCATCTGGGATGATGAAGATCCTGATATTCCATATGATCCAGACAAACCTGATAATCCGGATAACCCGGACAATCCGGATTTCCCGGATAATCCAGACAATCCGGACAATCCAGATAACCCGGACAAACCAGATGACCCGGACAAACCAGATTTCCCATACCCACCTGCTCCCGTTAAACCAGACCCGGAGCCTGAGTTGCCGGATGTGGATCCTGACAGTACTGGTAGCGGTTTCGATGCCGTGGTTGAGGACTGGGAAGATGGTGGAGACCTCAATATAGACTTGTAAAATTGACATAAGTAAAGATAATATTAACAATTAAAATTGAATAAGAAGATGAAGAAGTATTTATTCGTAGCTGGCTTTGCAGGAGCCCTGCTGGCAGGTTGTTCTTCAAGTGATGTGGAGACAACCTATGAGAAGGAAGTATTGCAATACAGGGATATTCCTGTAGAATTCAGTTCTTTCTTAGGTAATACCGCTGACACCCGTGCGGGAGATGCTGGTTCTATTGATTTGGCTGCTTTAAAAACTGCGGCAAAGGGTTTTGGCGTATTTGCTTATTATCATGACAATTCATCATATAGCAGTACAACTTCAGAGGTTAATTTCATGTACAATGAGAAGGTTACCTTTGACACTTCTAAAGGGTGGACTTATTCTCCTATTAAGTACTGGCCAAATGAATTCCAGACTTCTGGTGACGGCTATTCAACCAATATTGATAAACTGTCTTTCTTGGCTTATGCTCCTTGGGAAGGGACAGATGGCGCAAACACTCATCTGAATGCAGGAACAAAAACCGGAGAGGCTGGCGAAGTTGGTATCCTTGGATTTGGTAATTCTGACTGGTCTAAAACGGATAATACCGTTGCAGGTGACGTTTATGTAAAGTATCAGACTGCCAAGAATCCAGCCAACAGTGTTGATTTGCTGTATGCTAAAGAGACCGCTACTGATAAGTTGATAGATTTAACCAAGCCAACAACTGAATCAAAGGTTAAGTTTAACTTTGCCCATGCCCTCTCACGTTTGGAGTTAGCCATCAGATATGAGAATGATGACAATAACAATACTAATGCTAACAGTACAAATGACATGGCATCAGAGACAACTATCACACTGAATTCACTTACAATCACTGGTGA
Organism: Bacteroidaceae bacterium; assembly: GCA_017534535.1. Taxonomy (GTDB): domain Bacteria; phylum Bacteroidota; class Bacteroidia; order Bacteroidales; family Bacteroidaceae; genus Bacteroides. Next base: position 69,762 of record JAFXVZ010000017.1, on the reverse strand, counting down.
TAAGTTAGGTAAAGACGGTATGCTGAACCTGAGAACAGGCGCATGGTCAAGCGTTTCTAACGCTGGTACTGGCTATGTGTTAAATGCAAGTATTAATATTGGTGGAACAGTTGGTAATAAGATAGTACCTAAGACTTATTCTTCTGTAATGGGTGATGATGATTATTTCATGTTCATCCCTAATGGAGAAACTACTTTCACCGTAACAGCTAACTATACCGTTACTACTACTGATACTGCTTTGAAGAACGGTAAGAGTGAAATTACCAATAATATTGTTAATACTGTTAAGTTTACTCCAGCTGCAGGTAATGCATATAAGTTGAAACTCGCTATCGGTATGGTAAGTGTGAAACTCGATGCTGATGTTACAGCTTGGCCAACAACTCCAACTGACGCTGGTCCTGTATGGCTCCCAATTAACACTAAGTAATTTTTGTTATAATAAACTTACTTCTCAGTTAGGGAACAATAATTCCCTAACTGAGCTATCCGAAAGAGAAAACTTAAATAACTATTTAAAACTGTAAATTTTTTATGAGAAAGAGAATTTTATTTGGTGCTGCTGCCGCTATTGTAGCGTTGGCAAGCTGTACTGACGATGCGCTCAACATCACTCAAGAAGAGGCTGTTGCGATGAAGAACGTACCTGTAACTTTCGGCACCTACATGGGCAAGAATGCTACGACCCGTGCTGGTGGTACTGACGCTATTACTACCGATAAGCTGAAGGAATCCGATTATGGCTTTGGCGTTTTCGGTTATGATACTGGTGCTGATACTTACCAAAATGTCGTTGATGCTTCTACTAGTTTACGAAATGCTACACCTAACTTCATGTACAATGAGAAGGTAACTTGGGATGCCACCAACAAAGCATGGACTTACAGCCCTATCAAGTATTGGCCTAACGCATTCACAACCGGTGTTGTGGATGATAAGGGAGCAACAGCTGCAGCTGGTGACGAACATAAGCTGAGCTTCTTTGCATACGCTCCTTATGTGAATCATGCAGTTTCTTTAGGTACTACCGGTATCACAGGTTTGAATTCAAATTCAGCGACTGGTGACCCTATGGTTTCTTATAAACTGACAACCGATGGTAATCCTAATGTAGATCTTTTGTGGGGTACTGCTTATAATACAGGCGCAACCGTGTTGGGCGCTGCTCAGGCTGGTGTGACCCTTCCTGGCGGTTTGGCAGCGGTGAATGTTGACCTTACCAAACAGAAGACTGAGGGTAAAGTTGGTTTCAGCTTTAAGCACGCCTTGTCAAATGTAGGTGGTGGTGATAGCAATGTAACAGATGGCACTGCACCTAATCCTAATACAGATGATACTACTAATCCTACTGTAGATATCCGCAAGGGTGGTTTGCAGATTATGCTGGATGTGGATGAAGTAGTTGCTACTTCTACAACAGGAACACCTGCTGCAGGCTCTAAGGCGTTTGATAAAAATAGCCGTGTGTTTGTGAATAAGATTTCGATTAAGGGTTATAGCTACACAGCAACAGATCCTTCTACAGTTACTACTCCTCCTGTTCCTGCAACACCTGCTACTGCTACAACCTCTAAGATTTGGGTTGCTAATGGTGGTTCTCTGAATTTGGCTACTGGCATTTGGGATACAAGTTATGATGAAGTTAACATTGGAGCTACTCCTACTCCTGAAACTCCAGCTAATACTATTGATGTTGAAATTATTCCAGATGGTACTACTCCTGCTGCTAATCAGTCAGTATTGCATGCTAACATTGACTATTCTAAGGCAAAGCCTGTGGGTGATGCTGCATTCCAGAGTAATATTGGCGTGCTGACAACTCCACAAAACGTGTATGCTGCTACTCCAGCTGCTAAGCCACTGGTATTCATCCCTAATACCATTCCTCATCTTACAGTGACAGTTGAATACTATGTTCTCACTGATGATCCAAAGTTGGCTGCTAAGGGTACTACTATTAAGCAGGTTATCACAAAGGAAATTGAGTTGCCTGCTATTGAGCAGAATAAGCAGTACAACCTCATTATCCATTTGGGCTTGACCAGCATCAAGTTCGAGGCTACTGTAGAAGACTGGACAGGTACTGGCTCAGGTTCGGGTACTGGCTCAGGTTCAGGTACTGGCTCAGGTTCAGGTACTGGCTCTGGCACAGGTACTCCTACTCCAAGCGAAGAGAATCATCCAGTTTATGTTCCTGTGAACATTGTTGGTGCGTAATTGAACGGTATTATCGGTAATACCATCAATTTATTACACTACTAAATAGTAGGGGAGGGTGCTGCGGCACCCGCAGCACCCTCCCTTCTTTATTCAAAAACCTATAAAAAGAACATGCTGAAAAAAATCTTCTACATATTAACTTTAGGCGTTTTTGCCACTGGTTGTTCCAAAATGAACGAGGCCGAGGAGGTCAAGCAGCTCTTGGAATCCCAACCTGTTCCAGTCTTGTTCGGCACTTACGTGTCACAGAACGCCGATACCCGTTCTACAGTAGTAACAGACAAAGAATTGCAAGGCACAGCGGGGTCTATCAATTCTCTTGAAAAACTTCAAGCTGTGGGGTTCAGCGTGTTCGGACATTACACTGACAACACCACATATACCGCCAATGCTTCTGGTCCTAACTTTATGTATAACCAGAAGGTGGAATGGAATGCTACAAGCGGTGCATGGGAGTACAGACCTATCAAGTACTGGCCTAACGAGGGAACAGACTATCTGTCTTTCTTTGCTTATGCTCCCAGAATTGACAATCCCGCAGGTACAGGAACTAACAATGAGATTAACCCCGAGGACAAAAGTGCCACACATTGGGGTATTGTAAATTTGACAGACAACCACACGGATGAAGACCCGTGGGTGGATTATAAACCGGCACAAATCACGAAAGAGAGTGTTGACCTGCTGTGGGCAGTGGATAACACTACCGGTAAACCACATATTGACTTGAGCAAGCCCGGAGTAAACGAAAAGGTTGAATTGCGATTCAAGCATGCGCTGGCTGGTTTCAAGGTAACCGTAAAAGTGGATGCTGACCTTTGGGATGAACTGACTGACGGTGATAAAACCGATTTGAGAAATAGCACCTTGATCAGTATTGACAAGATGGAGATTAAAGGCTCATTCCCCAATGCTGCAAGGCTTAACTTAAACAATTATACAGCTAACGTTCCCGCATGGGACTATACCAATAGTGCCAAGTATGATGACGAGACTGAGAAGATAAGTACTTTCGTTATCGATGATCAGAGCATTGTAGAATATCTGAGGACTCCTGAAAATATCTGGAAAAATAAAGACAACTTTTCTGAAGGTCTGGATGAAACCTTTGAAGCGCATTTGAATGGTACACACCGCATGCTGGGCGCTACAGGAGAAGAGAACCTGTTTATGAAAGACGGTACGGAAGAAACCATGCTGATGGTGATTCCACCACAGAACGATACCGACCTCGAGGTGAAACTCACTTATTCGGTTACTGCTGTGAACCCACGCCTGGAACTGACAGGCGGATACCACCGCATTACCCAGACCGTGAGCAAAACGCTGGATAACATCAGCATTGAGGCAGGTAATATATACGTGATTAACTGTGCCATAGGTCTGAATGGCGTGCGACTCAAGATTGTGAATGTATATGAGTGGAGTGAACCTATCGTGTTCGGCGCACCTGATGTAGATCCCTGGCGTCCAGAGGATCGTGGAAGTTTGGATTTTGAAGTTGAATGATAACGATATAATAATATAGAAGGCATGAAGAGCAAACATTATATATGGACTTTCGCCCTGCTGGGACTGACGGCATGTGGCTCAGAGGCAGACAGTGTGATGCCGGGCATCGTGGAAGAGGAACCTATACAGGTGATTCCCAATAAAAACATTCCCATACAGTTCGGCTTGTCTGAACAGGCTAATACCCGTGCGGATGGGACTTACTATGTGGAAGGTCACGATAACAATGTAATACCGGCGGGACGTAAAGTGGGTGTGTTTGGATATTATCAAGGTTATGAAGAGTGGGAAACCAGCCCTATGAAGGCAGACTTCTTCTATAATGAGCCTATGACGGTGGAAGCACCTTTGTCAGATGAAACAAAAACCACATATCTTACCTACAGTCCGTTGCGTTTCTGGCCTAACGGCAATGAAAACGGGAAGGAAGAAATGCTGTCATTCTATGCCTACTATCCATATGTGGAGGATGCTGCTGCTGCAACGGCGTTAGGACTTGAGATGACAAAGGAAAAGTTTTTGCTGGGACAGGGCGAGTTTGTGTTCACTTGCAAGGACAAAGCCAGCGAGCAGATTGACTTTATGATTAGTGACTTGGACAAAGACCAGAAACGATCTGACTATCTCGATGGTGACAAGCGTGTGCCAATAACTTTCTATCACCAGCTGTCACGAATTTTGATTAATATCAACATCGATCCTGCTACGGAAACAATTATTGATAGCGATAATAATGCTACCGTTGTGACCAAACCTCGTGTTTATGACCAGATAACGGAGGTAAAGGTGGTTGGTGTTCATAAAAGAGCAACGTTTATCCCTTCAAAAATTGAAGAACGCGCCAAATGGGAAATTCCATTAAATGATAATCCTATCCGATTGGTAGGGGATGTTACCGTTGACAATCTGCCTGGAACAAATCAAAATTTAGTTGGAAGCCCGGAAACAGCTCTGCTTCTGATTCCTCAGCGTTGCCAGCAGGAAACACACAAGATTGTTATTAAGCTGCATAAAGTTGGTCAAGGCACTGAAGATAACGATGAAAATTACAAGACTTTTCCCGTTGCACTGACTGATTTATGGCTCAGCGGGCGAGATTATGAGTATAATTTCCGTGTGAGCGAGACAGATGAGCTTCAGGATACTACAGACTTCCGCGGAAATGCAGGTATCCCAGAAGATGGAGGATTGATAACTAACTCTTGAACTTTATAGATTATGAGACAATTGAGATATATAGGTATGATGCTCACTGCCCTTGTCTGGGCATCTTGCAGCAATGAAGAATTCCTTGTGGATGAGGTGGCTGAACAGAAAGTAGTAGTGACGGAAGGGGAGTTTACCAACTTCTCAAACACCTGGGACCCTTCCACAAGAACCCTGTTGGATAAAGATGCGGCTGACGGCATCTATAAGTTCTACTGGACTTACGGTGATGCCATCTGGCTGAAGAAAAGGGATGGTACCTATGTACAGTCCAAACGTTCTAACATCATGGATGTTCAGCGTCAGGCAGACTTCTTTTTCGTTGGTCACTATCACGACGATTCTTATCCGATTTATTACACAGGACGAGAACTGAAAAATGTTGAATCGGGAAGTCATCTCACCAGACGAGGTATTCTGCCAAATGAAAATGGTACAACAGCTACTCAGGTGACCATCACTCCCGTGCAGGTGCAGTTCCTGCCGAACCAGGCGGCACACATTGCCTATAGCGGTGACTGTGGCACTGCTACGGCCACTCGTGTCACTGACCCTACCGCAGGCTATGACTATAACTTCGGTGAACTGACGCATAGGGCTTCATACCTCATCTTCAAGCCTTATACTAAGAATGAGCCTGAGACTAACGATTGCTATCTGCTGAAAGTGAAGATCGAAGAGATTGGTGGAAATGGTGAAATTGCAGGTACATACAAATTCAGTGATACTGGGTTGGGCGCCTTGATTCCTGATTATAACCAAAGGAATTCCATTGAGCTTTATTGTACCACTCACCTGAGCAAACCCGTAAAACAAGTTTCTGGAGAATATGTTTACGATTTTGATGCTGCAGATGTATTAGATAACGGTATTCAACCGCGTTTTGGACTCAGAGAGGTTGCTTCCACCGCCAACGCAGCCAATATGGTGATTAAACCTGGTACTTATAAGCTGAAAGTGACATACACTATAGAATATAATAAGGTACAGGAAAATTATTGGGAAAATGATCAAATGAAATTCCGTGTTGTACCTATTATCACAACAAGGTCGTTCGAGATAGATACACGTCAATATAAAGAGAATTATTATTACACCATCCAGCATAAGTTGGACCTGACTGCTGCAGAGGCTGCTAACAGCTTGGTATTTAATCAGAACACTTATTATATGTGGGATGCTAAATCACCTTACGTGTCAGCTTTGCCACAACCATTAAGACAGAATAATGCACAACATCGAAATGTTGAATTTTCTGATTCCACCTTTTATAGAAGTCCAGTAAGTGTTGCTGAAATTGCTAGTTCTACTGACAAAGATTATAGTAAACGCGATGCAGTCAATGCCTCTTTCAGTACTATTCCAAATGCCAATGAGATGAGTTATTATGTGATGTATGGAGAAGCATATCTGGACAATGAGACACTGTGGTGGCTGGATGACTCCAATGGCAATAACGGTATATATGTAGGAGGTCGTGGCCCGTATCTTTGCAGGGGTGGTATATGGCTGAAGAAGAAAGCTGCTATCATGCGGGATGTCAGCGGTGTCGATAACCTTTTCAGTAAAGAACTGTCTGCCCCCAATAAAGTCGGTGATAGGTATGATTTACGTAAGGAAACTTATAGTCCAACCGATAATAAAAATTGGCAAGCTGATTACTATGGTGAAGGAATTCCACCTGCAGATAAAATAAACGATTATTTCTTCCTGCCATTCTTGGGATACTATCAGTATAATGGATCGGGTACCGGACTTTCAGGCCAAAGGACGTTAAAGATGGTAGGAGCAGAGTGTAATTACTGGTCATCAACAGCTTTCCCTTATGATAATATAGCTGATGGTGGTGGAGCCTATATGTTTTCGGGATTGAACCGTACTAGTAGTGCTGGTAAATACATTGCCTTGAAATGGAGAGAAGGTAACCAAAAAACGTATAACTTTAGAGCTTATGGACAGGTTGCGGGAACACGTCCTGATGGTACACCTTGGTTCCAATAAGATGATGCATATATTGAGTGTTAAATAAGTTTTGTTGAAATGAAAAGACTGTTTTATATATTTTCCTTGGCGATGCTGGCTGGCTGTTCCGATAACAACCAGCCTGTAGCAGAGGCAGGACAGAATGAAGCTATCGCCTTTGGCGTGGAGTCTGTTACCGGCATAGACAATGCCCTTACCCGTGGATATGTGGTGGAGAACCCCCGACATTTCCATCGCACCATGGCGGTCTATGCCTATCAGTACAGTGGCACCTTTGATGCAACTGGGGCTAACAGACTGATGGATCACTTGATTGTGCGAAATGAAATGCCTACGCCTGGTGACGAACGCTGGTACTATGCTCCCATCGTTCGCTGGCCCAGAACAGAGGAAACAAACGGTAAGAATAATGTGCGCTTCCTTGCTTACGCGCCGGCTATTGATGTGAACAACAGCAGCGTGATGAGTGTCAGTGAATCGGCAGGTTTACCGGTGCTTTCTTATACCGTTCCTACGATTGTGAACGACCAGCATGACGTGTTAATCGCTGATTATATTGACCGAACTATCAGCGAAAGCAACTCTGCTTATACAGCCGAAGTGGATTTCAAGTTCTACCACATGCTCAGTGCTATCCGTTTCAAGATGGTTGATGACCTGGATATTAACTGCACAATCAAGAAGATTTCTTTGGAAGCCACTGACTTGAAACAGTCTGCACAATTCTATCTGGCTAACCATCAGATGGTACCTAACTCAGGAACAAGTGGCAATGTGACCTATACAGTAGATCTGAGCCGTATGTTTCATAGTACCGGTGGTTTTAAATGGGATAAAGACAATAAGCCACAGGGAGATGAAACGATTATCACCCGTCAGGAGGATACGTTCTTCGTAATTCCGCAAGACATTGTGGCAGCGTCTGCTACTTCAGGTGCAAAGGTAAAGGCAACCATTGAGGTGGATATAGAAGGTATCGAAGGCACACAGACCGTATCTTGTGACTTGGATCCTCAGACCTGGGAAATGGGCAAGCTTTATACTTACACCGTGAACATTAAGTTCCCAACGCTGTATATTACCCTTGCAGGCACCAGTCTGGATTGGACTCTTGCTGATGAAGAGTTTGCTTTTACAGCAAATGACGAGATTTCTTTGGGATGGATTTCATATCCGCGCTATTCCACACCTGATATTTGGGGACACGTGGCAGTGGCGGCAGGAGAGGTGATAACTACCTATACTGATGAGCATGGTACCCAGATAACGGTTAACACACATGCCCCGGCTCGCAGTGCGATATTCAATCTCCAGACATCCAGTGATGCACCGCTCAAGCTGAAGATCAGTAATGAGCATGCCAAATTGCTGAGGTTCTTCCATGATGATACTAATCCAGATAACAGCCATTGGGAAGCCTCGAAATATGATGAACTGACTATACCTGCAGGTGACAATGTGCTTACCACATTCAGCGTGGTGCCTGACACGGAGACTTTTGGACCGTCTGATAGCAGGGTGGCTTACCTCACGCTGGAGGAGGAGGGTAATAGTACCAACTCGTCGCCCCACCTGCTGTCGTTCATAGCTGATAACAACCTGCCTTATAACGATGATCATACTCAGATGGGATTCCAACTGTTGACTCCTTCTGAATGGGATAGCGGGACGAACATAACGATAATCAACAAGAACTAATTTAGGATTAAGATAAGGAATGAGCATGAAAACGATACTGACATACGTTCGTAATACCTTTGCCTCCGCTCTTGCGATAACGATGGCACTGGTCCTGCCTACTGCATGTGAACAGGAAGAGTTCGCTGTGGAGGGTGGCAACAACGCCTTAAGCATCAATCTCTCTTTAGCGGATGAGGAACCTGCCTTCACTCGAACAGAGGAAGCAGCTACTGACAGGGAGAGGGCTATCAATAAGCTGGACATATATGTGTTCAAAAAGAGCGATGGCACATTGATGAAACACTATAAGCTTGGGTCAACCATAACTGGAGCAAAGACGGTGGTAGATCCATATTGGACGCGTAGTGGTTATGAACTAAATACCGAATATGAGGTATATGTGTTCGCCAATGGTCCCGAGGCATTAGCCAGCCAGGATTTTGCTGATGTAACTGCGATGAAGCAATACCTGGTGACGGAAAACCGAGATTTCATTGTCAATCCTTCCTCTTTCCTGATGGATGGTTATACTACATGGAAACCCCAAAATAAGTCAGACCAGCTGCTGGATAATGTGGTGATTAAGCGCTCTTTGGCTAAGCTGCAGCTGAAAGTGGGAATTGGTAATGGGTTGATTAATAAGATGCATGTTGACAATTATGTGTTAATGCGACCTTTGTATAAGGCTTCCAGTATGGCAATGCGTACCACGCTGACAGCGGATGGCATTACCAATTATGACCCAAATCTGTTAATCAGTGGTTTTACAAATCCACTGGTTGTTTCTCCTGATTTGAATCAAGGTGTGACAGAGACCTTTGTGGATCCAGCTAATGCTCCTGAGTATTTTATTGAAGCTTATTCCTATCGGTTTAGCTGGACAGCTGCTGAGTATGTGGAAAAGACTCCTAAAATGTTACTTAGCTTTGAGTTCAGGGATGACTCTGATACCACTATACCTGAAACTGATAGGCCCAGATCTTATCACTACTACATGGTTCCGCTAGTTTCAAGTGCCACTACAGGCATTGAGAGTAATTATTTATATAAGGCAAACGTAATTATCAACTCATACGGTAGCACCGAGGAGGTGGTCGAGAATGAAGAGGTGAATATTAAATATGAGGTTGTTCCTTGGGATACAAGTTCACAAACTGATGCGGGAGTATCTGCCAATATCTCTACCACTCACCTTACATTCCTTTCCGTGTCACCCGAGAATCCAGCCATTTATGAGGGAGATGAGGGTGTTATGAAATATATTACCCTCACTTATTCTGCAAGTGACGATGTTCAGCTTGTGGATATAAGCTCTTATTATAGGAATAACATGAATGTGGAAACTCCTTTCCCGAATAAGAGTGCAATTACGAATTCTCCGAACCCCAATGGTACAGATGCCCATTATAGTGTGACTTTGGATAAGAATAATCATACCATCAAGGTCGGATCTATGATACCTATCAATAAGACTGTGAAATACATTAAGTTTACGGTAAAGATGGGTAGCATGACAGAGGAAGTTATAGTAAGACATTTCCCTGAAGATTTTGTCTTGAATATTCCGGGAGCGTGGTCATCAAGATCAGAGAATGCACCAGCTTATACTGATTTCCGTAACGAAAATGATTGGTGGAATAGCTATACGGAATTGTGGGAAGTTAGCAAAACATCACCTGGGTACGGATATACCAATGTTAGAGTTCAAATCACTCAAGCAGATTATAATGTTTTTAATAGTGAAGGCTATAGTGTTTCCAGACAATACGGCTATTATTATCTCAATGACTATTGGCGTGTGTATGCACTTATAAATAATAGCATGAAATGGATTGATTGGGCCAATGATCAAGCTAATCATAATGCTCAACGAGGATATCAAGATGAACATTTCAGGGCAAAAGTCTATAATAGTACAGATGGACTTATATATCCGATATATGATAATAGAGTTAATAATAATAGGTATAATGCGACTAGGACTACAGAAGTGCCAAGGTCGATGAGAGGACTTACAAATAACCATATGTATGTCATTCAGACAGGTGCGGCAAGCACTACTCATGTAACAGGAAGACCTACATTAGACAATAATTATCAATCACAGGATAATGTGGTTTCTCCGGCATTTATGATGGCTTCCCAATTGGGTGCTGTTTCCTCTTTCTCAGGCGATAATGCAGCCAGAGATGCAGCAGCGCATTGTCATACATATATGGAAGTAGCTGAAAATGGACATAGATATACAGGCTGGCGACTCCCGACCGCAGATGAGATTACCTACATAACAAACTATCAGTATGATGATAATGCTCAAGACGTGATTGTAGAAATTTTGGGTGGTAGACTATATTATACGTTAAGTGGAGGTACACAAGTAGCAAATCCTAACGGTGAAGATGGCGTCACTTATGTCCGTTGTGTCCGTGACTTGACACCTGATGATATTCGCTATATAAACGGAGAAATGGATGGTGCTGAGGAATCTGCATATAACTTAAATAATTAGTTAGTATGAAAAAGATAAACTATATATTGACCTTAATGCTGTTGGTGACCTTCTGCGCCTGCACAGATGACGTACTGGTGCAGGAAGTCCAAAAGGCAGCTCAAGTGGCCTCTGGCGAGATGGAGGTGAACATTGGTATTGGTGTGGTGGGCGCAACTGGCGACACCCGTAGCTTTGTAGTGGGTGAGGATACTTCTAATCCTAATATCACCAGCATGAAACTGATTTGTTTCGACATTGATGGTCTGTTTGTATCTGTGAAGGATGCTACTGTTAATATGACCAGCAAGACTATCACGGCTACTGTGCCAAACAACACTGCCCGCATTCACTTTGTAGCTAATTTTGACGACATGGTGCTGCCAAGCAACGTGAGTGTGATGCGTGAGTCAACCCTGATGCGCAACAGGTCTATGACCGTGGATTATCAGCACAACATGACTTATTGGGGCTACCATAAGGAATCGAGTGTCGGTGCGATGGAAACATGGCTCAAGAATGAAGATAATACGAGTAAGGTATGGCTGCTGAGAGACAGGGCAAAGCTGTATCTTTCTCACAATGGTGCTACTAACATCAGGTCAATCATCTGGACGATAAGTGATGGCTTGATGAGAGGCTTGATTGCTCCGCGCGAGACCAATGATAACATCACGAACCCATATACCAATGATTATTATAATCCGTCAACTAACACAATAAACCTGGTAACTACCCAGTTTACAGATGATGACGTATTCAAATATCAAGTAACGGCACCTACTTCTTGGGGTACAGCAGCTTATCAGGCTGCCGGATGGACCTCGGAGACTGATGCACAGTATCTTTTCGCCAACCGCAATGTGCGAAACCCTGTTAAGGTTGTAGCAAGGGTAACCTATACTGATAATGTTGTAAAATATCATGCCATAAAGTTCCTGAAATCAGACTACACACCTGTGCTGGTGAAGCGAAATGAGGAATATACGATTAACATTGAACAACTGCCGAAGGAACTGGGCTATGATACAGTGGAAGAGGCGCTGAATGCCACCGTTTACAGTAACGACCGTTTTGCCCATGTGGGTAAAGATGTATTTACCGTGACTAATGGTGAGCGTTACCTGACACTTACCGAAGGTAGCATAAAGTACTTTGGCGTTGCCGATGCCAATACGGCAGTGGTCTCCGTTCCTTTTGAATATGTAGATTCAGAAGGACATGGGGTATCGGGGGCGGTTTTCAATGCCTTGTGGCTGGAAAAGGAATTAGACAATACGCCAGATGCGGTTGAGAATGCCAACTCCGAGGATCCTGCCGACAGACCTCAGGTGCAGTATAATAGTAGTACGGGTATTGGTACGATTACCTTCACAAGATCTTCTGTGGAAGAAGACATTTGGAAGCATAACGAGTTGCGATTCATCTGTGTGCACTCTGGTCTGTATCGTGACATAGATGTGTACTCGTGTGCACATACATTCACCGCTACTTTAACCCATCAGTCAGGAACGAATTATCAGCTCAAAGTGTCGATTCCGGAAAATACGCCTGAAGCTTTCTTCCCGCAGACGCTGAGGATTGTCAGCAAGACGCTGGAGCCGATAAGCATCGACTATGATCCTTCAAAGTTTGCCCGTGTGAAAGTAGAAACCACGGCCGTAGACGGCATTACTCAGAGTGCCACTAATTCAGCCTGGAATTACCAAGCCAGAAGCTGGAACTATTGGTATGAATTCCCGATTGAGTATAAGGATACATGGAACTCTGGTGAGTATGTGGTTAACCTGAAGGACGTGAGAAGTACCTATCAGACTGCTCCTACTCCTAGCACTACCAATTCTGGCCTTGGGTTGTTTGTTGAGATGAAATCGACTAATCATTCGTTGGGTTCACTGAGGGCAGTGACACCATAATAATTGGCTATGGTCATGAAGCTGAATATTTAGAATTTTTATAGTATAATACATTTGACCTTTTAAACGCCCCAGCTGGGGCGTTTATTCTTTATACAACTTGCTCTTGAGTTAGGTTGAGAAGGGTATTAAAAGAAAGTCACTGGTTTTTTCACAAAGACCAGTGACTACGAGAATAAATATAGCTGTATATTCATTAATACAGCGGAATTAATAACAATCCGGCTTCGCACTTTTCACAAAGGGCTACGCCTTCAGTTCTATATAATTGAACTATTATCGTATGTAATAATTGGAATTGAAATCCCATATCTCGTATAAGTACTATTATTAATCGCCCTCCCTAGTAGGTTTGGGAAGACGACCCATAAAGTCCCTATGTGCGTCAAGCAACAATAACACCTGACTATTTATTCTTTGTTCCGATTAACTGCCGGTTAACGGAACAAAGAATAAATGAAAGTCAGAATGCTATTTGCCCTTCCTCACATAATTAAGTACTTGCTCGTTGGCTTTATCGAATTGTTCGTTACGGAAAGGATTCATGTAGATTTCAGTAGTCGATAATGAAGCATGTCCTAACGACTGACTGATGACTCCTGGATTTACACCAGAGTAGTATGCCATAGTAGCCCAACTATGGCGTGCTTTGTAGGATGAAAGGCTGATGTCTATACCAATAATTTTGCTAATATCTTTCAACTGTTTGTTAAACTTTCTCAGTGCAGAGGTATACTCTAAGTATGCTTCAGACGACCACTCATTGTGGTGCAGGATGTTGAAGACATACGGAGATCTCTTCTTAGTGTCAGTTGACAAATCCCGGATAAGATTTATGGTTTCAGACGTTAGCTTGATTTGTATTTCCCTACCTGTCTTTTTGCGACGATAGGTTAAGATATGGTTCTGGATATCATTCTTTCTCAGAAAAGCAAAATCAACAAAAGGCATCCCTCTAAGTAAGAACAGCAGCATGAATATCTTCAACGTACGCATTTGAGAAACAGATAGCTTTTGAAAATAATCATTCGGTTCCATCATTTTGCGTAACATACCAATATCCATCGCATTTGCTCTTTTAGAGATGATGCCTGTAAATACATGGTGAAACAACCGATGAATAGGACTAACTAACCCCAAATCAACGGCAGAATTGTAAGCGGAACGACATATCTTCATATAAGTAGATATGGTGTTCCAACTTTTTCGTTGATGGCATAAATACTCTTCATAATTCAATAACCATTCGGGAGTTACCCCATGTAAAAATATAGCTCTACCTTTCATGTACCGGGTAACAGAGTTCTCTACCGCCTTATATACTTTGGCAGTACCCCATTTCTTCATGCATTGAAGGTCATTTACAGACCTCTCGAGCATTTCTTGTAGAGAAATCTCTTTTTTCATCATCGTTATATATGTTAATAGTTAAAACTTAGGTCTTTTTAAGGGAATGTCACCCCAAATGTATAAATAATCTTAATAATAATTTGTAATGTGGAGAATTATTATTACTTTTGTCTAATATTTATTCCGTTAACCGGCAGTTAAGCGATTGTGTGTAAATGTTTTTGGTCTTCTTAAGGGTAATGTTATAATAAAAAAATAAAAAGGCTGTGCCTTCCAGGCACAGCCTTTCTTTGTAATAACGCTTATAAATTAATAGTTTATAGGTTACGAAATCTCAATGGTGCGGGCATTCTTGATTTCTTCCTTCTTGAACTTTGGCAGAACCACGGTCAGTATGCCGTTCTCAACCTTCGCAGAGATATGTTCCTTATCAACATCCTCTGGCAGGGTGTAGTTCTGTTGGTAGTTTGAGTAAGAGAACTCACGACGCAGGTAATGATGCTTCTTCTCCTTGTCCTCTTCCTTATGCTCCCACTTGTTCTCGATGGCGATGCTCAAGTTGCCATCCTCATTGATGTTAACACGGCAAAACTCTTTCTTGATGCCAGGAGCGGCAACTTCCATCGTGTATGCCGTTTCATTTTCCATTACGTTTACTGCCGGTGCGGTTGTGTTGGCACGAGGTGTGAAATCAAAATCATCGAATACGGTTGGAAACCAAGTATTCCTAAACATTGCTGGTAACATAGTTAATACCTCCATTTTTATTTTAGTTCTTTTAAATTGTTTTACATTGTTGTTCGTCGCTGCTTTCGCTAACGACTTGCACTTAATAAATGGCAACTTGCGTGCCATGAGCAATGTAATGACAATTTGTCAATGAATAGAGGTAAACTATGCAATTTTGTCAATCGTAGCAGACAAAATGTCAATGAATTTCTGAAATTCTATCCGAATACACTGGCTAAATTCTTGACCAACTCGTCCTCGTTGAGGCTGATGTTTAGTATTTTGCCTTCGGGGTCGAGCAGGATGCCTGTTGGTACCCAGCGGATGGCATACAACTCTAACACCGGACTTTGCCAATACTTCAGGTCAGACACTTGCGTCCATGTGAGGCCTTGCTGATCGATGGTCTTGAGCCAAGTCTCGCGGTCGCGATCAATGGATACCCCCAATACCGTGAAGTTTTTGTTCTTATACTTGTTATATGCTTCCACGATGAAAGGATTCTCCCTACGGCAATCGGGACACCAGCCTGCCCAGAAGCTCACGAGTACATACTTACCTCTGAAATCCTTCAAGCTAACAGGCTTACCATCGGGGTCGGGTAGTGTAAAGTCGGGAGCTATCTTGCCCACCTGTACCGCCTCTTTCCTGGCTATCAGGTCTTCCATCTGTTTCACATACTTATTGCCGTCCAACGACTTGTCGAGCTTGGCACGTAAGCCCTGCAACTGCTCCAGATCGAGTCCCCATGCCAGGTTACGCATAATATAATAAGGTGTAAGGGCTGATGCAGGGTTGGCGGTAGCGAACTCATTGATGTCGAACCCTTCCTTGCCTACCTTGCCAACGGTCTCTTGATAGAGCGTATTGATAGGTGAGCCCTCAATGTCAAGCGTCTTCTTTTCCTCACTCATCTTAATGTTCATCAGTTCGTTGCCGAGGAAGAACACCAGCGGATTGTTGCTCTCTTTGTCGGTGGTCAGTCCGTATGCCAGTGTCTGTAAGGCAAAGCCTCTGAACTCAAATTTCCCATTGGTTACCTCAGCAGAGTCCACCAATGTGAAGTTCTTGTCCTGATACTCTTTCAGATACACCATGCCGTTCTTGATGTCGGATATCTCACCGTCAATCAGATAACCTGTACCATTCGTCTTTCCTTTTCCGTTGCATGAAGCGAGTGCTAAGATGAAGCACAAGCCTCCAAATAATACATTCTTCATATCATTATTCATTATCTTCATTCTTCATTATTTCATTTACTACCAGTCCTGCTAAGGTAAAGCCGAAGATAGCCGTGATTTGCGAGAGCGACCCTTTCCCTTCAGTCTTGAACGGCAACCGTTCCTCACTGAACACACACTTGAACTTCCGTTTGGGAAACTCGCCACTCTTTTTAAACCTATTGCGCAAAGCTTTTGCCAATGGGTCTCCCTTCACCTTCCAGAACTCAGCTACCTCAATCTTCGTAGGATCTAACTTCAGAGCAGCTCCCATCGAAGCGAATAACTTGGCTTTCGAGGCGGTGGCGTTCAATATCAGCAACGCCTTGTCCTTCAGACTGTCGATGGCATCCACTACATAGTCGAAGTTGTTGAGATCAATCTCGTGCGCCGTCTCCTCATTATACACCATTCTAATGGCTTGGATATCTGCATCTGGGTTGATTTGCAACAATCGTTCACGCAGGGCATCCACCTTTACCTGTCCCACCGTCAGTGAAGTAGCCATCAACTGGCGGTTGATGTTGGAAGGCTGCACCACATCGGCATCGATGATGGTGAGATGCCTGATGCCTGTACGGATCAAACTCTCGGCACACCAACTGCCCACGCCACCTACACCCACCACCAGTACCTTGACTGAAGCGAGTCTTTGCATGTTTTTAGCGCCCAGAAGTAGCTCCGACCGGTTGAATATTTCGTTATCCATTACCATATTGTGCGCAAAATTACGCTAAATTTTGATATTTCGCAAGTTATTAGTATTTTTGCAGCGTAAATTATAACTGAGACAATGAAAAGATATTTGTATATGATGATTTGCCTGTCACTGCTTGTGATGACTTCTTGCCGTAAGCAGTCGCAGCGCAAAGATCCTGACAACTATGTTGTTGAGTCTATCCAGCCAGATGTTGTCAGTAATGAGATTCATCAGTTACAGACTATTGATGCTACCTCAGAAGCTGAGTTCAAGGGTAGAAACTATGATATGTATGTAATCCGCAGAGCCGACTCCCGCCTGCCTATTGTGACCGACGAACAGGGGCTCAAGTATTATGACAATACCATCGGTCTGCGTATCACATCGGGAGGGCGTGAGGTAATTTTCAAGGAGTTCACCAAGCAGACTTTCGCCTCTTTCCTGGAGGCTGACTTCCTGAAGCATTCTATCCTCGAAGGCCTGGTGTTCGACCATGTAACCGAATACGGTTTGATGTTTGCCGCCAGCGTAAGTTATCCCGAGAGCGACCTCTATGTCCCCTTCCATGTTACAGTCCTGCCAAATGGAACGCTTTCTATTGACAAGGCCGACCTGATGGATGATTACGAGGAGCCTACTCCAGATCAACAACAGTAATGCCCGCACCTCCAAATTGCACATGCTCATCGTGGAAACCCTTCACGCCAGCTACACTTTGCAGATACTGACGAATCAATGTGCGCAGAATACCTGTGCCAGTGCCGTGCAGAATCCTAACTCGTGACACCCCAATCAAGATGGCGTCATCGATGAAATACGTCACTGCTTGAATCGCTTCGTCACCTCTCATACCTCGTACGTCGATATCTTGCTTGAAATTCAGTTTGCGGTCGTGCATGGAATCCTGCGTCTGCTCACTGAGGTAAGTGGCCTTTTGCTTGATGTCTGGTTTGGGTGAAGGTGCCTCCGCCAACTCCAATCGTTCCATTTTTACGGTAGTCTTGATGCTACCAAACGCCACCGTCACATCCTTCCCGTGAATCTCCAGTATCTTACCGATACCACTTTGACCTTTCAGCTTCACGCTGGTTCCCTCAGTCATCTGCGCTTGCTGCTCTGCTTCACGCTGAGCCTGCATCGCCGCCAGTTCCTCCTGAGAGGGTGCAGGTTGCTTACCTTTGTTGGCTTTCTTGTCTTTCTTACGCTGCTGACGTTCACGCAGTTTCTCCATCTTGCGGGCAATCTTGTCCTCTGCGTTTTGTGCCTCCTGCTCCTGCAACTGCTTGCGGAAATCAGCCAACTCCTGACGAATCTTCTTCGTCTCTTCTTTCTCTGCCTGCGCCTCCTTGATGCCCTTGATGGTACCTTCGATGCGGGCATTCGCTTCCTGTACCAGTTGCTCAGCCTCACTCTTGGCGTTACGAAGAATATCCTTGCGTTCCTGGTGAAGCTCCTGCAATTCACGCTCATAGCGGGCAATGATTTCCTCCATCACCTTTTCCCGTTGGTGGATATTCTGACGTTTGTTCTGCCAATATCGTTTGTCGCGCACAATATCCTGTAGATATTTGTCGGAGTTGATGTAATCACTGCCTACAATGCTGGATGCATCGGCAATCACCTCCTCAGGCAACCCGATTTTGCGGGCAATCTCCACTGCAAACGAACTGCCAGGCATACCTATCTGCAATAAAAAGAGTGGTTGCATCAGGTGACGGTCGTAGAGCATCGCACCATTCACGATACCTTCGTGGGCATCGGCAAACTGCTTCAAGTTCTGATAGTGCGTGGTAATCACTCCAAACGTACCCTTCTCGTTAAAACGCTTCAACACCGCTTCGGCAATTGCTCCGCCAATCTGAGGTTCCGTGCCCCCACCAAACTCGTCTATCAAGATGAGGCTCTTGCTGTTGCATTGCTTCATCATGTTTTTCATGTTCAGCAAATGGGATGAATAGGTACTTAGGTCGTCCTCAATGCTTTGTTCGTCGCCGATGTCAATAAAGATACTGTTGAAGAGGCCTGCATGACTCCCTTCGTGCAATGGAATCAGCAAACCGCATTGCAACATATATTGTAGCAAGCCCACCGTCTTGAGGCACACCGACTTACCACCAGCATTAGGTCCCGATATCAAGAGGATGCGACGCTCCTTCGTGAGCTCAATGTCTAACGGTACTACTTTCTTATGATGCTTCGCCAACGAAATCTGCAGCAAGGGATGTATGGCTGCACCCCAGTCTATCAGCTGCTTATTCTCAAATGCAGGCTTAATGCCTCCCATTTGCTGTGCAAACAATGCCTTCGCACGGATGAAGTCGATTTCTGCCAGGAACTCGTATGATTGCAGCACATCGGGAATCAGTGGACGCAGCTCGTCGGTAAACTCCATCAGTATCCTTGCAATCTCACGTCTTTCCTCACTTTCCAGTTCTCGCACACGGTTGTTTGCTTCTACCACGCCCTCGGGCTCGATAAACACCGTCTTGCCACTTGCCGACTCATCGTGCACAATGCCCTTCACCTTACGTTTCATGGCGGGAGCGACAGGAATCACCAGTCGCCCGTCACGCATGGTAGGTGCCACATCCTTATCCACAAAACCTTCACTCTGCGCATTCCGTAGTATACCAGCCAAGATGCGGGAGATGCTGTTTAGTGTAGCTGCATGTTCCTTGCGTATGCGAGCCAGTTCAGGTGATGCATTATCTTTGATTTGTCCGTATGGACTCAAGATGCTGTTAATTCGACTGATCAGCTTTGGGAATACCAGAATGTTGCCAGCCAGATCACACAGGTTAGGGTAGGGCATAGTACCCCCTTCCTCAGTTTCCTCCACTTTTAGGAAACGTACGATGTCGCGAATCGTTTCCAGGGAGCGTCGTAGGTCGAACAACTCTTGCTCCTCCAAGAATAGTCCCACCACCTTCACACGGTTCAGTGCAGGACGCACATCGAAGAAAAACTGAGCAGGGAAGTCTTCATCGCCCTCCAGTATGCTGAGAAACTCGCAAGTCAAGTCGAGCTGTTGGCTGATATAGGCGTAAGTGGTACTGAACGCCATGCTGTCCACACGTTCTTCCCCCAATGTGCTGAGGCACTTACCCTTCAGCAACTGCCGTATTTGATTAAACCCTATTTTTTGTTCAAAGTTCTGTGGATATATCATATTAAATTAAACTTATTTGAAGAGTTTCTGAGCCATCAGGTAGAGGCTGCGACGCCAGGTCAGGAACTCATGTGCTGTGCCTTCAGAAATAAACCCTTCGGCATTGTAACCAGCAGCCTTCAGAGCCTCTACGCTCTTGTTGATGCCGTCGGGATTCTCTTTAGAACCACAGCTCTCAAAAATATACTTCACAATTTTTGGGTCCTTGATCTCTTCTGGTGCATATTGTCCACCACTGAGCAAACCCCAATAACCAAACACTTCAGGACGACGCAATGTGATGAGCTTGGTCTCCATGCCACCCATCGACAGACCAGCCATCGCACGGTTCCACTTGTCGGCTTTGGTGAGGTAATGCTGGTCGATGAAAGGAATCAGTTCGTCAATCAACAAGGTCTCGAACTCCTTGGCAGTGAACTGCCCTATGGTGCCAAACTTGAAGTCGTTGGTCAGACCATAAGCCATCACCACGATGAAAGGCTGTATCTTACCGTCGGCAATAAGGTTGTCCATGATGAGGCCTGCATGCCCTTGCTTACCCCAACTGGTTTCGTTCTCACCCCATCCGTGCTGCAGATAAAGCACGGGGAAGCGTTCCTGCTTGCCATTCACTATCTTGCCATAGGTTGGGGGCAGATAAACCATTGCCGTTTGCATCTTTCCCTGACTGGGTGAATAGAAAAGCGCTTCCTGGATATTGCCGTGTTCGATGTCCTTACGGCAAGCATAGATATCCTGGTCGGGAGCGGGTATTTCTATGCCACTTTCCCAACGGGTTGAACCAAAGTAGTTGTGTGTGCCGGGATCGTTGAACACACCACCATCGATAGTTAGGTGATAGTAGTGGAATCCAGGATCCAGCGGACCTTCAGTAGTACCAGTCCATACTCCATCATTGTCTTTGTGGAGCACTGTACCGCCTCTGCCACCCAAACCAAGACTTACGATAACCGATTTTGCATCAGGTGCTACAATGCGAAAACGTGCATAACCTTCTGAGTTCACCATGGGATATTCCTGTCCGGGCTGATTCAGCTCGCTGGGAACAAAATCCTCCTTCGGGGTTGCTGTAAGCTGACCTCCTTGTGCACAAGCGAATGAGCTGCCCAATAGGAGCATAATCATTCCTAATACCGTTTTTTTCATCATATTCATTAGTTTAGTTGTTAATTTGGGTGTAAAGATAATAGATTTAATTATTAATTGCTAACTTTGTCCCTAACTTTTTATTACTTTGAAAACTTCAAAAGTAAGGATTATGGAAAATCACATAACAAGGGAGGCGGCATGGGAGCTGCTCAGGAAATACAACAAGGATCACTTTCACCTACAACATGCCCTGACTGTAGAGGGCGTAATGCGTTGGTATGCAGAGCAACTGGGCTTTGCCGATGAGGTGGATTTCTGGGGAATGGTGGGACTGCTACACGACATCGACTTCGAGCAGTTCCCTGAGGAGCATTGCATCAAAGCACCTGAACTGCTACGCGAAGGAGGCGTTGGTGAGCAAATGATTCATGCCATCTGCAGTCATGCGTATGGTATGCATGTGGATGTGAAACCTGAACACCTGATGGAGAAGGTGCTTTTCGCTACCGACGAACTCACAGGACTGATTGGTGCTGCTGCGCTGATGCGTCCTTCAAAGAGTGTGCAGGATATGGAACTAAAGTCGCTCAAGAAGAAATATAAGTCGAAGGGTTTCGCCGCAGGCTGTTCACGCGAGGTGATTGAGCAAGGAGCTGAGATGCTGGGCTGGCCCCTTGACGAGGTATTGCAGAAGACCATCGATGCCATGAGGAATTGTGAGGAGAAAGTGGCAAGGGAGATGGAAGCACTATAGTGTCAAAAGGGGGATGCTCCCCTGCAAAAGCTACTTATTAAATAACAACTAAATCAACGACAAATGGCTAAGCAAATAACATGGATGCTGTCAGCCATCCTGATTTGCGGAATGACGTTGATATCTTGCAGTGACAAGGACGAACCTGCTGCATCGCACGAAGATCCCATGGTAGAAAACTTGGCTGACATGACCATCATCTTCTACGGATTATAATACCGACCCGCGCATCCAAACACGTGCCTTGCTTGATGATACGGGTCTCAGTAAGAGCTTGACCGTATTCGAACTGGCTCAGGCCATCAAGTCGGCAGGTGTCAAGATTAGCACTGTCTATTTCGACTGCTGTCTGATGAACTCATTGGAATACCTTTTTGAACTCAAGGACCTGTGCGATTATGTTGTAGCTTTCAGCTACACCTTACAGGGTGGTGGGTACTATAACGCCCTGCTTGATTGCCTTGCTCAGTATCCCCAGGACATTCAGCAAGGATTGACTGAATACACCAGAATGTTGATGAAGAAGTGGGACGGGGACCTTTGGGATGGCAGTTCACCGCTCTACCAGGATGTCACCATCACCCGCACCGACTGTCTGAACCATCTGGGAGAAATGATGGGTGATTTCGTCGAACGCCTCTGTAACACCTATCAGAACGGCACTGATGAGCAGCGTCAACGGATAGACCAGGTGACGGCAAAGGTTGTGAGAGTCTCAGATAAGTTCGACCGCTTTGATGCTGCCAAGTATATGGAGAAGATTCTCCTTGCTCTGCCAGAAGTCTATGGTGACCAATTCAACAAGGATATGGAGAAAGCCTTCAACGACTGCATCTTAGCACAGGTTTACAGTCAATATCTAAGTATCCATGCCTATATGGTAGATTACACTGTGCTCTTAGCCACCAACGGGAACACCTTCCGTACGCTTTGGGATAATACCTCCACCAATCGTTTGGACAGGGCTACACTCTACAAGGCTGACGGTGGTATCGTGGAGTACACGGGAGTGAATGGATACTATAAGAACGAAGACGATTTTGACTACGCCCTCGAACAGATAGGAGAGGGTAACTGGGGGGGTACTCTCGATGCAACCTTTGGCCAGCTTGCCTTCGACAAGATAACCGGCTGGAGTCGCTGGCTGTATATGAACTGCCAGCAAACCCCGCTATGGAGCAAGAGCGGTTTCAATGAAGAAGTGTATCCCGATGATGACGATGACCAGTAGTTTATAAGTAACCTGTACAGAAGATTTTCCCCTGTATGGTTGTTGATAATTCATTGCTGATATGTTCTTCCGGATAACGCCGCCAATACAGCGTAATATACACCAACAGACACACAGTTCTCTTGGTGGTCTCGTTTTTATTGTGTACCTTCACCTCCGAATTCAGTTGAAACCTGAACGGATCCCAATGTTTTCTGATAAAAAGGTAATAATAAAATTAGAGATACGTAAATGATTCAGGTTTTTAACTCTATTGCTTCTTTTCCTGTCAGATGCTCTATGTCAAAGCGGATGGCTAACATGCGGGAAAAACCACTCTCAATTTCTTTCTGTAAGGCTTCTTCTTGATTTGGGTTGTATTTGTTGCCAAGCAACCGCGCTGTCGTCAGCTTTTCCATTTCATCCTCGACAATATGGATTTTCCCAAAAGCTATCACACTACGAAAGAAGGTAGTGTACCTCTCTGGCTGCACATTGTCTTGATCGATTACACAGAAAGAAGCCTTGTCACAGTTCCTGATAGCATCTACCTTATGGCCGCTCAAAGCACTATGGAAATAGATTTTCCCTTCAGAATAGACATAGCTGATAGGCACAGCATAGGGGTAGCCATTATCACCAAGCAATGCCAATGTTCCAGATGTAGCCCTCTGTAATATACCAATACTTTCTTCATCTGAAAGCTGTTGGCGTTTTCTTCTCATTTCTCTAAATACTGACATATTCACGATAATACCTTTAATCCTATAATGACCCGATAAGAGTTGTCAAGAAAAACAATCTCCAGAATGTTGCAGGCTCGCGGAAGATGAGGATTCCTACAAGAACTGCGCCTACTGCTCCGATTCCAGTCCAGACAGGATAGGCTATACCTAACGCTATTGTCTGTGTAGCTTTTGCCAAAAGAACAGCACTTAGGACATACAAAACCGCAAAGGCCGCAATCCAAGTCCACCATTCACTTCCAACTACTCCTTTTGTTCTTCCGAGGCAATATGTGAAACCAACCTCACATAGCCCTGCAACAATCAATATTATCCAATTCATTTATATAATTAACGTGCCTATTGAGGGCTGCAAGACTATCTCGGCGACTCCTTCTAAGGCTTGTTATCTATCTCGCTGCTCTAGTACTAATCTTCTTACCTTTCTTGTTTCAAGTGTAGACCCATGAGCCAATTTAACTAATGAACGTCTCTCCATTTACGCAGAAAATGATATGCCAACGCAAAGAATGAATAGGGCTTCTTGTTATAATGCGTCCTAAATTTGCAGTTCTCACAATGATGTGCCATACGATTCTTCGCTCTATTTGTGCACAAAATTACACAAAAATAGGGAAAAACATTCAATTCTGTAGTGAAGATGTGTTATTTTGGCAATTTTCCAAAGAAATTTGAGTATTTTTGTAGCCAGTTTAAAATACATAGCAGACGTGAACCACTATAAGGAATTCCTGTTTTTGGTAGGTAAAGCAAAAAACACTGTTAGGATTGGTTTGTTCTGCAAGGATTGAGGAAGGGAAGAGTATTGTTCAGACCCTATAAAATAGTGATATATGGAAATTATCAGAGCAACAAAGACAGCAGAACAAGCTGGAGCCTATTATGTAAGAATACAGGCAATGGCTAGGAAGCACCAGATACCTCTTGACGTAGAGTTTGATGAACATGACACTCCTAATACAAAATATATTGTGATGGTCGATAACTACCTGCCTGTTGCTACTTGTAGGTTATATGCAATTGATGAAAAAAGTGTGATGTTGGGGCGAATCGTTGTACTCCCTGAATATCGAGGCAGGGGAATTGGTACGCTTGTCGTGAAAGAAGCTGAGAAGTGGGCAAGCGAACTTGGATTTAAAGAAGCAGTAGTAGAAAGCCGCGACAACAAAATACATTTCTATGAGACGATGGGTTATGTGGCTGACTACTCAAAGAAAATCGTGGGAGAGACATTCACTTGTTACAGAATGTCAAAAGACTTGAATTGACATGAAGATAATACTTGCTTCCGCAAAGATAATGAATGTTTCGATTAAGCGAGAGCAGAGCGAACTTGTTCGTTTTGCCGAGCGTGAGAAACATGGGATGAAATCCAATGACAGGTTAAAACCATTTCCCGACATTAGCCTGTCAACACCTCGTTTCCAGAATGAGGCACAGGCTTTTGCTAAGGATATGGCTCAGTATTCAACAGAAACGATTGCAGAAATACTGGGCTGTAGTCATCAGATTGCATCACAGAATCGGTTAAGATTCATGCAGTTTTTCAATGAAAAGCCTAAGCTGCCTGCTATCCTTGCATATCACGGTCAAGCTTATAAGCATCTGAAGGCTGAAACGCTGACTTCTGATGGCCTCAATTATTCACAGGAAACACTTTGGATAACGTCTTTTCTGTATGGACTACTTCGTCCGCTTGATGGTATTCTGCCTTATCGGATGGAGGGAAATGTAGAACTACCAAGCGGAGAAGGGCAGAATATGTTTGGTTTCTGGAAGAATCGCCTGACAGATGTACTGATAGACAGCGTGAAGGCTGATGACGGAATACTGATACACCTTGCTACTGAGGAATACCAGCACCTCTTTGATTGGCAACGTGTCCGTAAGGAGATTCGTGTCATTCAGCCATTGTTTTATGTGAAAAAAGGAAACGATCTGAAAATTCAGGCTGTATGGGCAAAAACGTGTCGTGGAGCCATGACGAGGTTCATCATTGATAATCAAATCACGAATCCCGATGGCCTTTCAGCCTTCTCTTATATGGGTTTTGAATACGAACCCATGTTAGGAGAACCGGATTTTCCACATTTTATCAAACAATGAGTAGGATAGAAAGGAGAAGCAAACCGTCCGAAATATGAAAAAGCATTTATTCAGCAAAATCAAGACATGGCTACAGTCGCTGTCGTTCCGTACAGGTGTGATAGTATTACTATGCTGCATCCCTTTCTATATTCTTTCCTTTGCTCAGATGCTACTCCCAATAAGTGCTGCTGCAAAAGGTGTGTTATGGACTATACTCTTCGGGCTGGCTAAAACTTGTCAGTATGGTGGCCTTACTATTCTTGGAGTTGAGGGCTACAATCGGCTGAAGAATTGGATTAAACTGAGAAAGAGTGACTAATGACTTGGAAACTCTATATGGCCAATAAATGATTGGCAAATCAATGGTTGGGGTAAGTACATATTATCCCAAATTAATGCAAAGTTACATACAAAACCCCTAAAATGGATAAAAAACAAAACCTGCTGGATTCAGCAGGTTTTAACTTTGTAAGCGGAGAGAGAGGGATTCGAACCCCCGGAACCTCTCAGTTCAACGGTTTTCAAGACCGCCGCTATCGACCACTCAGCCATCTCTCCAAGCGTCTTGCGACACACTTTCTTTTGAAAAGCGGTGCAAAGTTACGAATGTTTTTTGAATCTGCAAACCTTTTGGCCTTTTTTTTCAAAAAAATCATTATCTTCGCAACATGGGTTAATTATATTCTCTTTGCGTCCGATGGAACAGTCTTTAAACGAGGTATTCGTGATGAGCAGGTTCACACTTCCTTTCAGCAGATTATGGAGGGACTGAAGTAGTCATACGAACTCTATCTCCAGCTCTTCACTGACTTCAAACTCTTCGCTATAGCGATTATCATCCAGATATACCAGTCGCCAACCTTGATACTCCACTGGTACCAATAGCTTATCCGGCAGATGCCAGCGAGGTTTGCCATAATCGTATGAGAAACCGTCAAGAATGATGCAGTTGGATGTGTAGTCAAAGCGGTAATAACCGCCTCCGATGCACTGATCACCAGGCTCCAACAAGTCCCGGTGCTGATTAACCATACCCAGGCGAAAATATCCTTCAGATGTAATGATAAACTTAGGTAGTCTCATATCCAATCTATTTTTATGGGTACAAATATACGAAAAAAACTCAAAAAAGGTTATCTTTGCTCCATTATTTATAAATATGTAAAATTATGGACTATTTACCCAATGACCCTATGATGCTGGTATCCAGTGTGAATATGCTCCTGCGTGATGATGAGTTTGATTCACTTGAGAGTTTGTGTGCGTATTATGAGAAAGATGTAGAGGAGGTGAAGAAATTGTTGAGCGAGAATGGATTTGAGTATAATGAGGAGTTGAGGCAGTTTAGGGCAGTATAAAACAACAAAAGGATAGCTTCAGAGCTATCCTTTTGGCGGTGCGTACGAGACTCGAACTCGTGACCCCGTGCGTGACAGGCACGTATTCTAACCAACTGAACTAACGCACCAATTTGGTTTTGCGGTTGCAAAGGTATGCATTTAATTTGGATTGTGCAAATAATTTTGCTATTTTTGTTGCCGAATTTTAAAACTAAACAAAAAAGAGGCATGAAAACTGTCATCATTGACTATAATGCAGGCAATATCCGGTCGGTTGAGAACGCTTGTCGCAGGCTGGATGTGGAACCTGTGATTACGGCAGACCCACAGCTGATACGTGAAGCTGACAAGGTGATTTTCCCTGGTGTGGGTGAGGCTGCCACCACAATGAGTTTCCTACGGGAACACGGGTTGGACCAAGTGATATGTAGTCTGAAGCAACCAGTGTTGGGCATCTGTTTGGGTATGCAGTTGATGTGTCGGCACTCTGAGGAGGGCGATACTGAGTGCTTGGGTATCTTCGATGCGGAGGTGAAACGATTCGTTAATCAGCGGCATGAAGATAAGGTACCACACATGGGATGGAACACCTTATATAATTTAAAGAGTACATTGCTTGCTGGTGTTCCTGAGAATGCTTATGTGTATTTCGTTCACAGCTACTATGTGCCTGTGGGCGGTTATACGGCAGCAACTACCGATTATATTCAGCCCTTCAGTGCTGCAATGCAGCAAGATAATTTCTATGCCACTCAGTTCCATCCCGAGAAGAGTGGAGCGGTTGGCGAACAAATTCTGAAAAACTTTTTGTTTGAGATATGATTGAACTGATTCCTGCCATAGATATTATTGACGGCAAATGTGTAAGGCTATCGCAAGGCGATTACGACAGGGTGAAGGAGTATAGCGCCTCGCCTGCTGATGTGGCGCGTGAGATGCAGGATCATGGGATTACACGCCTGCATCTGGTGGATCTGGACGGAGCGAAATCTAAGCACGTGGTGAATTGGCACACCTTGGAGCAGATAGCTAATGCTACCAACTTGGTGATAGACTTTGGCGGTGGAGTGAAGACCGACGAAGATCTGCGTATCGTGTTCGATTGTGGGGCACAGATGGTTACTGGTGGCAGCATTGCCGTCAAGGAGCCTGTAACATTTGAGCGTTGGTTGATGAAGTATGGCCCTGAAAGAATTATCTTAGGGGCTGATGTAAAAGAGGGAATGATAGCCGTAAATGGATGGCAGGAAGGTAGTGATAGCGAGTTGATGTCGTTCTTGAACCACTATACTGGGTTGGGCGTGCAGAAGGTGATTTGTACAGAGATCAGTCGTGACGGTATGTTGCAAGGACCAGCTATCTCGTTGTATCAGGATATCTTGGCACAATCTCCTGAATTGCACTTGATTGCCAGCGGTGGCGTTAGTAGTTTGGCGGATATCGAGGCTTTGGCGGAGGCAAAGGTACCTGGCGTGATATTTGGTAAAGCCCTTTATGAAGGAAAAATCACTTTCAAGGAAATTGAAAAATTCTTCATTCTTCATTCTTAATTATTCATTAAAAGTATGTTAGCAAAGAGGATAATCCCTTGTCTGGATATAAAAGACGGACAAACTGTGAAGGGAACGAATTTTGTGAACCTTCGCCAGGCTGGCGACCCGGTGGAGTTGGCACGTGCCTATAGTGAGCAAGGTGCAGATGAGTTGGTTTTTCTGGATATTACAGCCAGCTTTGAGGGTAGAAAGACGTTCACCGAGTTGGTGAAACGCATTGCCGAGAATATTAGTATCCCGTTTACGGTGGGTGGTGGCATCCACGAACTGAGTGATGTTGATAGACTATTGGGTGCAGGAGCAGACAAAATCTCCATCAATTCGGCAGCTATCAAGCATCCTGAGTTAATCAACGAGATAGCTCGCAACTTCGGATCGCAGGTGTGTGTGCTCGCCATCGATGCCAAACAGACGGAGAAAGGTTGGTGGTGCTATCTGAATGGTGGCCGCGTGGAGACTGACAAGGAGTTGTTCAGTTGGGCTAAAGAAGTTGAGGAACGAGGTGCCGGCGAGATACTTTTCACTAGTATGAATCACGATGGAGTGCGCACGGGTTATGCTAATGAAGCATTGGCAAAGCTGAGCGACGAATTGTCTATTCCAGTCATTGCATCGGGCGGTGCAGGTAAAATGGAGCACTTCCGCGATGTTTTTACCCTTGGAAAAGCCGATGCGGCACTCGCAGCAGGTGTTTTTCACTTCGGAGATATACGGATTTCCAAATTAAAGTCGTATCTTTGCAGCGAGAATATTACAATTAGAAGGTAAAAGATGTTAGATTTTAACAAAATGGATGGACTGGTACCAGCCATCATACAGGATGCCGATACAGCTAAGGTGCTGATGCTCGGTTTTATGAATGAAGAAGCTTATAACAAGACTGTGGAAACAGGACTTGTGACATTCTATAGTCGCACGCGCCAGCGTTTGTGGACGAAGGGCGAGGAGAGCGGCAATTGTCTGGATGTGGTTACCATCAAGGAGGACTGCGACCATGACACCTTGTTGATTCAGGTACATCCTCGTGGACCTGTGTGCCATACGGGCACCGATACGTGTTGGGGTGAGGAGAATCGTGAGCCTATTATGTTCCTGAAGGAGCTGCAGCAGTTTATTCAGAAGCGTCACGAGGAGATGCCTGAGGGTTCATATACCACCAGTCTGTTTGAAAGCGGCATCAACAAGATGGCACAGAAGGTGGGTGAGGAGGCTGTTGAGACGATTATCGAGGCAGCTAACGGTACGAATGAGCGATTGGTGTATGAAGGCTCTGACCTGCTGTATCACTTGATTGTGATGCTCACTGCCAAGGGGTTGAGTATTGAGGATTTGGCTAGTGAGTTGGAAGAGCGTCATAAGCCGAATTGGAAGAAACATTAATGGGTGAAGTGTTGATAAAATACAAGGGCGTAAGGGTGAGTCAGGACTTCGACACTGTGCTGCGAGGGGTTGACCTGGAGCTGTGCGGAGGCTCATTCGTCTATATCATCGGCAAGGTGGGTTCGGGTAAGTCGAGCTTACTGAAAACCATGTATGCTGAGTTGGACATCACCGATGGTGAGGCAGAAGTGCTGGGATTCAACCTCAGAAAGCTGAAGCAGAAGCAAGTGCCGAAGCTGAGGCGCAGGCTAGGCATTGTGTTTCAGGATTTTCAGTTGCTGACCGACCGCTCTGTGCATGATAACCTGAAGTTTGTGTTACGCGCCACAGGTTGGCACAACACGAAGGAGATAGAGGAACGTATCGTTGCTGTGCTGAACTTGGTGGGTATGGGTGACAAGGGTGACAAGTTGCCCAATGAACTTTCGGGTGGTGAACAACAACGAGTGGTGATTGCCCGTGCTGTGCTAAACTCACCAGATATTATCCTGGCTGATGAGCCTACGGGTAATCTTGATACAGAGACTGGTCGAGCCATCACGAAGCTATTGCACGATTTGAGTGATACGGGCTCGCTGGTGGTGATGACCACCCACAACCTGCAATTGCTCAGGGAGTTCCCAGGCGAAGTGTATCGTTGTGAGGACAAGCAATTGATAAAGGAATAAAATAGCAAGGGGATTCGCCTCCTTGCCTGAAACAAGATAGTAAGAACAATTAACAATAACGAAAATGAAAGTATTAAAGTTTGGAGGTACTTCAGTAGGCACAGCCCAGCGCATGAAGGATGTGGCTAAGCTGATCACTGATGGTGAGTGTAAGATTGTGGTTTTGTCCGCCATGTCGGGTACCACAAACACATTGGTGGAGATATCAGATTATCTGTATAAGAAGAATCCTGATGGCGCCAATGAGGTGATTAACAAGCTGGAAAGCAAATACGAGCGTCATATCGACGAACTCTATTCTACCCCAGAATTCAGGCAGAAGGGGTTGGAGGTTATCAAGTCGCACTTTGATGAAATTCGTTCCTATACCAAAGATTTGTTTACGTTGTATGAGGAGCGTATTATCCTTTCACACGGCGAGCTGATCTCTACGGCTATGATGAACCTCTATCTACAGGAGCAGGGGGTGAAGTCAGTATTGCTGAACGCACTCGATTTTATGCGTATGGATAAGAATGCTGAGCCAGACCCTGTATATATCAAGGAAAAACTGCAGGCACAGCTGGATTTGCATCAGGGTGCCGACCTCTATATCACGCAGGGCTTTATCTGCCGTAACTCATATGGCGAGGTGGATAATCTGCAACGTGGCGGTAGCGATTATACTGCTTCTTTGTTGGGCGCTGCCATCAATGCAGAGGAGATTCAGATTTGGACTGACATCGACGGTATGCACAACAATGATCCTCGTGTGGTTGATAAGACGTCTCCTGTGCGCTCCCTGCATTTCGAGGAGGCTGCTGAGTTGGCTTACTTCGGTGCTAAGATTCTGCACCCAACGTGCATTCAGCCAGCTAAGTATGCTGGCATTCCCGTGCGTTTGCTGAATACTATGCAGCCTACGGCTCCAGGTACGCTGATTTCTAACAAGACCGTGCGTGACACTATCAAGGCGGTGGCTGCGAAAGATAATATCACGGCTATCAAAATCAAGTCGAGCCGTATGTTGTTGGCTTACGGCTTCTTGCGCAAGGTGTTCGAGATTTTCGAGAGTTATCAGACTAGTATCGATATGATTTGTACATCTGAGGTGGGAGTGTCAGTGACGATTGATAACACCAAGCACCTGAACGAGATTCTGGAGGATTTGCGTAAGTACGGTACTGTTACGGTGGATAAGGATATGTGTATTGTCTGCATTGTGGGCGACCTCGAGTGGGAGAACATTGGCTTCGAGGCACTGGCTGTGGATGCGTTGCACGACATTCCTGTACGTATGATTTCATACGGTGGCAGCAACTATAATATCTCAATCTTGATTCGTGCTTGCGACAAGAAGCAGGCGTTGCAGCAATTGAGTGACAAGTTGTTTAATGGTAAATAAACACAAATAGTAATATGCCCCTAAACTCCCCCCTCAATGATCGAGGGGGTGTTCATTGCATGTGGGTGTATATAAAAATTGCAACTAAATGAAAGGAGTTTTTCCGGTAGGAAAGTTTGCTGATTTGCAGACACCATTTTATTATTATGACACCCGCATCTTGCGTCAGACACTGGAGGTAATCCGTCAGGAGACGAACAAGATGGAGAGGGCTGTGGTTCATTATGCCATCAAGGCGAACGCTAATCCCCAAGTGCTTCGTACTATTCGTGAATACGGACTGGGTGCCGACTGCGTGAGTGGTGGCGAAATCAAGGCAGCACTGCAGGCAGGATTCTCCCCCGATAAGATTGTGTTTGCCGGTGTTGGAAAGGCTGATTGGGAAATCAACCTCGGATTGGAGCACGGCATCTTCTGCTTTAATGTAGAGTCTATTCCCGAGTTGGAAATCATCAATGAACTGGCTGCAGCCAAGGGTGTTGTGGCGAATGTGGAGTTCCGAGTGAATCCCGATGTGAAAGCACATACCCACGCCAATATTACTACAGGATTGGCGGAGAATAAGTTTGGTATCGCTTTATCTGATATCGAGAAAGTGATAGCTTTGGCTCAACAGATGGAACATGTAAAGTTCATCGGTCTGCATTTCCACATTGGTTCGCAGATACTGAATATGAACGACTTTGCTGCCCTTTGTAATCGAGTTAATGAGTTGTTGGAGCAATTTGAGAAGCATCATATCAAGGTGGAGAATATCAATGTGGGTGGTGGATTGGGTGTTGACTATCAGCATCCAAACCGTCAGGCGATACCAGATTTCCAAGACTATTTCAAGACTATCAACTCGTTGATTAGGCGTCGTGAAGGTCAGGTGCTCCATTTTGAGCCTGGCCGTTCGGTGGTGGCACAGTGTGGGTCGCTTATCTCAAAGGTGCTGTATGTGAAGCAGGGCACCAACAAGCAGTTTGCTATCTTGGATGCGGGTATGACCGATTTGATTCGTCCTGCACTATATCAGGCATATCATAAGATAGAGAACATCAGCTCAGAATTACCTATGGAGACCTACGATGTAGTGGGGCCTATATGTGAGTCAAGCGATGTTTTTGGCAAGGCGGTGGATTTGAACCAGACGAAGCGAGGTGACTATATTGCCATTCGTTCGGCAGGAGCCTATGGTGAGATTATGGCGTCGCAGTACAATTGCAGGGCATTGCCAAAAGGTTATACCACAGAAGATTTATTGTAAAGTTATTTGACTATGAAGAAGATGAAAACTTGGATGCTTGTTGGCATCTTGTTGTGTGGAGGTTGGTGCTGTACGCAAGCTCAGCTGATTAGTCCACCTCCATTGATTAGTCCGAATCCTACTGAGGAGCCAAGAACCTATTTGTTGACTGAAGATCTGTCCGACCCGTTGGTGTGGATGGTAGCACCTCCCGATAGTACGTCGTCTGCCTTTGGCTACGATGTGAACCAATATATGTGGGGTAAGGAGCAGCGCAAGAATCAGGATCGTGCCGATATGGCGACTCGTGATGCCGATTATTCTATTCAGACCATAATGAATGAGTTCAGTGCAGCTTTTGGCTTGCAGCTTTCCGAGGAGGGTACCCCAGCCATTCATCGTGTACTGAAGAAAGGTTGTGAGACCATCGACTTGATTTGTCAAGAAATCAAGCGATACTATTTGCGTCGTCGTCCGTTTATGGTGTTTAAGGAGCCTACATTGGCACCTTGGGATGAGGAGCATCTGAGCAAGAATGGCTCTTATCCCTCTGGTCATACCATCTTGGGTTGGAGCGCAACGCTGATCTTGACTCAGATTAATCCCGATGCTGCTGATGCTTTGTCAAACAGAGGGTATGAGTTTGGACAGAGTCGTGTGATTTCTGGCTTCCATTGGCAGAGTGATGTCAATGCAGGTCGTGTGCTTACGGGAGCTGCCGTTGCTCGTCTGTATGCTTGTCCCGAGTATATGGCTGACATTGTTGCTGCACGTCAGGAGTTTTTGGAGAAGAAGTAAATCGTAAAACTTGATTATTATGAAACAATATAGATGTATAGGAATAGGTCTGCTGATGGTGGTATTCTTGGCAGCCTGTATTTGTGCTTGTTCTGATGACAATGATCCAACACCAGTGCTAACTCCCTCGCGTCCTGAGGTTGTTGACCCTGTGCAAGAACTGACCAACACATTGCTTTCCGAGCTGTCTCCTGCGTTTGGCAAGACTATCTCAAAGGAAAGCACACCCAATGTATATGAGGTGATTATGAAAGGTCTTGATGTCTGTATCAACGATGATGGCGTATTGACTCAAGAAGAGAAGGCTGAGGCTGGTTGGCTCACTGCCCTGCTATTGGTAGAGATCAAGCCTCAGGCACAAAATGAAATCTTGACCAAAGGTTATCAACTGGGAATTGTCAGTCAGGATTTTGGTAATCGCATCGACGGTAATGCTGCTTTCCGCAACTCAACGCTGAAAAGTGCTATCATGCATACCGATAATGCTTTCCTTAGTTTGATAGAGGAAGCAAGGAAAGATTGATAAAGAATTAGGGGGCTTCGCAAGCCCCCTAAATTCTTCATTCTTCATTGTTCATTGTTCATTGTTCATTGTTCATTCTTCATTATTCATTATTTCAGCACTCCCAATTCCTTACCAACCTTAATAAAGGCATTGATGCAGCGTTCGAGGTGCTCACGCTCGTGACCAGCAGAGAGCTGTACGCGGATGCGGGCCTCGCCTTTCGGTACCACTGGATAGTAGAAACCTGTGACATAGATGCCTTCTTCCTGCATCTTGGCAGCAAATATTTGTGAGAGCTTAGCGTCATAAAGCATCACTGCACAGATGGCACTCTGTGTAGGCTTGATGTCGAAGCCAGCTGCCATCATCTTGTCGCGGAAGTAGTTGACGTTATCCACCAACTTATCATGCAGGGCATTGCTCTCCTTCAGCATTTTGAAGGTTTCCAGGGCAGCACCTACGATAGCTGGAGCTACTGAGTTAGAGAATAGGTAAGGACGGCTACGCTGACGCAGCAGGTCGATGATTTCTTTGCGACCAGTAGTGAAGCCACCCATCGCACCACCAAAGGCCTTACCCAAAGTGCCTGTGTAGATATCCACACGACCGTAGGTGTTGTATAACTCACTTACACCGTGACCAGTAGCACCCACAACACCTGCAGAATGCGACTCATCCACCATCACAAAGGCATCGTACTTCTCTGCTAAGTCGCAAATTTTGTCGAGTGGAGCCACATTGCCATCCATCGAGAATACACCATCTGTACAGATGATGCGGAAGCGTTGTGCTTGAGCCTCTTGCAAACATTTTTCCAATTCGTCCATGTTGGCATTGGCATAGCGATAGCGTTTAGCCTTGCACAGACGCACACCGTCGATGATGCTGGCGTGGTTCAATGAGTCGCTGATAATGGCATCCTCATCGGTGAATAAAGGCTCGAACACACCACCGTTGGCATCGAAGCAGGCCGCATAGAGAATAGTATCCTCTGTATGGAAGTAGTCGGCTATAGCTGCCTCCAGTTCTTTGTGAATGTCCTGTGTACCGCAGATGAAGCGCACTGATGACATACCGTAGCCACGACGGTACATCATTTCTTTAGCAGCCTCAATCAGTCGGGGATTGTCCGACAGGCCTAAATAGTTATTGGCGCAAAAGTTTAGCACTTCCCCTCCCTTTACCGTGATGGCGGCACGTTGGGGACTCTCAATCAGCCTTTCCTCCTTGTAGAGTCCGGCTTCCCTGATCTCGGCCAAAGTTTGCTCGAGATGCTCTTTCATTTTTCCGTACATAGTATCAAAAAGTTTAAGTTTTAGTGTCCATACTCAAATTCCCCGCCAAATTAGTGAAAATATTTCAAATAATGATTATCTTTGTGCAACAAAATGAGGATAGACCTTAAAAACCTAAGATATGAAAAATGTGTTGGTCATTGGAGCGACTGGGCAGATAGGCTCAGAACTCACGATGGAATTGAGGAAAAGATATGGCGGTAGTCATGTGGTTGCTGGATATATAATAGGTGCTGAGCCTAAAGGCGAATTGCTTGAATCAGGACCGTCAGAAATAGCTGATGTTACTGATGCTGAGGCAATAGTGAAGGTTGTAAAGAAGTACGATATTGACACGATATATAATCTGGCAGCCTTGCTATCGGT
This sequence comes from Bacteroidaceae bacterium, assembly GCA_017534535.1. Taxonomy (GTDB): domain Bacteria; phylum Bacteroidota; class Bacteroidia; order Bacteroidales; family Bacteroidaceae; genus Bacteroides. The sequence continues at coordinate 33,182 of JAFXVZ010000017.1, read as the reverse complement.
GGTGGCTGAGAGTTGGCCTCGTCTGGCTTGGAAGATTGGAGTAGATGGCTTGTGGAACGTTTTGGAGGTAGCAAGAGAACATCATTGTGCGTTATTCACTCCCAGCTCTATTGGCTCCTTCGGCTTGACAACGCCTCATGTGATGACGCCGCAAGACACCATTCAGCGTCCCACTACCATTTATGGCGTAAGTAAGGTGACAACCGAACTGCTGAGTGACTATTATTTTTTGAAATATGGAGTAGATACTAGAGCTGTGCGTTTCCCAGGCATCATCTCTTATGTAACGCCTCCGGGTGGAGGCACAACTGACTATGCGGTGGATATCTACTACTCTGCTGTACGAGGAGAGAAGTTTGTGTGTCCCATCAAGCAAGGCACTTTGATGGATATGATTTATATGCCTGATGCTTTGCATGCTGCTATTCAGTTGATGGAGGCTGATCCTACGAAGCTGGTTCATCGTAATGCGTTCAACTTAGCATCGATGAGTTTTGCTCCTGAAACGATTTATGCGGCCATCAAGCGTCATGTGCCTGAGTTTGAGATGGAGTATAAGGTGGATCCGCTGAAGCAACATATTGCTGACAGTTGGCCAGACTGCATGGATGACAGTTGTGCGCGTAGTGAATGGGGGTGGCAGCCTCAGTATGATTTGGAGGCTATGACTGTTGATATGCTGGAGAAACTAAGACTGAAGTTGGATAAGTAGTAAAATGAAACGTGGCTGGTGGAGTTGTTGTTGTGTGTCACTGCTTGGACTGATGGTTTCCTGTACAGGGAAGAAGGTTCAGGTCAGTGAAGAGGCGGATTTGTCTCTGGAAGACACGTTGCCGGCTATCGTTGTACCTGTTCAGGAGCCTGAAATTGAGGAGGTGACGGGTCCCACAAGGGCTGATGAGTTGTTTGACGACTTCATTTGGAACTTCTCGTCTGACGAACGATTGCAACGCAACAGGGTGAGGTTCCCATTACAGGTGGTGACCACTGAGGGTACAGAGCAACTACAGCGTGAAGACTGGGAGTTTGATGGTTTGTTTGCTGACCAGCCTAACTATACGCTGATGTTCGACAACGAGGAAGATCTTGATTTTGAGGCTGATACGTCGCTCAACTCGGCAGAATTGGAGTGGTTGTATCTCGACTCTAAGATCCAGCAACGCTACTTTTTCAATCGCAACAAAGGGGCATGGATGCTTGATTCCATCAGTATGTCGCCATTGGATATCAATGATGACGATGGGGGATTTTTGTCGTTTTACAGTCATTTTGCTAACGATAGTATCTATCAATTGGAACACATTGCCAATCCAATTGAGTTTGTGACACTGGATCCCGATGACGAGTTCTCCATTTTGGAGACCACAATGGGTGTAAGTCAGTGGTTTGCTTTTAGACCAGAATTACCTACCGATAAGTTGACAAATATCAATTACGGACAGGCCAATAATGACAGGTCGAGGATGAAGATTCTGAAAGTGAATGGATTTGGGGATGGTTCCTGTATCATTTTGTATTTCCGTAAACGTGGTGGGGAATGGGAGATGTATAAGTTTGAAGATACTTCAATTTAATGAAGAATGAAAAATGGATTAATATATAATACGTTTGGCTTAAAAGTAGAGGCTTCAACGCTATTCGAATACAGCTCTGAAGAAGAACTCAAGAGCCTTATTGCTGAAGGGAGAATAAAAGTGCCCTACCTGCATATGGGAGGCGGCAGTAACCTGCTGTTTATCAACGAACGCTATGAGGGTACAGTGTTGCATTCCCAAATCAAGGGTATGCAGGTTATAGCAGAAAACGATACTGAAGTTTTTGTCCGTGTGGGTGCAGGTGAGGTATGGGACGATTTCGTGGATTTCTGCGTACGTCAAGGTTGGTATGGTGCCGAAAACCTTTCACTCATTCCTGGTGAGGTGGGGGCAAGTGCTGTACAAAACATTGGGGCTTATGGCGTAGAAGTAAAAGACTTGATAACAATGGTTGAAACCATCGGCTTAGATGGGCAAAAGCGTGTTTTCCAGCTGGATGAGTGCCAATATGCCTATCGCGACAGTATCTTCAAACGTCCAGAGATGAAGCAGTATTTCGTGACATTTGTGAATTTCCGTCTCAGTAAGGTCCCTCATTTTAAGTTGGATTATGGTACTATCCGTAAAGAGTTGGGTGATGCGTCGCCTGTAACGTTGACTTTGGTGAGACAGACAATTATCAGCATCCGCCAGAGCAAACTGCCTGATCCCAAGGTGCTGGGTAATGCGGGTAGCTTCTTTACCAATCCCATTGTGAGTAGGGAGAAATGGCAGAGCCTCTTGGAGCAATATCCTAAGATGCCTTATTATGAGATAGATGAGGCACATGTGAAGATTCCTGCAGGATGGATGATTGAACAGACTGGTTGGAAAGGCAAGGCTTTGGGACCTGCAGCTGTGCACGATAAGCAGGCTTTGGTGCTGGTGAACTTAGGTGGTGCTACGGGTGCTGATATCGTGGCGTTGTCAGAGGCTATATGCCACGATGTGGCTCGGCAATTCGGCATCGAGATTCATCCGGAAGTGAACTTTATATTATAGATAAGGTGTTAAAATGAGACTCAGGATTCTTGGTTCAGGAACATCGATGGGTGTACCCACATTGGGTTGCGAATGTGATGTGTGCAGATCGACTGATCCGCGCGACAAGCGGTTGCGTTGCTCGGCTTTGCTCTATACCGATGATGCCGTTATTCTGATAGACTGCGGTCCTGATTTTCGTCAGCAATATTTGCAGGTCAGGCCTTTTGTAGTGCCCGATGCCATTTTGATTACCCACGAGCATTCCGATCACGTGGGTGGCCTGGATGACCTTCGTCCCAGCAATGTATTTGGCGACGTGAATGTCTATGCTGAGGACTATACGGTTCGTGACCTTCAGACTCGCCTGCCTTATTGTTTTACAAAAGAGAAATATCCTGGTGTGCCAGGTATCATGCTTCATGAGGTCAAGCCTTTCGAACCTTTCAAGGTAAAGAATACTGAAATCTTGCCTTTGAGGGTGATGCACGGCCAATTGCCCATCTTGGGTTTTCGCATCGGCAACCTGGGCTATATAACTGATATGAAAACCATGCCACAGAAATCGTATGCTGCTTTGCAAGGTTTGGATCTGCTGATTATGAATGCGCTTCATGTTTATGAGCATCCCACCCACCAAAACATCGAGCAGGCTGTTGAGAATGCTCTGCGTATCGGAGCCAAAGAAACCTATTTCATCCACATGAGTCATTATGCTGGCCTTCATGCGGTAGCTGATAGCCAACTACCACCCCATATTCACTATGCTTACGATGGTTTAGAGCTGATTTTTTAAAAATATTTTAGACTTCCCTTGCTTATGTTAGAATAATTTAATACTTTTGTGAAAATTTTCTAACAAAGATGAAATCTGTCGTGATACATCGGATAGCTGTGGCTATGTCTTCACTCCTGCTATTAGCGGGGGTTGTGGCATATCTGTATCTAAGAAATACCCGTATCACGCAACCCGTGACAGTCAGTTTGTATGCCTTGGTGCCAAATGATGCTGTTGCGGTGGTGGAGACAGATGATATAGTGGCGTTTGTGGATGACTCCAGCGATGGGGTGATTGCAGACATTTCCCTGCCAGTATCCGATATCGTGAATTGTCTGAGAGAATATGTGCATGCTTTCTTAGAGTCTTCTCCTCACGGGTTGAGTGCCCAATTGAGCAAGATGCTGTTGAGTTATCATCAGCCAGAAGGATCTAAAAACCAAGTGCTTTATTGCAGTGTGGAGTCCGATGATGCTGCCCTCTTGCAGGACTTCTTCACTCGTTATTTTCTCAATCCAGTCAGTGACCCACAGGTGTTGACCTATCGTGGTGAGGACATCGCTATCTATCAGTTGGCAGATGGTCATCAGTTGTCTGCTTATATCAATGGCAATCTTTTGGCATTGAGCTTCAGTAGTGAGTTACTGCAACGAGTCATTGATGCACAACAACAAAGCGGCACGCTCTCAGGCAATGCCGCTTTTATGAATCTACAAAGTGAGAAATCATCTTACGTCCGCACAGCTGTCTATCAACAGAAAGACAACCGTTGGGAGTTGATTAATCAGTAATCAGAAAGGCAAATCATCCGTTGCACTATTGTCGCTGGCAGTAAATGGAGCTGGTTCGGGAGCAAACGGAGGTACAGGATCTACAGCTATAGGCTGCTGACCCTCTGGCGCTTCTGCCTGTACTCGATCCACCTTCCAGGCACGGATTGAATTGAACCACTTGTCCTGCCACTGACGGGCATCAATGTCGAACGATACATTCAACTCCTCACCCATCTGTATATTGAACTGGTCGATCTTATCAGCACCAAACACCTCAAAGCACATACGGCGAGGATACTGATCGTGGTTCTCAACCACATACGACTGCACCTTCCATTCATTACCACTGGTTTTTGATACGCCTGTTCGAACAGGCAAAATAGCTATTACTTTTCCACTAAATTCCATATTCTTTACCTTTTAATCTTTATCGTTGCGAAGTTACAACTTTTTTATCACATGACAATATTTTATAGTAAGAAAAAAGATAAAGGGTAGCCAACATTGTTGGTTACCCTTTTTCCATGTGCTTCTTTTTGAGAGAGATTTAAGCCTCTGCTGGTTTTGCAATGTTGACTCTCTTCTCTTTGATGCGGGCCTTCTTACCAGTGAGTTTACGCAGGTAGTACAGCTTAGCGCGACGAACCTTACCAACCTTGTTCACATCAATGTGATCAATGTGCGGAGATTCGATAGGGAATATACGCTCAACACCCACGGTGCCTGACATCTTGCGAACGGTGAAACGTTTCTTCTCACCATGGCCACAAATCTTGATAACAATACCACGATACTGCTGTATACGCTCCTTGTTACCCTCCACGATACGATATGCTACGGTCACAGTATCACCTGCCTTGAACTTAGGATAGGTCTTACCAGTAGCAAATGCTTCTTCTGCAATTTTAAGTAAATCCATTTTGTTTTTTGTATAAATTGTTATCGTACTACGCAACATACCAGGCCTCATCGTGGGATGTATCCTGACAGCGATTGCGCGAAAGCGGGTGCAAAGTTGCGAATTTTTTGAGAAATATGCAAGTATTTTCTACTTTTTTGTTGTCTTTCGATAAAATAGGCTGCATTTTAACAAAACAAATAAGCCAGCTTATTTGCTTTTGAGTAAAAATTGCACTATTTTTGTTCGAAATATCTTAAAAATGTGTGTATGAGAAAAGGATATAAAGGCTATTTATGGGGGCTTACGCTTTGTGCATCATTGCTTTTATGCGGATGCCGCAGTCATTATGTGGTGACCGACATCCAAAGTAGTAGGGTGGCGATTGATGCATCACTGGATGCTATGCAGAGTCAGGAGGCTATTAGACTGATTGCACCTTATCGGGCCAGTGTGGATAGTATGATGAACTCGGTGTTGGGTCAAAGTGAGATTGCCATGAATCGCAAACGCCCTGAGTGTCTTTTAGGAAACTTAGTGGCTGAGGTGCTCCGACTAAGTGCTTCACGTGTACTGGGCAAGCCTGCCGATATGGGATTGATGAACATTGGTGGTTTGCGAGCCGATGTGGGAGCAGGCAACTTTACGACCAGCAATGCTTTTGAGGTGTTGCCATTTGAGAACTCTTTGTGTGTGCTGACCATGAAGGGTAGTGATATGAAAGAGCTGATGGCTAACATTGCTACTCGTGGTGGTGAGGGCATCAGTGGGGCTACGTTGGTGTTCAATAATAAGAATGAGGTGGTGGAGGCAACTGTGCAGGGTGAACCAATTGACGATAATCGTATGTACACGTTAGGTACTATTGATTATCTGTCGGAAGGTAACGATGGCTTGCATGCTTTGCCGAAGGCTGTGAAGAAGAGCTGTCCGGAAGGTTTGACCCTACGTAGTCTGTTTATTGATTATGTGAAGGAACAGACCAGTCAAGGCAAGATGATTACATCGAAGTTAGATGGCAGAGTGAGGATTATTGAATAATGAATAATGAATAATGAATAATATGAAGATTAAATATTTATCCTTATTATTGTTGTTGACCTTATTGCTTGTTAATAGTCAATGGTCAATGGTCAATGGTCAATCGAAAACTTTATACGTGTTGCACAGTAGTGACACCCATAGTCGTATTGATCCCATTGATCCCAAGCAGTCGGCTAGGAACGCCAATATGGGTGGTGTGACTCGCAGGGCAGGCTTTGTAGATCAATTCCGCAAGGAGCATCCTGAGATGCTGCTTTTTGATAGTGGTGATATCTCTCAGGGTACACCATATTATAATCTCTACCAAGGGGAGGTGGAGATCAAGGCAATGAATCTGATGAAGTATGATGCAATGACCATTGGTAACCACGAGTTTGACTTTGGACTTGACAATATGGCTCGCCTATTTAAGATGGCCAATTTCCCCATCGTCTGCTCGAACTACGACTTTGAAGGTACGGTATTGGAAGGACTGGTGAAGCCTTACGTGGTGCTAAAGCGTAATGGAGTGAAGATAGGTGTGTTTGCCTTGTGTCCTCAAATAGAAGGACTTGTCCAGCAGAGCAAGAGTGTGGGGGTTGTGTATCATAAGCCTGGCGCTGTGGCCAATCGTATGGTTATGATACTGCGTGAACAGGAGAAGTGCGATGTGGTGATTTGCTTATCACACCTTGGCATCGTACCAAACCCAGGCGTAGATGATGTGTATGACAATGTCATCGTGCCTCAGACGCATGGCATCGACTTGGTGCTGGGTGGGCATACGCATACTTTCCTGGAGAAACCTGAAAGGGTGAAGGATGCTGATGGACACGAGGTTCCTATCATGCACATTGGTAACAATGGTATTTATCTGAGTGAGACTGTAATAACCTTGAATAAGAAAAAGTGAAAAGACTACTGTTTTTGCTACTGGCAGTACTGCTATGCAGTGCGAAGATTGAGACAGATGGCTTAAATCGTCCGCAACCGAATGAGAATAACCTCAAAGAGAGCTATTTCGGAAAAATGATACATGCCGATGGCAAGGCTGCAGCATGGGCTGACTCTGTGATGCAGACCCTTGATTTGCGTGGTCGCATCGGACAATTGTTTGTCTATAAGGTGGCTCCAGAAAGAACGCCTGCTAATTCGCAACTGATTAAACGGGTGGTGCAGGACTATAAGATTGGCGGCTTGCTTTTCTCGGGTGGTGTATTGCAGAACCAGGCCATTCTAACCAACGAAGCACAGCAGTTGGCAGACATACCCCTCATCATTACCCTTGATGGTGAGTGGGGGTTGGCTATGAGGCTGAAGCCTTCGCCACTGTTCCCCAAAAACAGAATCTTAGGTAACATAACTAACGACACTTTGCTCTATGAATATGGCCGAGAGGTGGCGCGTGAAAGCCGTCAGATGGGCATAACCGTGAATTTTGCACCCGTGGCCGATGTGGATATCAATCCCAATAATCCTGTTATTAACGTGCGCTCATTTGGCGAGGATCCCCATCGTGTGGCGAAGCAGGTGATTGCCTATAGCAAAGGTTTGCAAGATGGGGGAGTGGTGGCTGTTGCTAAGCATTTCCCTGGGCATGGTGATACGGATGTGGATTCACATCAGGCATTGCCTGTGTTGAACTTTACCCGTGAACGCTTGGATAGCATCGAGTTGGTGCCGTTCCGTGAGGCTTTTGATGCCGGCATTGATGGAGTGATGGTGGGCCATCTTGATATTCCTGCTTTAACGGAACGTAAAGGCTTGGCTTCATCTTTGTCGCATAACATCGTCAACGACTTGCTGGAAAAAGAGCTGGGTTTCAGTGGCCTGAAATTTACTGATGCCTTAGAGATGAAGGGTGCCATCAATGGTGGTTCTGCATCTCTGCAGGCACTGATGGCTGGCAACGACATGTTGTTGGTTCCCTCGCAGATAAAACCTGAGATGGATGCCATCTTGAATGCGGTGGCAAAAGGCCAGTTGAAGGAGGGGGACATCAACCTGCATTGCAAGAAGGTGCTGATGTATAAATATGTGTTGGGCTTGACAAAGAAACCATTTATACAGATTTCTGGTTTGGAACAACGCATTAACACTTTAGAGGCGAACGACTTTGCGAACCGCTTGGCTCAAGCAGCTGTGGTGATGACGGGCAATACACGCCCTTCATTGCCAATTGATATTGGCGAAGGTCCTGTGGTAGTGCTCAATGTGGGCAATAACGCTTCGGCTATTAAACCGTTTGTCGATGAACTCTCGAAGCATGTTAAGGTTCAGGTGTTGGGCTTGTCTGCTGAAACTTCAGCCAATACCCGTCAGCAATTAATTAGTAAGCTGAACGGCTTCAAACGTGTGATAGTGACAGTTACTAGTCGTGAGCTGAATGCCTATCAGACTTTCTTCAATGAATACAAACCCACCAATGCGGTAGTGTCGGCATTCTTTATTGCGCAGAAAGACCTTACCCGCTTGCCTCAGGCTGTGCAGGCAGCTGATGCTGTGGTGATTGCACACGATAAAGCTGAGGCTATACAAGTGCATGTGGCGAGGGCTATGGCAGGCATGGCTCCCATCACCGGCAGGCTTTCTACCTCAATCGGCGGATTGATGAAGGCTGGTGAGGGTACTGACCTCGTGCCAGAGTTGGATCCTGTTTTTTCTCCAGAGGACTTTGGCTTTGATTCCAAAAAACTGCATGCCATAGATACACTAGCACAATGGGGTATTCGTGAACAAGCCTTCCCTGGGTGCCAAGTGGTTGTGATGAAAGACGGGCATTTTATTTATAATAAGGTATTCGGCAATCATACTTATAAAGACACTGGTCGCGAGGGTGAGGCTGTCTTGCCCGTAAGGCAGACGGATGTCTATGATCTTGCGTCTATGACAAAAACCACTGCTACCCTGTTGGCTGTTATGAAACTCTATGACCAAGGGAAGATTAGTTTGACGGAACGTGTGGCAACCTATCTTCCTTATCTGAAAGGCACGGATAAGCAGACCATTACCATGCGAAGTCTGCTTTACCATGAATCGGGCTTGCCAGCTTCCATCTCATTCTATCGAGAGGCTATCGATAAGGATAGTTATGAGGGTAGCATCTTGAGTAACAAGCGTGATAAACTGCATACTATCCAGATAGCGGCTCGCGACTGGATTAATCCTGATTATCAATATATTGACTCTTTTGTGTCTGACCACCAATCTGCTAATTATCCTCTTCAGGTGGCAGAGGGTGTGTGGCTCTCCCCTTCATTCAAGGAAGTATATCACGCCAAGATTGTGGATGCCACATTGCGTTCTCGTACTTATCGTTACAGTGATGTGAACTTCATCTTGTTACAGCAGGTGGTGGAACAGCTCACCGGCATATCCCTCGACGAGTATGTGGATCGTGAATTCTATCAGCCTATGGGTTTGAAACGCACGGGTTTTCGTCCTTTGCAGCATATCGCTAAGGATCAGATTGTACCTACTTCACAGGATAAATTCTTGCGTAAGCAGTTACTGCAAGGCTACGTACATGATGAAGCAGCTGCCTTCCAAGGTGGCGTGTCTGGTAATGCAGGTCTTTTTTCTAATGCCACCGAGGTGGCAAAGGTCTATCAGATGCTGATGAATGGAGGAGAGTTTAATGGCAGACGATATCTTAGTGAGAGTACCTGCAAGTTATTCACCACCAGCAAGTCGCGAATCAGTCGCCGAGGCTTGGGCTTCGACAAGCCTGATGTGGCGAATAAGTCGAAGAGTCCTTGTCCCGATGATGCCCCAGCCACAGTATATGGGCATACTGGCTTTACCGGCACTTGCGTCTGGGTGGATCCCACCAACCACTTTATTTATGTGTTCCTCAGTAATCGCGTGCATCCCGATTCCTGGAATCCCAAATTAGGCAGCATGAACATCCGTCCCAAGATGATGCAAGCCATCTATGATGCGATGAAGAAATGAAAAAAGCTGCGACCTTATCATTAAGGCCGCAGCTAAATCAATTAAAAAGTATCGTTTGTGTTAGTTATCGGGTGTTTGATTAATAGTTATGTTGCAAACATTTGAATGTATTAACATAACCTAATCAGCTTATTCTGTCTCGAAAGCAGTAAAGTGGGTGACTTTGGCTCGGCTGATGGTGATAGGTTGGTTTGTACTTTTCTCAAAGATTGGCCAAGAATTATTATCAATGTCGTATGTTTTAACAACCAGAGTCACACCCTTAGAGAAAGCCATGCCTGCTGGCAATAGTATATACACATCTAATGGTTCTGTCTTTGAAAGCATTTGAACATAATTCTCTGGTTCGCAATAGATCTCATCTTGATAACTTTCTTCTAAATTAAAGATTAAGGCAGGCTCTTCTGATGAAAGATCTATGGTAATATAATCCGGGAATCGTTCATTATTGTTGCCTCTTAAATACACACCTGTCAGTTGGGCCGAGCCTTTTATCTGGAAATGCAGCAATCCACCCAATTGTTTAAACTGCATATTGTTGTCTGAACTCTTAGCTGCCATAGGGATGACATGACTATTTTCTTCCGGCTCATCTCCAAAAACAGCTGAATAATTCCAATACAAGTTAAACTGCTCTTTCGCCACATCCCATTCTTCAATGCTGCCGGGGCTGAAGGCATAGAAAGTATTGCCACTGATTTCTTCACCACTGAATGTGGCAGATGTTGTACCAACACCTGAATTAATGAAATAATTACCATAATTAGTCCACTCGTCATAATCCGACTCATTTGAGAGTACGTTAATCATATCATCCTCATGCCACACCACCTTATGTCCATCCACCAGAGTTGTACGTGTATTGGCATCTTCCGTTGTGGCATTGATGGTGGTAATGGTGTTTTTCTGGGCAACGGGATATTTGGCACCATTGTTGGCAAGTTCGTCATTAGAACATCCTGCCGTTATGAACAGGATTGCCGTTAAACAAAAGTATATTTTTTTCATATTCATGTCCTCCTAAATTTACCAGTTAATAGTTTCTTTATCTGTGAATTCCTCGTTCCCTGTATTCACTGAAGCACTCACTTCAATGGTAAAATTGTATGTTACACCATATCCGACAGCAGGCTTAACACTTACCTCTCCATAGCCAGTTCTTAATGCTTTGACTTTACCATTCTGGTCGATTGAGAATGGTGCACTATCACTGCTTTCGCCCCAGTCACCATTGTTATCTTTCCAGTAAACGATAGAATAAGTTAAACTTGTGTCTTGAGCATTGTCATGCAATATGTTTAAAGGTAGCTGCTTTTCCTCTCCTACGGATAACTGGAAACTATCTTCGTCAAAGCCACCTATGTAATAGATGCTACCTTCCACGATAACATCACCATCCTTCTGATGATTCAGTTTGTTTTCTTCCAGATTCTGCCACATTTGGGATTGTTGTTGAGCTTTGGAGATGGTTCCACTCAGTTGATTGTCAAATAGATCCAAATGTCTCCAATCGCCGGCTGGCTTGAAATAGGATGCTGGTATTGATCCGCTGAAAAGGTTGTTGGCTAATTTCAGATCACTCAAATTGGGCAAAGTGGCGAACACTTCAGGCAAAGTACCTGATAACTGGTTGTCTTCCAATTCGACATTTCCTAACTTAGTCATACCAGACAGATCTGGCAGGGTGCTTAGGCTGCATCCCGATAGAGTCAGTCCTAATAGATTGGTTAATTGTGAGAATTCAGCAGGTAATGTAATCACGTCAGGATATTGAACTATTTCATCATCATCCCATAGGCGTCCTGCAATGACAAAGGATTGTAAGGACGATATATTAGCAATTGAAGCTGGAACATCTCCTGTTACCTTGTTATACTGCATATCAATACTATAAACGGTATTACCATCAGCTTCCAGGCCATACCACTCGCTGAAAGGCAAATCCTTATTGCCCCAACCATAGTTTTCTTCCCAGTTATCGCCGTTCATGGCGTAGTAGAAGTCCATCAATGCATTGTAGATTGTATCGTAATCAAATTCAATAGGTTCTCCCGTTGGAATCAAATCACCGGCATCTACTGTTTCAAAATGGTAGATTTTGCCAGGTTCAACAGTTAGCTTGTTGTTAGAAGGCTTGGCATATACCACTTCTTTTCCGTCTTCGTCATAGCCATGTATTTCCAGATAAAAACCATCCTCTAAGGTCATAGGTGGAATAAAAAAGTAGATGTCTTTAGCCTCTGAATCTGTAATCTGGTCCTTATCAAACCAGATGCCATTCACTTCGTTAATATCTTCCGCATCTTCATCAACCTTGAATACAGGTTTTTCTGCCGACAGGTCAATCGTTCCAGTCCCACCCAGACTCTCGTTGTTGTAGCCAATGAAGTATGCATATCTCAATCTATATATGCCTTGGAAAGAAATGTGAACGGCACCCATTACCTGTTTGAATGTGAGACTGTTAGTATTGCTTCTTGCCACCATGGGAATGTTGAATGAATATTCCTCGTCATTGTTGACAGTTGGGCTATAAGTGGTATAGTGTAGGATGTCGGGATTGTTTTTGTCCACCGTCCAACCTTGGGCAGGATAAACCCCAAAGAACTTGGTTCCCATAACATTTTCGCCGGTAAATGTGGCAGAGTTGTTTCTGATGTTCTCTAACCGATAGTGCTTTAGCTCCCTGTCTTTATCACTGAACACAGAGATGTAATCACCATCATTCCAGGAGATGTGCTTTTTACTGTCAAGTGTCTGGCCATTAGCCATAAATGCACGAGTGTCAGCCACATCATCAAGAGTGGCAGTAAATGAAGTGAATGTCTTCATCCCTTCAGCATTGCCTTGTTGCTCAATCAATGAGTCTTCATTAGAGCAACCAACCAACATTAGTAAACTTGCTACGTAGCTTAGGAATTTCTTGCTCATATTTTTATCTATTTATAGTTTCCCTTTGTGCAACTTTGAAAAACTTCAGGTAACTTTTAACTGCAAATATACAAATTTTATCTGTTATCGCAATGATTTAATCAAGGCTTTTTTGTTGGATTACGTAAAAGGGAAAGCTTTGTTTCATAGCCGTTCTCGTCGGAAATGAGAACGGCTCTCGCGAGAGGCGAGAGCCGCTGTGGCTTGATAGCATCAAGCGGTGGGTGGGGTATGACAAGTCAATCCAGAAAACAAACCTTAATACCCTAAAATTGATTAGATTGAATCTAATGCTTGGCTCAAATCTTCAATGATGTCGTCGATGTGTTCTGTGCCTATGCTTAGTCGAATTGTAGATGGGTAAATGTGCTGCTCTTCCAGTTCTGCTGGGCTTAGTTGTGAGTGGGTGGTGGTGGCAGGATGAATCACTAAACTCTTGACATCTGCCACGTTAGCTAAAAGTGAGAATATCTGTAGGTTGTCGATGAATTTCCATGCCTCTTCCTGTCCACCTTTCACTTCAAAAGTGAAAATGGAGCCTGCGCCATTCGGGAATAGCTTGTTGTACAAGGCATGATCTGGATGGTTGGGCAGGGAAGGATGGTTTACCTTTGCCACCTTAGGATGATTAGCCAGGAACTCCACAACTTTCAGGGCATTGTTGACATGACGTTCTACACGCAAAGACAGGGTTTCTAAGCTCTGTAATAGAATCCAGGCACTGATGGGGGCGATACATGCACCTGTGTCTCTTAAGATGACGGCACGGATGCGAGTTACAAAGGCAGCTGGGCCAGCTACATCTGCAAAGACGGCTCCATGATAGCTGGGATCTGGTTGAGCCAGTGATGGATACTTATCGGCATTGGCTTTCCAGTCGAACTTGCCGGCTTCGATGATGACACCACCCAAAGTACTTCCGTGGCCTCCGATGAACTTGGTGGCAGACTCTATCACAACGTCTGCCCCATGTTCTAATGGACGGAATATATAAGGTGTAGCGAATGTGTTATCCACAATCAATAAGGTGTTGTGCTTGTGTGCGATGGTAGCAATCTGTTCTATGTCAGTCACACTGGCATTGGGGTTGCCAAAAGTCTCTACAATGATGGCTTTGGTGTTGGTTTGGAAAGCTCCATCAACAGCATCAAAGTCGCTTGGATCTACGATGGTGGTAGTGATGCCTTGTGTTGTAAGTGTATGCTCAATCAGATTGAAAGTGCCTCCATACAGGTTATTGGCGGCGATGATGTGGTCACCATTATGGGCTACATTCTGTAAGGCATACGTAATAGCAGCTGCTCCACTGGCTACAGCCAATGCAGCTGTACCTCCTTCCAGCGCAGCTATTCTATCTTCAAATACACCTTGAGTGGTGTTGGTGAGTCGGCCATAGATGTTACCAGCATCTCGCAAGCCGAAACGGTCGGCTGCATGCTGTGAATTACGGAACACGTATGAGGTAGTTTGATAAATAGGTACCGCACGTGAATCGGTTGTCGGGTCTGCTTGCTCCTGCCCTACATGCAGCTGGAGAGTTTCAAAACGATAATTCTTTGTTGCCATAATCGTATTTTTTTTAGTTTTACTTAATTTTTCTGCTGCAAAGTTAAAGATATTTGGATATATCGGACAAATATATTGGAAAGTTCAGAAAATGTTACTACATTTGCAGGTGTGTATAGAACGTGTGTACTAAATGTGTTACTTATTGTTGCCTTTGGCAGAATAAACTTACTTTTATGGATACTTTGGATAGGACTGACCTGCAGATTTTGCGGGTTTTACAGGAGAATGGACGCCTCACCATCAAGGAGCTGGCGGCCAAGGTGAACCTCTCGTCAACGCCTGTGTATGAGCGTCTCAAACGCTTGGAGGGGAATGGATATATTAAAAAGTACATAGCTGTATTGGATGCCGAGAAGCTGAATCAGGGCTTCATCGTGTTCTGCAACGTGAAGCTGAAACGTATGAATCGTGACATTGCCAAGGATTTCATGGAGATGGTGCGGGAGTTGCCCGAGGTAACTGAGTGCTACAATGTTTCGGGAACTACTGACTATCTGCTGAAGATTCATGCTACAGATATGAAAGCATACAACGACTTCCTCATTAACAAGTTGGGAACTATCGATAGCCTCGGTTCTGTAGAGAGCATGTTTGTGATGAGTGAGGTGAAGCATAGTTATGGATTGAACTTCTAATAATGAACAATGATATTAATATGGTGAAACTGATTTCGTGGAACGTGAACGGGCTGAGGGCCTGTGCCGATAAAGGATTTGCTGATGCTTTCAAGGCATTGGATGCTGATTTCTTCTGCTTGCAAGAGACAAAGATGCAGGCAGGACAGTTGGATTTGGAATTTGAGGGCTATCGCTCTTACTGGAACTATGCCGAGAAGAAAGGATATTCTGGTACTGCTATTTATTCCAAGCATGAACCCTTATCTGTGACTTATGGCATTGGTATAGAAGAGCATGACCATGAGGGACGAGTCATTACCTTAGAGATGCCTGAGTTTTATTTGATAACGGTCTATACACCTAATTCACAAGATGAATTGAGGCGGTTGGACTATCGAATGAAGTGGGAAGATGATTTCCGTAACTATCTTTTGGCATTGGATGCCAAGAAGCCTGTTATTGTGTGTGGGGATATGAATGTGGCGCATCAGGAGATTGACTTGCGTAACCCTAAGACAAACCGTCGCAATGCGGGCTTTACGGATGAGGAGCGTGAGAAAATGACGGTGCTGCTGGGCAGTGGCTTTACGGATACTTTCCGCTATTTCTATCCTGACATGGCGAACCAGTACTCATGGTGGAGCTATCGCTTCCATGCCCGCGAGAAGAACGCTGGGTGGCGCATCGATTATTTCCTGACCTCGAAGCGGCTGGATGACAAACTGCGGGGGGCTCGCATCCACAGCGATATCTTTGGTTCTGACCATTGTCCGGTTGAGTTGACGATTGACAATTGACGATTGACGATTGACCATTGACCATTGAACTTCGCCCCTATTCTGTCGTGACCCAGTATAGCTGATCCAAGTATCGCTCTGCCCTTGCTGCTCCAGAAAGTGAGGATTGAAGAACTCCACCTCTACCTCCCCTATTAGGGGAGGGGACCCGCTTGCGGAGGAGGAGTATAAAGGGCGTGACAGGCGAGGATAATGGTCAATCGTCAATTGTCAATCGTAATGCTGGCAGGTTTCAGTCCTTTGGCAGTAGCCTGAAGGGTAATGGTACCTGCCTGTTCGCCACTTTGCACAATCGCGGTAAGCTGCCCTGCAAAGGCGTGCATGTGGGGCAGATGGAAGAGCTCGAGGCATGTGGGGTCGCCATTGGCTGCTGCACGGAAGGTGCCGGCTCCACTTACCTTGAAGTTCACCTCACGAACATCGTCAGGACAGAGGTTGCCATCTTTATCCACCACACTCACAGTGATATATGCCAAGTCTTTGCCATCGGCTGATAGCTTACTTCTATCTGTCTCCAGCTGCAGATGGTGAGGCTTGCCTGCCGTACGAACAACTTTCTCTTCTGCTTTGTTGCCATTGGCATCATAAGCTACCACTTTGAGTTCACCAGGCTCATAACGGACATCCTCCCACATGAGGCGATAGCGGTGCATCGTGGCTTTCTCGCCCAATGCTGCTTCCTGTGCTTTGGCTTCAGCGGCTGTCCATTTGTGCTGACGCCCCTGGCTCTTGCCATTCACAAATAACTCTGCCTCTGGATAGCTGGTATAGACATAGACAGGGGTAACTTGTCCCTTGCGGTTTTTCCATGTCCAGTGGGGCAGGATGTGCAAGGTGCTCTCGTTCTTGTTCCATAAACTTCGATAAAGGTAGTAGCGATCCTTAGGGATGGATGCCAAGTCAATGATGCCGAAGTAAGAGCTATGGGCAGGCCAGTTGTCGTAATAGGGGGTAGGCTCACCCAAGTAGTCGAAGCCTGTCCATACGAACTGACCGATCTCCCATTCGTTGTCATCGGCCATGGCAAAGTCCAAGTCGGGAATATTAGACCATGGGCATGCCTCGGTGTCATAGCCCGACGACTGCATGTCTGGATAGACGGCTCCCTTCTTCAATTCGGCAGGGAATTTATACACGCCTCTTGAGCTGACGGTGGATGCTGTCTCAGAGCCTAATACCAAGCCTTGTGGCAGGATGGCATAAGCCTCCTGATAGAATGGCAGGCGGTAGTTAAAGCCAGGGATGTCGATAGTGGCAGCAAAGCCGTTGTGCAGGGAGTTCTCAGCCTGGTCGATGCCCACAGTCACAGGTCGGGTAGGGTCGAGGCGATGGCAGATGTCCTGTAAGAATGCCAATGTCTTATAGCTCTCTGGGTCACGCTGGTTGGGCACCTCGTTGCCTATGCTCCACATCACCACACTGGGGTGATTGCGATAATGCTGCACCATGTTCACCATGTCACGCTCTGCCCATTCGTGGAAGAAACGGTGATAGCCGTTCTCACATTTCGCCATGTCCCATTCGTCGAAAGGTTCGACCATCATCATGAAGCCCATCTCGTCGCACAACTCCACCAGCTCTGGGGCAGGCATGTTGTGCGAGGTACGGATGGCATCGCAACCCATGTCTTTCAGCAAGGTGAGTTGGCGACGCAAGGCTGCCTTGTTGATAGCTGCTCCTAAAGGTCCGAGGTCATGATGGTTGCAAACGCCTTGAAACTTACGCAGTTGCCCGTTGAGGAAGAAGCCTTTCTCGGGCACGTACTCGATGCTGCGAATGCCGAAGTGGGTGGTATATTCATCTACCTGCTTGCCGTCGGCAAAGACACGCGTACGGGCTTTATATAGATAAGGTGTCTCAGGTGACCAAAGCTGAGGATGCTCAACGATGAAGGTCTGACCGAATGCAATGTCATGCACCGCCATCTTGGTGTCATCTTTCGTGGCAACAGTCTTGCCGTCAGGGGCGATGATGTCGGTCACTAAGCGAATCATCTGCTGGTGTTCGGTGTTCGCCAAAGAAATACGCAGACTAACTGAGGCATAGTTGCTATCTACATGTGGGGTAGTGACGTGCGTACCCCAAACAGGTACGTGTATCTTGTCGGTGGTCACCACATGCACATTACGATACAGTCCTGCCCCAGGATACCAACGAGAAGATGAAGGACGGTTCTCTAACCTTACTGCCACCACATTGTTCTTGCCATCGGCATGGATGAAAGGCGTCACATCGCAATAGAAAGAGTTGTAGCCATAGGGCCAGAAGATGGCTTCTTGCCCATTGACATAGACGCGCGCCTCACTCATGGCACCATCGAACACCAGTGCCGTCTGCTTGCCGGCAGGCACATCGAAGGCATGGCGGTACCAGCCAATGCCCACAAAGGGCAGTCCACCTGTGCGGCCCGACTTCTGCGAAGCTTCCGTTTCGCCATCCTGCTCAACAGCCACCATCTGCCTGTCGTTATTGCCATCAAAAGGTCCATAGATGGCCCAATCGTGAGGAACAGTAACTGTCTGCCAATTACTGTCGTTATAATCAATCCTCCAGGCATCAGTCGCTTCTCGGTTGGCAAATCGCCATCCTTTCTCCAATAGCATTTCCTGCCTTTGGGCGAAAACCAACAAAGGCAGGAAAGATAAGGCTAAAGTTAATAATCGTCTCATTTTATTTGCAGATTATCAGGCTGACAGGTCCCATGAGTCCAGACGGTGACATTTTGGAGTTCGGGTTATAGAACGGATACTGTGACCAAGTGATCTTTTCCGTCATGTCTGGGCGAGAATCGCCTATCAAGCGGTTAATCCACAGGTTCGTGACCTTCACCTCGATGTCGTTCTTGCCCACTTGCAAAGCCTCCTTGATATCTAAGCGATAAGGTGTCTTCCAATATACACCTAAGTTCTTGCCATTGAGAGTTACCTCCGCCATGACACCTACTTTACCTAAGTCGAGGAGTACTTGACGGGAATTAAGCTCTTCGTCCTTTACCTCGAAACTGCTGGTGTAGGTAGCCACACCACTGAAATACTTGATGCCATCTACATCGCTGTCTGCCAAGTTGATTAGCTGGTCGAAATGAGCTTTAGCAGGAGCACCGCGATTCTCTTGGAATGCCACATCCCAAGGAATGTTGATGGTATTGACATGCACCTCTTCGAATTCGGGCAAAGTTACAGCCTCTTGTTCAGCCGGGCCGTTAAATACCACAAACAGGGCATCGTTCTCTATCAAATTCACCTTTACTACCGTTCGTCCACCCTCTGTGCGATAAGTCACCTCTTCACGCTTACCTGTTTCGGGATGCCAGATCTCTGGCTTCTTGCCTTTAACACGGAATGACAGCTCTACAGTCTTGTCCGGACCTTCGGGGTTGTTGATCCAATAGATGTCAGCGCGACTCGTATGTCGATGTACAAATCGCAAGTCCTTGCCGATGTTCACATCCGGTTTTACACCTATCTTATCCAATACACTTTGCATGTCATTGGTCAGATATACATTCTTCAGCTCTCCACCCCAAATCTCGTTGACCAAAGCATTGAACTCCTCCACGTCATCTGTCAGGCGGCCAGGCAATTCAGGCTTAGCACCACAAATCACGGCACCAGCCTTTGCCAGTTCTGCAATCTTTTTCAGTACATCCAAAGGCAGACGCTTCACATTCGGGTCAAGCACCAGCATACGATAGCTCATGCCACTTTCTGTCTGAATCCTGCTAAACTCGTAATTCACCAGATTCAGTAGGGCATCGCTGTTAATATAGTCATAGTTATAGCCACTTGGGAAGGCTGGCTGTTCGGCTCCATATAGGCCGGTAATGTTGTTGTCTTCACCATAATAATATAAGATGTCGGCCACAAACCTGCCTTTCTGCAACAGGTAGCAACTACGAGCCAAATAGTCCATCCATGCCCATGCGGATTCCGACCAGTTGTCGAGGCGATTGAACCACTGTCCGATAGGTCCTAAGCCTAAACCTGGCTTCAGCTCGTCTAAAGGTTGATGAACGGAGGTATGGATGACAAAACGATTCAGACCGCTTGCCATTTCCATATCGGCAATGGCTTTCAGGTTGGCAGGGTGATAAGCATAAGACTGTCCTTCACCACCAGGAGCTGTGAGTGATTCACCAGCCACTAGGTTCTGTCCGTAGATATGGGCAACAGAAGCCGACTCGCGAATATCTGCACGACTCATAGGTGGGGTAGAAGCGCCAGTATTGTTAGGCATCCAAGCTGCTGCCATAGGCACATCGGCTTTCGCCTTCACCTCCATACCATCTACCAGATATACTCGTCCATTCTCATGCGACTCCGTATAGCGACCCATGCCTCGCTCCTTTAGGATGTCAGTCAGCAGGTTATAGCAATAGTCAGTCACTAAGCTTCCTAAAGTGCGGCGCCAGTCACGCAAGAATTTCTCACTCTCCTCCGAGCTGTTGACGATATGGCCCATCAGCACAGGCATCCAAGGGCGCAAGCTATAACCATTGCGTTTCTCAAACTCCTCCTCCATAGCAGGTGTCCAGTTCTCCTGCTCAGATTCGTAACTGTCAGTCATGATGTATTTAACCACCTTGCCTAATTGGTTCTTGGATGCGTCAGTGTACATACCTAAGTAATGGTCCATATAGGCTTTGAAGGCAATAGGGTCCATCTTATCCACTTCAAAACCAGTTGCCTCTGGAGGAGCAGGATTATTCTGGTGTCCTGTCTGGGAATAGCCATAGCGAACAATCTTCCACGTCCCTTCGGGTACATCCCATACCAAACGGCCTTCATGTACCTTATCGGTAATGTCAATCACATCCTCTAAAGAGATGGCAGCAGCTTCGTCAGGGGTGTCGTATAGGGCTAAGTCGGCAGGAGCGGCAAAGCCGGCTTTCTCCTCTGCATGATTGATGCGACTTACACTATGCAGCACGAACTCGGCAATAGGTGTAGGCTGTGCCTGTGGTTCTGTGCTTGCACCCATCAAAGCAGCGTAAGGATTGACAGTCACTACATTATCGATTACCAGACGGAAATATTTAGCCGTTATTTCTGGAATATCCACAGTACCTTGAGGTGCAGAGCTATTAGGAATCTTGCATACCTCACGGAAATTAACTCCATCGTCACTTGCTTGCAATACCTTATTAATTTCTTGTTTAGGAGCTCCCCATTGACCACGTACTCTACCGTCCACAATGGTCAGCGCTTTTACTGTCTGGGGTTGATAGAACTCATATTGAATCCAAGCCTTACCAGATGCTCCACCAGGACCAGGAGGCAAGAAGTCTGCATTAGTCAAGTCACCATCAGTCAGATTCAAGAGAGAGAAATAGCCGCCGCTCGAAGATATGCGAGGATTTAGGTTAGCCAGGTTCTTGTCTGCTTCAGGCAGCTTGAAAGCCAGAACGGCAATGTCGGCATAAAAGCCCTCGCCCGGATTGGCACCACCACCATTTATATTATTAGCGTTAGAGCGGGGGATGTTTTGGAAGGCACCAATGGTTCGATAAGGCATAGGCAAGAGACCATCGTAGGTGGTGCCACCTATCACACGCATCTCCCTCCAAACCAACTTTTTCATGCCATCTTTAGGTTCTACCCAAGGACCACCAGTGAAGCTCCATCCTGGTGATGCTGCAACACTCATCTCTAAGTCGAGAGAATCAGCTAAATGCACGGCGTAAGCAAAAGCATCCTTCCATTCATCCGTCATGTATGACACCTTCTTGTCAATCAGCAATGGAGTTCTAAAGCCAGCATCGAAGTTCATAAAACCCGCAATACCTGAACGTTTCATCCAAGTCAGGTCTTTGTAGATACCGTCTTTTGTTACGTTACCATCCATCCAATGCCACCATACGCGAGGTCTTGCTTCAGCAGGTGGATTCTGAAACTCACCATAAAGCGTTTCGTCAGCAGTTGGTGTTCCACAACTACTTAATACAAGCAGCAAACCTGTTGCTGCGCCCAAAGCCATTTTCCAGATTCTCATATTCATTACTTTTTTATTCATTTCTTTTCACAAAGGTAGTGAATTTATTTGAACTGAACTAAGTCAAAGCATAAAATCTGTTTAATATTTGTTGTTTTAGGGTAAAAACGGCATTGAAATAGTTAATAGACGTTAATAAACCAAAATATTAGTATATTTTTTTTTAAATTTGATGAGCTTTGTATAATTAATAAAAAAGAAAGTAATATTTTTACACAAAAATTTATACTTTACGTATAATGGTATTTCCTTTATAAATGGTAAATATTAAGGATGGCGTTTTTAAGCCTATAAATAACAGAATCGTGGCTAAGTTAAAATACATATTGTGTTGGATAGTGATGCTGATACCTATGTTTCTGATGGCACAGGTTCACGTTCCCCAAAACGATACACTCAGCATCTATTTCCATTTGGATAAGACGGATATTGATATGTCTTTGTCTAACAATGACCTTCGTTGGCAACAGTTTGTCGAGAATTTCAACCGCAACTATGCTGCTGTTGCTCCTACAAATATACGCCTTGATATCTATGCAGGTGCTTCACCTGAAGGTTCTTTACGACATAATGAATGGTTGGGTGTGCAGCGAGGTCAATCTATCCGACGCTTGATAGAAAGACAGTTAGGGAGTCGGATTGGATATTTTGGTGTGCACAATGAAGCCGCACGTTGGCAAGGACTGCGTGACTTAGTTGCTGCCAGCAATGAATCTTGGCGTGATGAGGTGTTGGACGTTATTGATGCTTCTTCAACCATTGATGCCAGAGGTATAGACAGCAGGGAGAAGAAACTGCGTGAGTTACAGGAAGGTCGTGTCTGGACCAAACTATTGAGCGATTATCTGCCGCAGCTCCGAAGTGGTGGAACAGCTATTGTCAGTTGGCAATCAGCTGAACCATGTGTCAGTGTGCGTGATACTCTTGTTATCAAGGATACTGTTGTTATCGTCAAAGAGAATACCGTATATTATTATCCTGATGAGGTGAAAAAGAAGAAAGTACCTCAACTTGCTGACCAGACTCCTGCTTGGGCAGTAAAGACCAACCTGCTTTTGTGGGGTGTTGTAGCACCTAATATCGAGGTGGAAATCCCTCTTGGCAATAATAATCGCTGGAGCTTAGAGGCAGAGTTCTTCCATCCTTGGTTTATTTGGAACAAGAATGCCCATGCCTCACAGTTCCTCAATTTAGGTGTTGAACTACGTTATTGGTTAGGCAAACGTGCTTATCACCGTTGGCTTGACGGATGGCATGTGGGTGTGGCTGTAGCTGCAGGCTTATACGATTGGGAATGGAAGAAGCATGATGGTTATCAAGGTGAATACATCAATACCTATATTAATTTAGGCTATCAGCATCGCTGGGGTGAACATTGGGCGATAGATGCCGGCATTGGTTTTGGTGTCATCCCAAGCAAATACCGCCATTATCTGGGTAGCTCAACTTATCCAGACCGTCATTTGGAGGAGCAGGACTATCACCTGATGTATCATGATTCTGGGAATTTCGTATTCCCCGGTCCTACACATATTAATTTGAGCATTGTCTATCTATTCAATGCCCGTCCGTTTCACTTTAAAACGAGGAGGCCATGAGTAACTATACCTATTATATATATAAAGGACTAAGAGAATGCACATGGGCTTTGCTGCTTGTCATCCTCGCAAGCTGTACCGACAGGCGTGACCTTTGGGTAATGGCTGATGAATATCGTCAGTTGGAGTTGGTCACTGACTGGTCTGAAGCGGATGATTATCCTGGAGGTATGACTGCATGGTTTATTGATAACGATGGCAGTGGATATACCCGTAATTTTAAAACTGCTGAAGTGGAACATACGTGGTTGGGTTTGCCTCGAGGTAATTATATGGGCATGGTGTTCGATTATTCTCCAGAGGAATATAGTCACAATGAATTTGTCAACATGGATAATCCTGATTTGGCGATGTTGAAGCTGCGTCCTGCTGCTAATCAACCTGTGCTAGGCGATACTGTGAATGAGGCTCTTTTCGGTGATATAGCTGTGCCTGAACCCATGAAAGGACTGGAACGCAATCCTAATACAGGATTCTACGTAGTCAAGGCAGAGCCTGACCCCATCAACTTGGATGTGTTGGGTGATGTAGAGGTCGTAACTGGTACTGAAGGTGACTATGTGCTTTGGCGCAAGCGGGGAGAGTATGAATCCAGTCTTGTCACTCAGACTCTTTACGCACAACCCAAACCTATCACTTGGCGACTTCATGTGTTGGTGAATGTCAAAGGCATCATATATATGCATAGTCTTCGTGCTTCAGTTGTGGGACTGGCAGATGGCTATTTGATGGGACAGGGTATGCACAGCGAAGAAGTTTGTATCCAATCGCTTGATGATTGGAGCATCAATGTCACGGGCGAGAATGAAGGTAATGTTACCACATCTACCTTGACCTTTGGTTTGCCTGAAGATGTGACGGCAACACGTGAAGAAATCCATCAATTTATCAATAACTTGCGACTCAACCTTTCGTTCTTGTTGAGAGATGAGGTAACTGTCAAAAACTATCATTTCGACTGCGTCCCTTATGTCAGCATCTACGAAGACCAGTTGGTGGTGCGTGTCGTTATTCCAATAGATGTGGCACCTGAGTTGCCATACGTGAATGCCAAGGGCGGAACTGGTTTTGATGCTAATGTCACTCCTTGGGAGAACGGAGGATCTGCAGAAGCTACGATGTAATGAATTGAAATATAAAAACTAAAAAATGATACGAATATGAAAAAGTATTTGACACTTGCATTAGCTGCTACCCTGTTTGCAGCTTGTTCAAATGATTCCGACCCTGTTTCACAGAGTCAGGATATTAAGAAGAACTCCACCGAAGTTGCTAATGTTCCAGTTACTTTCGGTGCCTATGTTGACCGTGCCACTACCCGTGCAGGTATTACAGGTGATATCACAGCAGCTACCTTACAGACCGGAAACTTTGGCGTTTTCGCATATTACACAGACAACAACAATTATGATGGTCTTACTTCACCAAACTTCATGTATAACCAAGAAGTTAGTTGGGATGCTACCAACAATGTATGGACTTACGCTCCGTTAAAATATTGGCCTAATGAATATGGTTCCAATGCCGTTTCAGAGGATGTTGACAGAGTGTCATTCTTCGCATATGCCCCATACGTGGCAGTGACTCCATCAAGTGGTAAAGCAACTACTAATGCCGACTGGGGTATTACCGGTCTGAGCCGCAACTCAGCTACTGGTGATCCATTTGTTAAGTATGTCGTTTCTTTCGACAAGGCTAAGGCTGTTGACTTGGTTTGGGGTGTAAATGACGGAACAACTACTTGGAATATTATTCAGACAAATAAAGCACAGACCTTTACAGCTGGTTTGCCTTGGTTGGATGTGCAGCGTCCTGCTGATGCTACTGCTAGTCAGTTGTTGAAATTCACTTTCAAGCATGCTTTGTCTCGCCTCAATGTTCAAGTTGATGCAATAGTAGATTCTAATAAACTTGGTAATGAACGTGACAGCAAAACACGTATCTTCGTACGCAGCATTACTTTCGAGGGCTTTGCTATGAAGGGTGCACTCAGTTTGAATAACACTACTGCAAACACTCCTGTTTGGCTCAACTATGATGGTTGCAACGATTTGGACAGCGGTGACGAAGTGACTATCTATGATGGTCGCAAGGATGGCAAAGAAGGAACTTCTGCTGCTGGCAGTGAGAAAACTACAGGTCTGAATCCAGTGCTGATTCAGGATACAGATTGGGGCGTTACTGCTATGCAGGCAGGTGTTACTATGACTCCTGTTAACCTGTTTAGCAATACAACTGCTGCAACCGATGGCTTCTACGTAATTCCTACAACCGACGATGTGAAGGTTTCTATTGTCTATGATGTGGAAACTGAAGATGCTAACCTTAACACCTACCTGTCTGACGGTAAGACTCATGGTAGCAGTATTGAAAATAAGATTACGCAGAACATCACCTTTGGTTCAGGAACCACAGCAACCTCAAAGCTGGAAGCTGGCAAATCTTACACCATCGGCTTGCATTTGGGTATGAACAGCGTGAAGTTTGACGCTGATGTTACTGCTTGGCCTACAACCACAGAGGATGGTGGTGCTGATCTCCCTGCTAATAATTGATAGATCATGAAGACGAAAGACACATTGAGAACTATTAGTTTGGCAATTGCCTCCATCCTGCTCATTGCTTCATGCAGCAAGCAGGATGGGGCTATTGAAAACGTCACCCCTCAAGGCGATGCCATCAGCTTTGCCGTTAAAGCTGTGTCAGCAAGTGAGGCTACGACCAGGGCTACAGGTGAGATTAATAATATCAGTAACCTGCAAAGCAACAGCTTTGGCGTGTTTGCCTCTTATACAGGCCTGCATAAGTACAGCGATAGCAATGTGTCTTCCGACTTTATATATAATGAGGAAGTGTCTTACGACCCTGTTGAGGGGTGGACTTACTCCCCGGTGCGCTATTGGCCTAATGGAGAAGGTGAAGATGCTGCACTTCCTCACTATGTGAGTTTCTTTGCTTACGCTCCTTATAATTCACCATGTATCTCAGATGTCAGTAATGCTCATGAGACAGGTGACCCTTGGATAACCTATAAATTGGCTGCTGATGTAGCTAACCAAGAGGATTTGCTCTATGCCATGCAGCTTGACCAGACCAAGCAAGCTATTGGTGATTGTGTGACTTTCGAGTTCCAACATGCGTTAGCCTGTGTAGGTGATCGAGTTACCATATCTATGAGTGATGAATTGGAGACTGCTCTTGGCACGAATACACTGAAACTCACTGATGTCAGCATTGACTATACGCTCACTGCCAAAGCCAAGCTTGTGTTGTGGAATAATGGTACAGCCAATTGGCTACCCATTTTGAGTGAAAATGCCACAGTCGTTCGCTCTGTTTCTTTGTTGAGTGGCGGTGATGAGGAAATAACCACCACTTCACCTTGGGAAATGGTTGGTCAGGGTGTGTTCTACATTCCTCTCACTGTGGGAGATAATATCCAAAAGGCAGAGGTTCATATCTCTTATGATGTCTATGATGAGAATGACACTAAGGTGGATACACTCTCTACCTCTGGAACTGTAACACTCAAGCTGAGCGACTATGCTGATGCTTATAAGGCTGGTAAGCAGTTGGATATAGACATAATATTGAAAAATCTTAATTGATAGTTGTACAATGAAAAGCAGGTGTTTGTTGATGGCGGCTTTTGCCTTGATGTTGGTTTCCTGTGCTAAGGATGCGGAATCCATTGATTCCACTCCGATAGAGAAGGGAAATACCAATGTTGTGGCCCAACAGCCTGTGTCCTTTGGCGCATACGTCAACCGTGCTACTACCCGTGCAGGAGCAGCAGGTGAGTTGACGAATGACGGAGCTAATGGAAAAGTTAGCCTGCAGGATGAAGGTTTTGGTGTTTTCGCTTATTTTACCGATGATAAGCCATATACCCCTGACTACAATCCCAATTTCATGTATAATACTCAAGTAACGTATGATGCATCGGCTAATGCCTGGACATATAGCCCCATGCGTTACTGGCCCAATGAAAACAGTGCTAACGATGCAAGTGAAGGCATCGACCGCCTGAGTTTCTTTGCTTATGCGCCACATGTGAATGTCAGTCCTCTTACTGGCATGGTGGATGCGAATGATTCACCCGATAGTGGCATCGTTTACATGAGCCGTAATGGTGCTGAGGGTGATCCCTTTGTGAATTATATTGTTAATTTTGACCCTGCCAAGCAGGTGGACTTCTGTTGGGGTACACCTCAAGTGGATATGACCAAGCCAGAGGTGAGCGACCCTGTGGAATTTGAGTTCAACCATACGCTTGCTGCCCTGAATGTGCAGATTGATGCTTTGCTTGACAAGGTGGACCCAAATACAAAGATTTTCGTCCGTTCTGTCTCCTTTGAGGGATTTGCCGATAGAGGCTCGTTCAATTTGAACACGCCTGCCGACAAACTTATCTGGTATGATGTTACGGGCAGAGACTATATTGAAGGTGGCAAGGTGACTGTATATGATGGACGCACCAATGGCCATGAGGGAAGCAGTGAGGCGGTGAATGAATTGCCTAACGGTCTGAACCCTTTGATTGTGCAGTCTGCCAAGTATGGTGAAACAGGACTGCCGGATGGCGTGACAAGTAATGTTGTTAATCTGTTTGGAAGCGCTTCAAATGACGCTCCCATCCTTGTTATCCCTACTGGACAGCCTTTGAAGGTCACAATTGTCTATGATGTAGAGACCCTGGTACCAACCTTGCCAGGCTATCTGTCTGATGGCGTAACTCATGGTACCAGCGTCGAGAATAACATATCCAAATCCATCACCTTGAATACAGGTGAAAATATCAAGATGGAGGCTGGCAAGAAATATACGCTCAACCTACATCTCGGTTTGACCAGCATGAATTTCGATGCAACGGTTTCAGATTGGGCAGTTGGTGCATCTGGCGATGCTGAATTGCCTGTAAATACAGATGCATCGGTGGCAGTATCAGGCATAAGCTTGAATATGTCGAGCATGAAGTTGGCTTCTAATGGAGAGGCTAATATCGTTGCGACAGTAGAGCCGAATAACGTAACGAACCAAAGTGTTAATTGGACTTCAGATAATCCAAATATAGCTTCAGTTGTAAATGGAAAGGTTACTGCTGTGGCTGTAGGATCCACCACTATTTATGCCACCACCGTTGACGGGAATATCTCTGAATCTTGTACGGTAGAAGTTGTTCCTGCTACTTTGGCTGCACTTAAGTCTGTCGCTGCTGATTTATCTGACGCTGAAATGGCATTGTACAAAGCAATGGATGTTGATAGCGATGGAAATATCAATATTTCTGATCCGCAGAATGAGATACTTGGTAAACAATATGATGCTACTAAGAAGATAGGTTTTATCGCTTATATCTCTCCTGATAGCGATGTCGATACGGGTGTGTCTGGAAGCCGTATTTTGGTAATGGCTTCAAATAATGTGAGTAGTAATAAACTGCTTTGGTCAAGTAATTCAAGTAGTAATAACCATCCTGTATCAGTCTATAATTCACTTTTAGATGGTTATTATGCCACTATGGCGATGTCAGGTGGAACATTTGAGGCTAAAGATGCTTTGGAAACTTGGGCGGCAGATGTTACGAAACCTGATGGTAGTTCAGGGTGGTTTATGCCGTCTATCGGTCAATGGTATGTAATATCGCAATGGATTGGAACTACGCAGATTGAATTTATTCAAGGTGAAACTTTAAGAGATCAAGCTTTTTTAAGTAGTTCTGAAAGCATTGATGATTCGCCTTACACAATATGGGTTTGCGATTTTAGTGCTCAAACAGGTTACTTTAATGATACTCCTTATAAAGAAGAACCGTATTATTATACCCGTGCCATCTTTGCATATTAAATATAATAGGAGAAATAGATTAGGAAAAATAATAATAATAAAACGAATGATTATGAAAAACAAGTTATTTGTTTTGGCAGCTTTTGCCATTGCTTTGTCATCTTGCTCGAAGGAGTCAGAGACTCTCGTTGACTCTACTCCCATTAGCAAGGACAACACAGCTGTTACAACGCAGCAACCTGTGCTGTTTGGCGCATACGTCAATCGTGCTGTTACCCGTGCGGGAGCAGAAGGCGTACTTACCACTAATGGCACAGGAGTTGGTCAAGTAAGTCTAGAGAGCGAAGGTTTCGGTGTCTTCGCCTATTACACCGATGACGACCTTTACAGCCCTATTTACCAGCCTAATTTTATGTATAACACGAAGGTGTCTAAATCAACTGCTACGGATTGGACTTATGCCCCCGTGCGCTATTGGCCAAATGAGTTCGGCTCTGACGCTTCAAGTGAAGGTGTTGACCGCTTGAGTTTCTTCGCCTACGCTCCTTGGGTACAAGTTACACCCAATACTGGTATTGTAACAGGAGACAATACTTATGGTATCGTGGGCTTGAGCCGAAATGCCGCTACAGGTGACCCGTTCGTGAAGTATTACTCAAGTCTGGATCCTGCTAAGCAAGTGGATTTCAGCTGGGCAGTACCACAGATTAATATGGTTAAGCCAAATGTGACTGATGTTGTAAACATGCAGTTCAATCATGCCTTGGCTGCATTGAATGTGCAGGTGGATGCCATGATTGATGAATCAACTCCTGTTAACAACACGTTGGATGCTAATACAAAAATCTATGTCCGCTCGGTTACATTTGAAGGTCTTGTAACAAAAGGTTCTTTTAACCTGAATAGCACAAAGGCTACTTGGTATGACTTGGCAGGTGCCAACTACATTGATGGTGGCTCTGTAACGGTGTATGATGGTCGCACCAATGGAAAGGAAGGACAGAGTGAGTCGGCTAATGAATCACCTGTGGGCTTGAATCCTGTTGTTGTACAGTCTCAGCCTTACAGTGGAACTCCTACTGCAGGTGTCACCAATACAGCAGTAAACTTATTTGCCGGCACTACGGCTGACGCTCCATTATATGTTATTCCTTCAGGTCAGCCTTTGAATGTGACGATTGTCTATGATGTAGAAACAGCTACAGACGAGTTGGCTGGTTATCTGTCTGATGGAGAAACACATGGAACAAGTGTGGAGAACAAGATTACCAAAGCCATTTCTTTTGGGACGAGTAATAAGTTGGAGGCAGGGAAGCTGTATAAGCTCACTTTGCATCTGGGTATGACCAGTGTTAAGTTTGATGCTACTGTGGCTGAATGGGATGAAAGTACTGCTGGTAGTAGTGCTGACCTTCCTCAAAACATTATCTCTATTGGAACTGTGAATTTGACCAGCAATGGCACTCCTTTGACCGATGTTACAGTATGGAAGAACCAAACATCTGTAGCTGCCCCTGATGTTACAGTTATGGGTAGTGATGGTAATCCTTTGAGCGGAGTTACATTAAGCTGGGACTCTGATAATCCTTCTGTTGCTGCAGTTGGTGATGACGGAGTTGTGGCACTTACCGGCGTTTCTGGTACGGCTAAGATTATTGTAACTGCAACGAAGGAGGGCTTGGATGGTTCGGCTACCGCTTCCTATGATGTCAATGTGAATGAGATTACTGGCATTTCTGTAACGCCTGCTACTTCCAATGTAGGTGTTGGCGGTAAGGTTACATTGAATGCTACATTAACCCATACTAACTATGGTACTGTCGGTACTTTACCTACTATTTCTTGGATTTCTGGCTCAACAGATTATGTTACAATTTCTCCATCAACAGGCAATTCTACCCAAGCAACAGGTGTTGCTGAAGGTTCTTCCACTATCACTGCTTCAGTTGATGAGGCTTATATGAAAGATGGCGTATCAAATTCTGCTTCAGGAGTTGTTAATTGTCGTGGTACCTTGAGTATGTCATTCCGTGGATATTGGGTTTCACCTGGTATCCTTTACAGAGACGCGAGTGGCAACTATGGACTTACAAATGAACGAGATGGAGATAACTTCACTCCATTTGAGCTCTCTAGTTATTTTAATAATAATGGAAGCTTGAATCAGTATTATTTCAAGTGGTTTGACTTAAGAAATGAATTGGGTGCTGACGGTAGTAATATTGATTCTGATAGTGATAAATTGCCAGGAGATTGGACTTTCCCAACAGGTACTACTAACGGTATATGGAATACAATCTTTAATGGTAAACCAAAAACTGAAATCAAAATTGGTGATACGGTTTTAGGTACGAATACGACCACCCAGCCTTTTGCATATGTTACAGTTAATGATGGAACGAATACTTATCGTGGAATATTGTTGCTTCGAGATGGAGCAGTAGTTGATGTTAATCTTGCAAAATTTGGAGTTAATTCTAGTTATAGTGACAATGTGTTGACTTATGCAGAATTAAAGAAGTTCTTAGATGAACAGTGTCTCTTTATTAGTATTACTGGAGTATACAATACTGTGGCACCTCAACAAGGTTGGAGAGATTTTGGACCAACATGGTTTGAAGGTTATTATTGGTCAAGTACGTATGTTAATGATACTAAGGCAGGATACTACTTGGCGACCAACACGAATATGAGGGGTGCTACTTCGTCTTCAAATGGAGCGACTCAGTATCGCACTGTTCGTCTTGTTAAACCAGCTAATGGACCAGCACCTACTTATCATTATTGATACAAGGGGTTAAGAGAAAAAAGTATCTCTGGTCAATAAGAGACTTTTGAAGATTCTTCATGAGAAGAATAAATAATTGAAATTGGGAGGTGTGTCAGTAAGATGGCACCTCCCTATTTTGTTGTTCGCTGCCCTGTGGGCAATTAATTCAACTAATCAAGCCATTCGCTTCAAGTAATCGGGGCATTTGCTTCAAGCAATTGACGGGGGTGGCCTAAGCGCAATGACCAATCTTACAAACTTACAATCTTACATTTTGTTTTTTTACTTTGTCTTTTCCTAATTTCGGTTGACATTTTTTGCTTATTTCCTGATGTGGTTGACAGCCATTTTACTGGATAGGTTGAATGATTTTTAGTCATCTTCACTGAAAAGTTGGCACATGTGCCACTTTTTTAGCCTAAAAGTGACGCGTATTCAGTATTGCATTTCATTATTCTGGATGAGGTGCAGAAGGTTGATGAGTTTGTGGATGTGCTCAATAGCCTGCTGCATTTAAAGAACGCAGATGTCTACGTGACTGGTAGCAACTCGCACTTCCTTTCTACCGATATTGCAACTGAGTTCAGAGGACGTGACCATCAGATAAGGGTCTATCCATTGAGTTTCTCAGAATACTATTCAGCTGTAGGTGGAGACAAAAGCGATGCATGGAAAGACTACTATACTTTTGGCGGTCTTCCGTTAATTCTGTCCTTTACCACTGACCAAGAGAAGGCGGACTATCTGCGAAAGCTGTTCCATACCGTATACATGGCAGACATATTGGAAAGGTATAAGATCAAGAATGACAAGGAGCTGCGTGAACTGGTCAACATCTTGGCCTCTTTTATAGGCTCTCCCAATAACCCTACAAAGATTGCAAATACATTCAAGAGTGTTGAGAACTCAAATATCACGAGCCAGACTATCGACAAGTATCTCCTTTATCTTACAGAGGCCTTTGTCATCAGGAAAGCAGAGCGTTTTGATGTGAAGGGGAGGAAATACATTGGTACGCTGTCGAAATACTATTTTGGGGACTTGGGCATCCGCAATGCGCTGATAAACTTCCGTCAACAGGAAGAGAACCATATCATGGAGAACGTCATCTTTAACGAACTCTGTATGCGTGGCTATCAGG
>JAFXVZ010000002.1 GCA_017534535.1 Bacteroidaceae bacterium | reverse complement strand
GGTCATTGTTCCCTTGGGAACTTCTGTCGTATGATGTCCGGCTGGGTCGTACTCTGCATTCTTCTTGGGGGCACAACTTGCCACAGCGGCTCCTGCTGCAACCGTTGCTCCTGCTCCCATGACCTTCAGGAAACCACGACGGCTTATATTGTTTTTCTTGTCTTCCATAATTGTCTGTTATTAGATGGTTCTGTGTACTTCGTGGCCTTCCACGTGGATAGCACTCAGCGGACGTGAAGGACAGAGGTTCTCGCAAGCACCGCATCCGATGCAGAGCTCCTCGTTCACCACAGGTATTTTCAGTGACTTAGGATCGCTTGGGTCGTGAGCTACCATTGTGATGGCACCTGTAGGGCAGTGTCGTGCACAGTTGCCGCACTCCTGACCGTCTTTCAATGGAACACAAAGCTCGGCAGTCCATACTGCATGTCCAACTTGGATGGATGACTTCTCTGCCACATCTATCAGCTTGATGGCACCGGCAGGACAAACCTCAGAGCAACGCACGCACTCAGGACGGCAATAGCCCACCTCGTAGCTTGCCTCAGGCTGCATCAGGGTCATCAGGTCTGTGCTTGGACGTAAGACGCCGTTAGGACAAGCAGAAACGCAGAGCTGGCAACCTGTACAGTGGCTCGCCATGTTCTTCAGGCTCACTGCTCCTGGAGGCACGATCCTGGTGGCACGGTTGGGCTTCACCTTGTCGGCAATCTCAGCCAGACCACCGTCCACTTTCTTGTCTGTAGCCTCGGGGATGATCTGTGCCTTGGCAGCTGCAGCGGCACCTACGGCAACCGTTGTCAGGAAGGTGCGCAGACCTGGGTCCTTCACTGGAGCCTTTGTCTCTTCTGCCTTAGCCTCTGCCTTAGGAGCTGGCTTCTCCACCACTACTGGCTTTGGGAATGCGGTAGCCATTGAAGGTGTGGCAAACTTATAGCTCAGTGCACCGAACTTGCACTGCTCTAAGCAGTTTCCGCAGGTGACGCAACGGCTGTAGTCAACGGTGTGTGTCTTATAGTCGATACAAGATGCCTTGCAGTTGCGTGAGCACATGCTGCAGTTCTTGCATTTCTCGGCATCGAAAGTCACATGGAAGAACGAGAAGCGTGCGAAGAAGCCCAACACGGTGCCTACAGGACAAATGGTGTTGCAATAGGTACGCCCGTTACGCCAAGCCAGAATGAAGATAATGACCAGTGTAACGACAGCGATGATGAGGGTAGGCATTGACTTTACCCATACATCGACATCATAGATGGCATAGCTGTCGTATTTCTCGGCGATGGATGCCAGGATGTTGTTGCCCCAGCGATAGATCGGCTGGAAGATGTTGCTGGCAATTCTACCGTAAGAACTGTAAGGAGCCAGCAAAGCTACGAATGAGCCTACACCTGCAATGAGTGCCATTACGAACACGCCCAATACCGTGTATCTCAGTGCGCTCATAGCCTTTGAATAGGTGTAAGGGATTTTGCGCTCCTTCTTGGGACGGGCCTTCTTGCCGAACCACGCGATGATGTCTTGGAACACGCCCATCGGGCAGATTACAGAGCAGTAGATTCGCCCGAATAACAATGTCAGTACGATTAATAAAACGATAATTCCCACGTTCAGTGCCAAAACTGCAGGCAGGAACTGGAGTTTCGCCATCCATGAGAACCAAGTGTGTGTCACACCAGTGAAATCGAGGAACATCAGGGTGATGCACACGAAGAAAATGATGGCCAGAGTCAGTCTAATTTTACGTAACATAATTATAAATATTCAAGTTTTACTTTTTATCTGGGTGTAAATTTACATATTATTCTGCAAATAGACAAAAAAATAGTTCTTAAAACGAAAAAAAGTGTATAAAAGCGAATTAAGCGTCCATCGTACTCGCTATCTTATCCACATTCATACTGCGGGCGCTGGCATCGAAGATTTCCTTGTAGAGACCACCTTGACGATATACTTCGTCTGGTGAGCCATATTGCTCTACATGGCCTTTCTGCAAAACGTAAATCTGGTCGGCATCGATAATCTGACCGATATTGTGACTAATTATAATCACAGTGCGTCCTGCTTTGATAGCATCGATGCTCGCCTTGATTTGCTCTGTTGCCACGGCGTCCAGACTGGCGGTTGGCTCGTCTAAGTAGATGATAGGTGGATTCTTGATGAACATGCGAGCGATGGCGATTCGCTGTTGCTGACCTCCGCTTAATTGCAATGCCTGTGACTCAAACTGCATCGGGAGCTGCATCACCTGATCGTAGATATAGGCTCGCTTAGCAGCTTTCACCACCTCTTCGTGCGTAGCATGAGGATTGCCGTATTTGATATTCTCCTCAATGGTGCCATTAAAGATGTGGTTCTTCTGCAGCACCAAGCCCACATTCTCACGCAGCCAGCGGGTATCCCACTCGCTTAGCTCCACACCATCCAGTTTGATACTGCCACAATCGGGATGATAAAACTTATCCAACAGATTCACAATGGTAGTCTTGCCCGCACCGCTTAATCCCACAAGGGCAGTAATCTTTCCATGTGGAATCTTTAAACTCACGTCGAACAGAGCCTTCGTTCCGTTGCCATAGGTGAAATCCACGTGACTCATCTCAAAGTCACCCTGCACCGAAACAGGATGGTAATTGCCTGTATCTTCAACCTCGTGGTGAGCGTGCAAGATGCCGAAGAATCCCTCAGCGTAAATCAACGCATCGTTCATGTCGTCGTAAATACGATGCAGCTGTCGGATGGGAGCACTCACGTTGCTGAACAGCATCACGTGATACATGATCTTACCGATGCTCATGCCCGGATAATCTATCAGAACTAAGTAAGCAGTAAGTATGATAATCAAGACAGTCCCTATTTGCTCAAAGAAACTCTTTAAACCATCGTACAGGTAACTCCATCGGCGTGTACTCATCTGCTGGTCGGTCATTGCCTGTTGCACCGCTTTCTGCTTGTCGGCCTCAATCTCCTCACGGTTAAATGACTTGATTACGCTGATGCTCTCAATGATGTTTAATATGCCCTGACTCACTGCCTGATGACTGCTGAAAATACTCCTGCGTCCGCCCTTCATGCGCTTTGCCTGGCGATAGGTGATGAAGAAATAGATGGGAACGATGCACAGGGCTACCAAGCCCACATAGAAGTTTGCGGCGAACATCAGTCCCAATGCCAATACTGCACTCGTGAAAAGCGGCAGGATGTCGATGAAGAAGTTGTTCACAGTGTTGCTCAGGCTCATCACGCCTCGGTCAATACGTGATTGCAGCTTGCCCGTATCATTGTCCTCGGCAGAGAAGAACGCCATTCGGAAAGTCAGAATTTTGTCGATTACCTGTAGTGAGAGGTCACGGCTCACATAGATGCGTAGCTTCTGTCCGAAATAGCGTTGGAAGAATGTGATGAAGGCTGACAGTACTTCCTTGCCAAGCAGTACCGCACTGATAATAATTAGTATCTCTGCCGCCTTGCCCCATTCAAAACTCACGTCCTGTATTAGAGCATTAATGGCATCCACTGTCTTATCCAGCACCACCGCATTCACCTGTGCCATTAGTGAGCCCACGAATGTGAGCGTGATAGTGGCAAAGATTAGCAGCCTATAGGGTTTCACAAAGGGCCATAGGTTCTTCAGCAGCCCAAATATATTCATTTTCTCGGTATTCATACCTCTAATAATATTTATAATCTGATGCAAATGTAGATATTTTTTAGAAAAAAATAGTTCAAAAGTCCGTTGTTTTTCTTTATCTTTGCAAGAAAATGATTGTAAATATATAACAACTTGAAGACATGAAGAAGATTTTAACTTGTTTATTGGCCTTTTTGGGTCTGACTACGGCTTGCAGCCAAGAGAATTTTGAAACTGATGTGTTTACTACAAAGAGTGGAAAGACCATCAAGATCCATGCCCTGATGCATGCCAGCGTGCGTTTGGAATATGATGGTAAGGAAATACAGATTGACCCTGTGTCAAAGTTGCGTGACAGGATGGTGGATTATACTGTGATGCCCAAGGCGGATTACATTTTTGTGACCCATGAGCATGGTGACCACTACGATGCCAATGCCCTTATATTACTAATGGCTGACAAGACGCAACTAATTATGAACAAGCGTTGTGCTGATATGTTTGGAGCTGGAGAGGTGATGGTGAATGGTGACAATAAACAGATTGCCAACGACTTTAAGGTGGAGGCTGTGCCTGCCTATAACACAAGTCCGGACAAACTGACCAAGCATCCCCAAGGTCGCGACAACGGCTATATCCTAACCATTGATGGTTTCCGCATCTATTTTGCTGGTGATACGGAAGATATACCTGAGATGGATAAGATCAAGGACATTGATGCGGCTTTCTTCCCCTGCAACAACCCTACGATGTCGGCAGAACAGTTCGTGCGTGCGGCTAAGCTTATCAAGCCCAAAGTGCTGTTCCCTTACCATTACACCCCTGCTGATATTACCACGATTCCGTCACAACTGGAAGGTACGGGCATAGATATAAGAATTAGAAATTTTGATTAAAATATTGATGATCAAATGAACAGGAGGTTGTTCATGAAGACTGCATCACTGCTGGGTATGGGGGCGATAGCGAATCTAAGTTGTAAAGGTGTGGCGGACGCCAGCGATTCACGGCAACATAAACGTTTTGGTTTGCAGGTCTTTGGTGTGTGCTTGGAACTCGCCAAAGATATACCCGCAGGCATGCGTAGGCTCAAGGAAATAGGGTATGATACCCTCGAACTGGCAGGGTATAACAATGGCAACATCGCTTTGTTTCACGATCCCATATCACTAATTGATTATCGAAAGATGGCACAAGATGCGGGCTTGGAGATTACCAGTTCGCATGTTCGAACTCCACAGCCTTATTATACAACAGATAATAAAAAAGATGTATTGGATTTCTGGAAACAGGTGGTGGATCATCATGCTTTGTTGGGCATTACTTATTTGGTACAAGCTGGTATCCCGGGCTGTAAAAGCGTGGAAGATGCACAGTTGATTGCTGAGATTCTGAATGAGGCAGGGCGCATTGTGCAGGATGCAGGTATGTTATTGGCATTCCATAATGAGGTAAATGTGGCAATGCGAGTGACTCCTGGAGGCAAAGAGAGTATGTATCTACTGACGGGCAGATATCCAGAAGGTTCACGACAAATATTCGATATTTTGTTGGAGCAGACAGATCCTGGGCTTGTAAGCTTTGAATTGGATAGTTTAGCTGCTGTTTTGGGTGGTAATGATCCTGTTTTTTATTTACAACAGTATCCTAATCGTTTCCGTCTTATGCATGTAAAAGACCGTGAGGAATTAGGTGCCTCGGGTATGCTTAACAACGAGAATATCTTCCGTCAGTTCTACCAGAACGGCATGAAGGATTTCTTTGTGGAGGACGAGAACTTCCGCAGTGGTCATCAATTTGAACGGGTTGAGGAGAGTGCACGTTACCTGCAAGAGGCACCGTTTGTTAGTTAAATAGCTTTTTCATCAATAAACAATGAACATTATGCTTTTATCAGGAATATGAAATTAAGACCATTCGCTATCTATGATGCGCCTATTATCCTCTCATGGATAAAAGACAAGTCGGCATTCCGTAAATGGAGCGCAGACAGATATCCTTTCTATCCTCCAAAGCCTGAAGATATGCTGGCGCAATATGATTCCGATACTGTTTACCCATATACTGCTATTAATGATGATGGTAACGTTGTAGGGCATATCATGCTCAGATATCCTGACCCATCCAAAACCGTTATCCGTTTAGGATTCGTCATTGTAGATGACCAGCTTCGGGGCAAGGGGTACGGTAAGCAAATGTTGCAACTTGCCATTCAGAAAGCGAAACAGGAATATGGAGCCAAGAAGATTACACTTGGCGTTTTCGATAATAACCCATCGGCCTTTCTTTGCTATGAGTCCGTAGGGTTTAAGGTAATCGGTACTGACAGCTACTTCATTGATGGAGAAGAATGGATGGGAAAAGAGATGGTGCTGTTTTATACATATTCCTACCTTACATTAAGAGATAAACCTGAACTAAAAGATGAAGCAGCTGAATGGTTTAGTAGCAGATGGAGTGTTTCCAAGGAAGCATATCTTCACTGTATGGATGCATATCTTAATCATCAGACAGAATTAGGATGGTATCTTTGTTTGGATGACGACAGGATTATTGGTGGATTGGGAACCATCGAAAATGACTTTCATGACAGAAAGGATCTAAGTCCCAATATCTGTGCCGTTTATACGGAAAAAGAGTATCGTAATCAGGGGATTGCAGGTCGCTTGCTTAATATGGCTGTAGATGACTTAAAGACAAAAGGTATCACACCTGTTTATCTTGTCACAAATCATGACGGCTTCTATGAACGCTATGGATGGGAGTTCCTCTGCATGGTTCAGGGAGATGGCGAGCCGTATCAATCAAGGTTGTATTTACATAACTAATCCCATTTTTTTTGCAGAATTCGTAACTTTCTGTATTTTTGCGGTAGAAAACCGCGAAACTCGACGGCGCGTTTAATAATTATTATGAAAGAAATTGAAGTAAACACCCAAAAGACTCACTAACAAAAAACCTATGACAGGAATTCCTTTTATAATAGCATTTGTCATTGCTGTATTGGCAATGTTACTGATGATTTCCAAGTGGAAGGTGCATCCCTTCCTGAGTATCATGATTACCTCTTTCGTACTGGCACTGCTGGCAGGAATACCTCTACCACAGTTGCCTAAAGTGATTGGTGAAGGATTCTCTTCTACTTTCACTTCCATAGGCATTGTGATTATTTTGGGAGCACTTATTGGTACGATTCTTGAAAAGACTGGTGCTGCTTTGACGCTTGCCGATGTTGTAATTCGTTTGGTAGGTGAACGCCGTCCAGGTTTAGCTCTGGAACTGATGGGATGGGTGGTATCTATCCCTGTGTTTTGTGATAGTGGCTTCGTGATTTTGAATCCCATCCGCAAGGCATTGGTAAAGCGTACTGGTGCGTCAAGTGCTATGCT
Source organism: Bacteroidaceae bacterium (assembly GCA_017534535.1). Classification (GTDB taxonomy): domain Bacteria; phylum Bacteroidota; class Bacteroidia; order Bacteroidales; family Bacteroidaceae; genus Bacteroides. The sequence goes on along the minus strand of JAFXVZ010000002.1, from coordinate 59,548 downwards.
TACCGTTTGTCTTGCTTGCGGTTTGTATATTGCGCATGTGTTCATTCCGCCCACACCAGGACCTATTGCTGCTGCCCAAACCTTGGGTATTGGTGAGAATTTGCTGTTGGTGATGGGACTGGGTGCAGCTGTATCAATATTTCCACTTTCAGCTGGTTATTGCTATGCCCGTTACATAGGGAATAGGGTAAAAAGTACGGATGATACCCCGATAGAAACTGTAGAGAGCTATGAGGCGCTGAAATCATCCTATGGGAAGCTACCTGGTGCTGCGGCATCACTGTCACCGTTGGTTGTGCCTATCCTGCTGATGGCAGTCAGTTCTATAACCTCTATGTTGCACTTGGAAGGTACAGTCAGTGACCTTTGCCTTTTCTTGGGCAATCCAATGGTAGCCCTTGCCGTAGGTACGTTACTTGCTGTTGTGTTGCTCTCGCAGACAGGCAAGAGCTCAGAGTTGTTTAAGATGACTGATGACACACTTCGCACGGTTGGTCCAATTCTCTTTGTTACAGCCGCAGGTAGTGTGCTGGGTCGTGTGATTGCTGCCTCAGGATTGATGGAATATATTACGGAGAATGCTCCAATTCTTCAGATGATGGGAGTGCTGTTCCCATTCCTCGTAGCAGCTTTGTTCAAGAGTGCACAGGGTTCGTCAACGGTGGCCATTACCACCACTGCAGGATTAATGGCACCGCTATTGCCGGCACTTGGTTTGGTGTCGCCAGCAGAGATTACCCTCGGGGTGCTTGCTATTGGTGCAGGAGCCATGACGGTGTCACATGCCAACGACTCCTATTTCTGGGTGGTAACACGTTTCGGAGGCCTGTCTGTTGAAGATGGCTATAAAGCACATACCTTGACGACCCTCGTTATGGGTCTTGCCTCAATTATAGGCATCTTCTTCATCAGTTTGTTTATGTAGTAATTATATCATAGTAAAACGATGTTCGTATGAAAGACGTAGCGTTAGTATTATCGAGTGGTGGTGCGAAAGGTCTTGCCCATATCGGTGCTATCGAGGAACTGGAGGAACAGGGTTATCGCATCACCTCTATTGCAGGTTGTTCAATAGGAGCTCTCATTGGTGGGGTATATGCTGCAGGGAAACTAAAGGAATTCCGAGAGTGGATGAAGACCATAAACCGAAAGAAGATGCTGGAACTGACCGATTTTTCCCTAAGTCTTAATCATATAGTAAAGGGTTCGCGCATCATTGAAGCTATCATGGAGTTTGTGCCAGATGTTCTTATAGAAGATTTGGAGATACCCTATTGTGCAGTGGCCACCGATTTGAAAGCAGGACGTGAGGTTGTGTTCAGCAAAGGCAGTCTCTTTGATGCCATTCGTGCTTCCATCTCTATACCATCATTCTATGAACCTGTACATCGTAATGGTATGATACTCATCGATGGTGGTGTGACAAATCCCATACCGATGAATCGTGTGGTGCGACATAAGGGCGATATCTTGATAGGTATTGATGTAAGTGGACAGGATTATGAAAAGCAGTGGGCGATTCAGCATGAGTTGGCAGAAAAGCGTAAACGTAGCAAATCACTATCACAGCAGATACTTAACAAACTGATTCCCGATAACCTTGATTTCAACTACTACACAATGCTTTCAAGAGTCAGCTCACTAATGATTCGTCAAAATTCTATTCTCATGGCTCAACTGACGAAACCCGATGTACATGTTGATATCCAGATGAGTCGTTATGGCATTTTCGATTATGATAAATCGGAAAAGCTCATTGCAATAGGTCACCATAAAACGCAGCAAGCTCTCAGTAAGTATCATGAGGCAAAAAAGAAAAAATTTCCGTTCAAATTATTCTGACTTTTGCTTTATAACTGATAAACAGATTCACTGTTTCTGTTTTCCGTCAATTACGTAAAGTCAAAGCTAATGAAGACCAAGATTCCAATTGACAAAGATTGAGCCGTTCCTCAAAACCATCTTGAAGTAATAGTCATTTTAGGTAATCGAATAGTTCAATCGTTCCAGCGTCGCTTTTAACATCAAGGGAGGGTACATACTCTTCCATTCTTGTTGTGCCATTTGTTTTGTCCACATAGAAATTGACGAATGCACCTGTGTAACTGCGGAATATCACTTGATAAGTAGAGTCAGTTTCTTCGCCCATTTCAACGTTCATGATGGATGGATTAGACTCTGCCACACTCCAGTCATACGTGCTATGGCAATAGTTGTTGACGCCTTCATAGGCCATCTCAGCCGTTATATCACCCTTTGTGCCAATTGTCATACATGAGCTAAGTAGCAAGATGATCAATACGAATGAAAAGACGATTTGTTTCATAAAGTGCTTTTTTATTTGCAAAGATAGCAATAAATATTTACTTCCTCTTTCTTATTTGCAAGAATAGTGCTATATTTGTGCAAACAAAAAAGAGTTAAGACAATAATAAGAATATTTATACCACTATACGTAATGGCATTAGCACTGCCGATGTTCTACTTTCAGAACGCAAAGATTTCAGCATCCGGTGTATCCTGATTATTATCTCGACCCGAAAATGTACCCTTTCCCTCTTTGTATGTATTCATTGGGTTCAGGATAAAGGAGTTTCAGACGGCGCTTGGTGTTCTCTATGTCTTATGAAAAGATAAGGGCATTGCTGTTAATGTCAAGTGACTTTTACACCGATGCCCTGTTTTTAGGAACGAAAAGGTTTTTGCTGCCTCTTTTGCCATTCGTCCTCAGTATTGAGCTATTGGTGGAAAGAGGCTTGATATTGAATAATAATACTTTATTTGCCATGTTGAAGTAACAATAGTATGAAAACAAAAGACAATAGAGAAGTAATGCTGGTGGCATTGCAGGACGATGACCGCGAGCAGTTTGTCCTCGATAATCAAGAGGCGTTTAAGTATGGGGCAACCCAGGAGTTTGGTATGCGTGACAATCATTTTGAGGAGGAGGGAGAGATCATCTCACGTGATACCATCATTCACGCTATCAGTGGTGAACATGCTGAGGCATATCGCATCGTGTGTGAGGGTGAAAAGGTTGGTGGAGTGGTGATTCGTATTGACCCTAGACAGGATACGGGAGAACTCGAATTACTGTTTGTATCGCCTCATACTCATAGCAAAGGCATTGGTTATGCAGCATGGATGGCTGTAGAGGAGTTACATCCAGAGGTAAAGATTTGGGAAACGGTAACACCGTATTTCGAAACGCGTAATATTCATTTCTATGTGAATCGTTGCGGCTTCCACATTGTGGAGTTCTTCAATAGTCATCATCCTGATCCCAACGACCCTGAAATGATGCTGCAGCCTGCTGAATCAGGAGAAGATGAGCATGAAGGCATGTTCCGCTTCCAGAAGAGAAAAGCATAAGAGGCATTGGTTTTGTATAGGTTTGCATTGTTAACTGATAACAAAGATGCAAGCCTATACAAATCCAATGCAGTAAATGGAATATCAATTTATATTGGATTATTTGATATGCACAAAACATTCATGCCACCTATACCAGAGTTTTCATCTTCATATGTATAGAAGATGTATGTTTTGGAGTCATCATACAGTATAGAAAAACCAGTACTTACAAAATCTTCTTGTCCCAGTTGACGAATCCAAACGATTTTTCCATCGTTATCAATTTTTTGTGCATTAAAAATGGCAATATTCCAGTTTGTACAATCTCCATAAAGCACTATCCATCCATCTGATTGAGGAATAATGGCGACTGGGGCAAAGCCCCACAATTCGTTTTCTGCTAACGAAATGCTATTGTCCCAAAGAGGATTACCACTGCGGTCAAATAGATTGACCATCATCTTTTTGTCGTTGGGACCTTCTGTCAACTCCCAGGCAACTAGTGATTTCCCGTTGCGACTTCCCATTACTGCCAATCCTGCATCACCGTCTGTGTTTCCATTACAACTGACGGGGGAGTTAAGAGTATTACCTGTAGATGAAAGGTAGTTGAAAACCTGATATCCTGATGCCTGCTGTAGGATGCGATAGGAAAGAAACATCCCCTGATCTCCATCGATAGAAATATTAGGTTTAGGCATATAGATACCTCCACTTAAAGATGACGACTCAACAGTTACGGTCCTTCCCCAAACATTGTTTCCTGAGGCATCCAAGCGAATGGCATCAAGTCCGAAGGTTTCGTTGCCATAAACAACATAAATATCACCTCCTGGACATGCAGAAAACGTAGCTTCTAATGTTTTCAGCTTTACGCTGTTTTCCCATACGGGAGAACCTTTCTCGTCAAGGCGCTGGATATAGAAATAAGACTCTCCTGTTTCTATACGATAAATGCCGACGTAGATATTGTTTCCGCTTACACAGAGAGTTGGTGAAACTTCGTAAACATTCTCAATGTCATCTGATTTTCCTGTACTGAAACGCACGCCATCTTTAGCCCATACAGGATTACCTCCTTGGGAATAACGATATAAATATACTTCATTGAATTCTTTATTAATTAGATCGTTGCGAGTATCCCAATATGCCATCAGGATATCACCATTTGGAGCGAGGGAGAGCGCGTAATCAGTTGAATAGGTCATCGTTGGTTTATCGCAAATGAGAATACCATTAGTTCCAAACGCTGGAGTCCCGTCTGTGTTGAACAATTGAAGGTAAAGTCTATATCCGAATGTAGAAGACTCCAAATCTCCTCCTTCAGGTCTAAGCCAAGTCATGACAATCTTCCCATCGCTGGTCTTGACAGTCTTTATCTGTGTATCTTCTGCATTAGTTGACAATACAAGAGGTGTTGTGTCGCTAGTTTTCCATTCAGCAACAGGTTCAGGGGTAGGAGTTGGGGTAGGGGTAGGTTCCGGGTTAACAGGCTCCTTTGAATCACTACACCCAATCAATATAGCTGCGATAGCAGCAATCATCATTATTCTTCGCATATATTAGTTTTTTAAAACAACTTACTTTTCTACCTTGAAGAGGTAAGCATCTCAATTCCTTTACTTTCATTGTTGTTATATTGAGGATGATTACATCAAAAGGTTTATTAACGGCACAAAGGTATATATTTATATTGAGTTGACAAGTATTTTTTACACCAAAGTCGCTTTTGTTGGGACGAATATTGTTCTTGATAAGTTTGATATGTGCTGATACACTAATTTTCTTTGTTTTACCTGCATAGTTACACTATACCTCTTAATTAGTTGAGCCTTATTAACTTAACACCAGTGTAACTATATTTAGAAGTTACACTGCTTTCATCAGCACCAAAACAACTTGTTTTGGTGGTGCAAGTAACCTCTCTTTGATGAGGAATGCAGAGCTTGTACTTTTACGCTTGCGTATATAACCCACCTAAACAAGCTATAGGATGCTTGTCATTCTTGAGGGAAATGACGATAAAGTCGTAATACAGCACCTTGACCTTGGGATGTCTGATAGTTTTCCGAAATATAGAATTGCCCATCACCTATGGCACAGATGCCTGTACTGCCATAAGGGAAGTGCCAACCCCGGATGCCAGTTAAAGGATCTTGTAATCCATCTTGCTTTAAGGGAATAACCTTACCCCGTTTCAAATATGGTATTCCTAGAAGAGGTTGAGATACTGGTCGTGAAGTGCCATCAATAGCAAAGAGGGAGTAGTTGGGATATTTTGTTTTCTGACCCTTATAGACTGCCAAATACCAAGTGTGGCTATGGGCATCATACTCAAGATTCTGTACCCCATAGGTGGTGTTTCCTGTCCAAACAAAATAACGGCCATTAGGCTTTCGGGGTCCTTGACGATGCAATTGTTCTTGCGAAAGCGGATGCTCATAGGCTTTCCATTTAGTAATGTCATATTGTAGTAGCACCTGGTAATCATTGTCAGAACGGTCGGTCTCTCCATAGATACCATAGGCTACCGTCAGGTATTGTTTCCCATCCAGCTTGCCAAACCGAGGTCCAAAACTCACTCCGTCTATGCCACTGCATCCGAAACGGTGTTCCTTGTTTTCTGTACCTATGGAAACATGTGCCAGGTAATCGTCCAAAACGGTGGGTAGATAGACGGTGGTCATGATTCCATCTCGTTCAGCATCCATATCCATACGGTTGATTTTTTCTACATCAAAGATGGCTATGTAAAAAGCGTTGTCGAGAGTTTGATCGCTTTGCTCCATCTGCAAAATTCCCTTTCCAATGGCATCATTTTTATATTCCAACGAGCCATAAATACGACCATCTGCCTCGTTGAAATCAAGGCATCCCAAGTGGCCGAGTAGTCCCTTTACGGTGCCGATTACACGACCCTGCATGTCGGATTTAACCAACATGGTGGTATAGGAATAATAGACATATTGGTGGCGTGAGTCAATGGCAAAGCCTTGTATGTGGCCAGTTTGGAAGGGGCCTGAAACAATGGAGTCGGGGAGGGATATGGGTATTTGATTCTCGCTCACAGGCTCAGTGCTTTGAGCATAAAGTGGCGAGAATGATATACATATCAGCCAGAATAAAACCAAGGCGTTTCTCATAATTCATTTATATTGGTTTAGTAGGATGCTTTTGGCTATACCTTGCTTACCTTCGAATCGAAACATGCTCATATTGCTCCAGCCCTCAGCCAAGTCGGCAGCCCAATAGCGAATGCCCACAACGCCATGCTCTTTACCCCAACTGATGACATCATGGTAGATAGCGGCTTGTCCATCCTCACTGATATCATAACCATCAGCGGGGATACTCCATCCGGCAAAGGCACCAGTAACGGGTCCGGAAGGATAAGAAAACTCAGCAATAAAAACGGGCAGGTGGCACTGTTCTGTGATGGCTTGAACAGTCTCATGGTATAGATCCATACTGTTTTGGAAGGCTGACGGAGCACTTGGGTAGAAGCTAATGCCAGCAACATCAAGGTTATAGCCGTTCTTACGTAGGCAGTTGAAATAGCTCACGGTATGCTCCGTAGGGAACACAACAGTAGCAATGTGGGTTGAGAATTTCACGTTAGAATGATCCTTGCCAAGAGTATCGTAGGCATCTATAATGCCTTGTGAGAGTGCATTCATCGCCTTGGCATGATGCTTCCATAAGTTCTCTTCCATCCATTCAACCGGAGCCATATAGCGTTGCATGGGGTCAACAGTTGCCAAAGCAGGATTAACTGCCGTTTTCAGGCCGATGCTGATTCCTGCGAAGCCGAAGTTAGCCTCATTGCCCAAGTTCCAATTATTTACTGTACAGCCAGTATTCAGTATCTCTGTAGCCACCAACTTGCCATATGCCCGAAGTACCTCGCATATTTCGTCTAAGTTCAGTTCCTCCCAAGCCTTGCCGTGTTGCAAGGGCATGATCTCTGGATACTCCCTGAAATCAGGAGCCTGCTGGGTCTCCATATCCATATAGATATAGGCACACATAATCTCAGGGTTAATAGGGATTTGAAGCCTTGCTGCCAGTTGGCAGAGTGCTAATCCTTGTTCCAGTGTATGGCTGTTGGTGTTGGAATCAGCTACACTTTCATCCTCTGGGGTAGGATGGCGCTTGGTGGCAATTCTGGCAAACATTTCAGTAGCTCCAGCATTTATATAGATCCGTTCCAATTCTTCCAAATTCTTGGCAGTTTGGTCACCAACCTGATAAGTGTATCCATTTCGGAACATACTGGTAGTAAAAGGACTTACTGACAATGCCATGCGAAATTCATCGACTTGTTCTTCCCGAGAATACGTGCAAGACATACACATGATGGCTGTGATGAAAAGGATTATTTGCTTCTTCATTCTATTACAATTATGTTTACACCTGCAAAGATAGTGAGTTTTGTTTAATGAGAGTAACGGAAATGTAGCTTTTTATAGTCTATAAGGAGTTAAATATACAAGTTTGTTTTATTTTGCATTCAATTTTCACTACCTTTGCTTATCAATAATAATATGAGAATATGAGAAATATATTTGTAATCCTTATTTGGGTAGTTTTTATTGCGATTGGTATGCCGACTCATGCTCAGGAAGCAAACAAAGAATGGATTTTCACATTGTATGCCGCAGAAGGTGATATTGAGGTCAGGATAATGGCTGTTGTCAACATCGTCGGGACTGATGGAGCGTATTATCTCCTTGATATGAATAGGCCAGTTATAGTGTATGCAGGCCTGTTCCGCCCGCTCCAGATCTGCATCTGAACACTGCTTTACCCATTGCAGGGCTGGCTTGTGGTTATCGAAACGAATGGCACGAATGGCTCGAGCGGGGTCGCCTGTTTTGCAGGCTTTGCTGCAAGGCGGGTCTTGGCACAGCAAACAGCGGTTAGCCTCTTCGTAAATGTTAATTCGCTTATTCATGGTATTATTTTTGATTTTTTTGTAAGTTTATGCAAACATGGAGATGACCAAAGCTACCAGGAAGCCTGTGGTGCCCACCAAGGTCTCCATCACCGTCCAAGTCTTGAGGGTAGTGGTCTCATCCATACCTACTAAAGACTTGACCAACCAGAAACCAGAGTCGTTGAAATGGGAGCAAACGGTGGAGCCACCTGCAATGGCCGCTGTGGTGCATGCCAGATAAATGGGTGAGAGGTTGCTTACCTCTGGCATGGCGGCAATGATGCCTGCAGCCATCGTCATGGCCACAGTAGCAGAGCCTACAGAGATACGTACCAATGCTGCTACTACGAATGCCACCACCACGATAGGCAAAGAGGCAGAAGCTACAGCATCACCAATTACAGTGCCCAGTCCTGAGTTCTGAAGGATGTAGCGGAGCACTCCACCTGAGGCTGTTACGAGTAATATTAATCCTGTAGGTTCCAAACTTTTAGTCATTACTCGTTCAAGTTCTGCTTTAGTATACCCATGGCCATAACCCAGTATAATCATAGCTACTACTACGGCTATAGTCAATGCAACAAAAGGTTCACCCAAGAATGCCAAAATGGGTTGTACGCTACTCATAGCAGGCACTACCTTTGCTACCGAATTGAGGATAATCAGTATCAGAGGAATCAGTACGATGCACACAATAGTCCAGAAGGAAGGAAGCTTGCTCTCGTCGATATCAGGCTGGTTAGCCACATGCTCAGGCACAGGAATATGGAATTTCTTGCCTGCTATGCTGCCCCAGATAGGACCAGCCACAATCATCGACACGATGCCGCAACAGATGCCCACCATGATGACCCAACCCAACTCTACGTTCAGCATGGTGGCCACCAACACAGGACCAGGAGTAGGGGGGATAAAGGCGTGACCTACGGCAAGACCTGCCAACAAAGGGATTGCATAATATAAAGTGGAACGTTTAGTACGCTTTGCCAATGAGAAGGCAAGTGGTATGAGGATGATAAGTCCCGCATCGAAGAATACGGGCATTGCAATCACCAAACCTGTGATGCCCAACGCCCATGCTGCTTTTTGGTCGCCAAACTTGCGTACCATTGTTACAGCTAACGTCTGCGCCCCTCCTGAAGCCTCCAAGATGGCACCAAACATAGAGCCCAAGCCCACCAACAAGGCGATGCCTTTCAAGGTTTCTCCAATGCCTTGGTTCACCGAACCAACTATCTCACTATAGGGCATACCAGCCATCAGGCCGATTGCAACAGCGCCAATCAGGATGGCAATCATTGCCTGCACCTTGAACTTGATGATGAGCACCAGCAATATCACCAGGCCAATCAATGCGGCTATTATCAGTCTCGTCGGATCTAACATATATATCCTCCTTTCATGGGTGAAACAGCCTTTTCTGAGAACAGTTTCAGTACACCACTCTTATATTTTAATTCCTTAGGTTGCCAAGCAGCTTTGCGCTCAGCCAACACCTTGTCCACTTCTGCAGGTGACATCTCAACACCCTTAATTCCTACTACTTCCAATATACGGGCAGGGATATCAATATGTATCAAGTCACCTTCCTCTATCAGCGCAATAGGACCACCCTCTGCAGCTTCTGGTGAAACGTGCCCAATGGCAGGGCCTTTGGATGCTCCCGAGAAGCGTCCGTCAGTAATCAGGGCAATGCTCTTGCCCAATTCTGCATCTGAGGAAATGGCTTCGGTTGTGTAGAACATCTCAGGCATGCCAGAGCCTTTTGGACCTTCATAACGGATTATCACAGCATCGCCAGGCTTGATTTTATGCGACAATACAGCTGCAATCGCATCTTCCTCACAATCGAAAGGACGAGCCCTAAGTATGGCTTTGAACATTTCCTTGGGAACAGCAGAATGCTTCACCACAGAGCCCTCAGGTGCCAGATTGCCTTTCAGAATCGCCACTGTTCCGTCAATTCCTATGGCGTGGTCGAAACGGCGAATCACATCCGTACGTTTCAAGTTCCACTTCGCTAGATATTGTTCACAATGGTCATAGAATCCATTGGCTTTCAACTCTTCCAGATTCTCACCTAAGGTCTTGCCTGTTACAGTCAGTACATCAAGATGAAGCATGGACTTGATTTCTTCCATTACGGCTGGTACGCCTCCTGCATAGTAGAAGAATTGTGCTGGCCAACGACCTGCAGGACGGATATCTAACAGGTAATGGGCACCTCGGTGCATATGGTCGAAGGTATCACTGTCAATCTCTATGCCCAATTCGTGGGCGATAGCTGGGATATGCAGCAACGAGTTGGTGGAACCACTGATAGCTGCATGCACCATAATGGCGTTTTCAAATGATTTCTTTGTCACTATATCGCTTACCTTCAAACCTTTCTTTGCCAGTTTCATCACTTGTTTGCCTGCTTCGTATGCTTTCTGCTTTAACTCTATAGAGGTGGCAGGCATCAAAGCAGAACCTGGTAACATCAAGCCCAAAGCCTCCGCCATGATCTGCATGGTACTTGCGGTACCCATAAATGAGCAGGCACCACATGACGGACAAGCATGATGCTTATAGAACAACAGTTGCTCCTCGCTGATTTCCCCACGTTGGCACATGGCGGAATAGGCACCTATCTGTTCTAATGTCAGTAAGTCAGGACCAGCATCCATTACACCACCCGTAATCATGATGCTTGGTATATTCAGACGACAAAGCCCCATCAGACAGGCTGGTACCGACTTGTCGCACGAGGCAATGAAAACGCCTCCATCAAATCCTGTGGAGTTCCCATGAATCTCTATCATGTTGGCAATCATATCACGGCTAACGAGCGAATAGTTGATGCCGTCATGCCCTTGTGCTATACCATCGCAGATATCAGTCACAAAATAACGGGCTGCTTTGCCACCAGCCTCTGCGATACCTTTTACAGCTTCACCTACAAACTGATCAAGGTGCGCACTGCCAGGATGGGAGTCGCCAAAGGTGCTCTCTACCATTATCTGAGGTTTGTCGAGATCGGCAACAGTCCAACCCATACCTATTTTCAATGGGTCGTTTTCAGGTGCTAACTGTCTTACTTTTTGACTATTCAGTTCCATATTCATTACATTTGCTTCACTAACCAATTCATCGGTGTGCCCTCAGAGTAATCTTGCAACAGAGGTACCCAACTGAAATGTGACAACATAGCTGGTACATTCCACTTCGCCAAATCAGCATCAGAATAAATAATCATCTGGTCGTTCTTGGCACCCAAACGCTTGCGGGCTTCCGTATAAGCATACGTACTTGCCACTTTGCAAGTTCTGTCGCTTTCAGCATGAGCGAAATACATGGGCAGATTCACAAAAGCCTTGATGTCCATAGGACTAAGTACCATGTCAGTGCCATTCCACTTATAAACGGCCTTGTTGCTCTTCCAAACCTTCTCTACATCGTTGGCATATTGACCTTTATATTTCTCTTCAACCTGATGAATAGGTACGATTGGGTCCATAGCACAACAAGGGATTGCTGCCTTGAAGCGATCGGCAAACTGCATCATGAAACGCATGGTGCAACCACCACCAGAGGAAGCTCCAGCACAGAACAATTTGCTGCCGTCCACTTTACCCTCTGCAATCAGTTGGTCAATAAACGCCATTTGCAAAGCATTGTTACGGTCAATTAGTTCAATCTTCTCAGGATAGAGCGATGCACTATAGGAGTAGTTTGGATTAGCCAATGCAAACACCAAAGCTGCACATGGGATGCCCTCTTTTGCCAAAGATACCAGACAACGATTGGCTGTAGCCACCGTCATCAGGTCTTTGTCGTACTCGCCACCACCAATTTGCCAAACCAACAAAGGCACATTGGCAATTACATTACCATCCTTATCTTTAGGCAAATGCAGCATATACTCACGGGTCAGACCGGCAAATGTGAAACTGCCTTTGATGCAATCATCCAACACATCCACTTTCTCACCATTTACCATATCGGGTGTTACATTCAAGGCAGAGTCAATGGCACAATGTAATTCCCAAGGAATGATGTTCCTGAAGTCCTCTCTTCTGCCTGCCTTGCTGAATGGGGTAGCTTCGATGCGCAGTACATTCTTGTTAGTACTCACTACAATGCCGTCATCCTGATATTCCTCATACATCTTTCCTGTGGCAGGGTTCATATACCCACCAGGCACATTGTTTACGAGGTCAAAATCAGCTGCTGTCAATCCTTTGATAGAACGAGGGTTGTTTACTGTGATTTCTATGGCATTTACCAACATACCAAAATCGCCCACTTCGGTGTTAATCTCCACATTCTCTACTTCGGCAGCAGGTCTTGTGCATGCTGCCATTAACAGGGTGGCGCCAATCATCATAATTTTTCTCATATACTTAATGTTTTGTTTATCCTTTATTGTGACAAAGATAGTGATTTTTAAAATAAATCCGTATCTTTGTACCATAAAATTGTTAACCTGAATGAAAATATGAATAAGTTTTTTTTGTTTACCTTGTTTTGCAGCTTGTCTATGGTGAGCCATGCTCAGCAAGGATTCATGCAACATCTGTATGATTATTTGGAAAATACACAAGTTTATGAACAGGGGCAGGAGGAAGGACATGCATACTTTATTCCCCAAAGCAGTCTTTCGCTCAATGGCAAGTGGAAGTTCTTTTTCGCTGATGTACCAGAAAACATCCCCCAGCAATTCTTTCAGACCAATTTTAACGACAGCAAATGGGGCTTGATTGACGTGCCTTCCAATTGGGAGATGCAGGGCTATGGTGACAAACTGTTTCGCAATGTCCACGCACCTTTCAAGGCCAATCCGCCCCATGTACCTCGTGAGTATAACCCCACAGGTGCTTATCGTACTTCGTTCAATTTGCCTGCAGACTGGAGCGGCAAGCAGATATTCCTTCGCTTTGAGAAGGTGGCTTCAGCTTCATTCGTGTGGGTGAATGGACATGAGGTAGGTTACAACGAAGGTGCTCAGGAACCTGCTGAATATGACATCACTTCTTATCTGAAAAAAGGCAAGAATACAGTAGCTGTGATGGTGACCAAATATAGCGACGGTTATTACTTGGAAGGGCAAGACTACTGGCGACTGGCTGGTATCTTCGATAATGTATGGGTAATGGCTACTCCTAAAACTCGCTTGATGGATTGGCAGGTAATAACTGACTTAGATGAGAACTATCGTGATGCTGATCTGCAGATTAAGGCTTTTGTGAAAAACTATGGAGCCACTATGAACGGTTTGCAGGTAAAGGCTACGCTCAAAGATAAAAACGGACAGCAGATAGCTGTTATGCATGGGGCTGTGCCAGAAGTTGCTGAACACCAGATAGCTGAGACTTCTTTCAATCATCATGTGACCAACCCGTTGAAGTGGACATCTGAGACACCAAATTTATATGCTTTAAACTTGCAACTGTTGCAAAATGGGCAACTGATTGATGAGGTGAACACACGCATAGGTGTCAAAGAAACAAAGATCATAGGCGAGACCTTCTATCTCAATGGTGTGCCGTTTAAGGTGAATGCTCAAAATAGTCACATGCAGCATCCCGTGATGGGGCATGCTATGACAGAAGAGGTGATTCGTAAAGACTTTGAGATACTGAAGCAATTTAACTTCAACGCAGTGCGTACTTCCCATTATCCACCTGTGAACAAATACTTGGAACTGGCTGATGAATATGGCTTGTTCATTATTGATGAAACTGGTGATGAGGCTCATGCTTCCGAACAAATATCTCGAGATGACCAGTATCTGGGTATGTATCAGGAGCGTGTGCGCCGTATGGTGCTTAGAGACCGTAATCATCCCTGTGTGCTGTTTTGGAGTGCCGGCAATGAGAGTGGTGAAGGACATCTGATAGGTGAGGTCATTAAAGAAGGGAAGAAATATGATCCCACCCGTTCTTGGATGTATGGTGGTAATGCGTATAGTCATCCGGCAGAAGAAATCATTGGTCCCCGTTATCCTTCGCCTGAAGAACTTGACTTGCAGGTAGGTCTGCATGGTGATGGTGACACACGTCCTTCGTTTATGGATGAATACCTCTCTGTGGCTGGAAATGGTGGTGGAGGTTTAGATGATTTTTGGCGAGTAATCTACAATCATCCGCGAACAATGGGTGGTGCCATTTGGGATTTTGTCAGCCCTGGTTTGCAAGAACCTGCCCGTTTGCTGCGGGATGATTCTCCTTTCCATACTCCAGCTCATTTGATGGGCAATGCTAAGTTGATTAAAGGCAAGAATGGAACGGTGCTTGACCTTAATGGACACGACCAGTGGGTTGAGGTGTATCGTGCTGATAATGTTGAAATCAGCTCCAACCAACTAACCATAACTATGCAGGTCTATCCTCGCAAACTCATTAGTAGCTGTGGATCATTCATTACCAAAGGTAGCAAGCAATTAGGCATACAACAAGAGGGGAAAGAAGATATTTCGTTTTATATTTATACCGATAAACTTTATAAAGCTACGGGTAAGCTACCAGTAGATTGGGAATATAACTGGCATCAGCTGTATGCTGTGTATGACGATGCTCAGATCCGTTTGTTTATTGATGGGCAAGAAGTGGCTAATGCTGAGGCTAAGGGTAATATCAGAAACCTGCCTATGCCGCTGAACATAGGACGTAATGAAGAAACTCACGGACAAGAGACTGATGTGTATATTTGCGATGCACAGATTGATAAGGTAGGGGTGTTTGACAAAGCACTTCCTGTTGATGGACTTACTGCTGAAAAGGCTGTGCTGTGGCTTGATTTTGAGAGTGAGACAAATAAGGGTACTTTCTTTAGCTACGGAATAGGAGCCAGAACATACGGCAGCATTTGGCCTGATCGTACCCCGCAACCTGAGATGTGGCAGATGAAGAAAACAGTACAGCCTTTGAGCTTTAGTATGCTAGATGCAGCTCAAGGATTGGTCGAAGTATGGAACCGTAATCATTTCCTTCCTGCCTCTCACTATGACAATACTTGGCAGATTGAGTGTGAGGGACAGATTGTAGCAAGTGGGGCACTTGAAATTCATACAGCAGCCTTGCAGAAAGAGGTGGTGAAGGTGCCATACAGCTTAACCAATATTGATTCAGGTAAAGAGTATTTCCTGCGCATCAGTTCTAAGCTGAAGCAAGATGAACTGTGGGCAAAGAAGGGCTTTGAGGTAAGTTGGGATCAGCTACCTCTGAATAATACCTCAAAGGACAATATTCAAAAGTTAATGGTCAATCGTCAATCGTCAACAGGATCAAAACTCAATCTTATGCAGTCAGCCGATGGTTACACTATCACTGGTCCGGGCTTTGCTTATCGCTTCAATAAAGATGGTCAGTTGTGCTCTATAGTGAAGGAAGGTAAGGAACTATTGATGTCACCTTTGCAACTGAATGTATGGCGTGCACCGCTTGCTAATGAGCAGGACCAATGGAATTCTTGGCGTGCATTGGGTCGCGATATGCTAACTTCTGTCTATGGCATGCAGCTTGCCACAGTGTATTATCAGGCCAACCTTGATCATTTAACATATACCCCTTTGCAAATAGAGGCTCAGTTGGTGGATGGAAATGCTTATGTAAGGGTGAGGGATTTCATGCAGTTTGGCTCACCTACAATGACTCGTCAAGATAGCTATATCTTTGGTGCGCAGTATAATGGCTATGAAGAGAGTTACTTGTATGTCATTCATCCGGATGGTAATGTTAACTTAACCCACGAACTGACACCGCAGGGTTCTATGCCGATGTGGTTGCCTCGCATAGGTTTGACACTTACACTGGATAAATCGTTACAGCAAGTGGATTATTATGGTAGGGGACCTCAAGAGAACTATCCTGACCGCAAGACGGGATATGCCGTCGGTCAATATCATAATACCGTTGACGGAATGTATGAACCTTACCTTATTCCGCAAGATAATGGTTTGCGTACCGATAACCGTGAAATGAAGCTTTCTGATACACAGGGTAGAGGCATTGAGGTAAGCATGAACGAGTTGTTCAACTTCAATGTATCTAACTACAGTACAGAGAACTTGACTAAGGCCGTTTACCAGTATCAGTTGCAGAAGCAGGATGGTGTTACACTGAATTTGGACTATGCCACCAGCGGTGTTGGTTGTACTGCACGTGGTATCTTCCCTGCATACCGAGCTTTGCCTACGGCTTATAAACGAGTAATTAACATAAAACTTAATTGATAATGAAGAAAACAACAATGATGCTGGCGATGGCTGGATTGATGACGGCGTGCCAGCAAGGGCCAAAAGTGACTGAGTGGGTAGCTACTTCATACGAAACCCCTTGGCAGTTCAATGCGACAGCGCAGGTAACTGATGCCGTGAGTGATTCTTTGGTGATAATCGATGCTCAGAAAATACTGCAAACCATTGAAGGTTTCGGAACCTGTTTCAATGAATTAGGATGGAATTCTTTAAGCCAGTTGAGCTATGATGAAATACAAGACATCATGCGCGAGCTTTTTGAACCAGGCAAGGGAGCTAATCTTACGATGGGACGTATGCCTTTGGGTGCAAATGATTTCAGTTTGGACTATTATAGCTATGATGAAACCGATGGAGATTTCGATCTGAAGGATTTCAGCATCGATCACGATCGTCAGACGTTGTTGCCTTTCGTAAAGGCTGCGTTGTCTGTTCAACCTCATATCAAGATGTTTGCATCGCCTTGGTGCCCTCCTGCTTGGATGAAATATAATAAGCACTATGCTTGCAATTCAACAGCTGCTATCCGTAAAATGGTAGAGGAGCGCATGGCTCAGTTGCCCGACAGTGTGCGTCATCGTATGGGTGGTAACTCAGGCATTTTAGGGTGGTTGAGCGTTGACAACGGTCTTCCTATCGACAAGGTGATTCCTGAGGGTGAGGATGCATTTATTCAGGAACCTCGTTATTTAGATGCCTATGCCCGCTATTTTGGCAAGTTTATTGACGCTTATAGAGGCGAAGGCGTTGTTTTCCAAACTGTAATGCCCCAAAATGAGTTCAACTCTTCTCAGCCTTATCCTGCTTGTGTGTGGAAACCCGAGAGTTTGGCAGACTTTATAGGTAATTACCTTGGTCCTGAGATGGAGAAACGTGGAGTAGAGGTCTATTATGGTACCATCGAACGTGCCAACTTGGAGTTGAGCCATACGGTGTTGAATCATCCTACAGCAAGTAAATATATTAAAGGTATGGGATTCCAATGGGCTGGCAAGGATGCTTTGCCAACGCTGCATGCTGAATATCCTAATCTGCCTTGCTATCAGACAGAGCAGGAGTGTGGTGATGGCAAGAACGACTGGAAGGGTGCCATGCATTCATGGGACTTGATGAAGCATTATTTCAAGTATGGCGTACAAGCCTATTTCTATTGGAATACTTCCTTGCTTGAGGGTGGTGTGAGCCGATGGGGATGGAGTCAGAATAGCCTGGTGACGGTGAATAAGGACAATAAGACTTTCCGTTACACCCCCGAGTATTATGTGCTGAAGCATGCCAGTCACTATGTGTTGCCAGGAGCTAAGCTGTTGGATTTGTCAGGCAGTTATGCCGATGCAATGGCTTTTGTCAATACTGATGGTAGTGTGGTTGCTTTGGTGGGCAACCAAACTGATCATGAGCAGGCTGTTACATTGCAGCTGAATGGGGTGAACCAAACGGTGACATTGGCTCCGAATACCCTGAATACTGTGGTGCTGAAATAAACAATTAGCTTCTCCCTTTGATATAGAGGGGGTGCCCGTAGGGCGGGGGAGTATAAGATGATTTATATTAATGATAAAATATTCGATTTCGACTTGCAAGCGGCGTTGGCAGAGTTGTCTGACCAGCGCCGTGAGCAGGCTTTACGCTTTAAGCATGAATTAGGGCAGCGCACCTGTGCCGCTGCCTACATCTTACTTTGCGAAGGATTACAAAAAGAATATGGTATCATCGAGAAGCCTGTCTTCGAATATGGTGAACACGGCAAGCCTTTCATAGTAGGACATTCTGAGATATATTTCAACCTGAGTCACTGTCGTGAAGCGGCCATTTGCATCATTGCCGATAAGCCTGTGGGCATTGACATCGAATCGATTCGTACATTCAAGCATACCCTGGTGGATTACACCATGAATGAAGAAGAGGTACGCCAAATAGAGCATGCAGAACGTCCCGAACTGGAATTCACAAAACTCTGGACACAGAAAGAGGCAGTGCTGAAGCTAAGTGGGGAAGGTATCAGCAGGAATATGAAACAAGTGCTGCTCAATCCACCTGCTTCTCTCACTACCATCGTCAGCCCTGACCAACGTTATGTCTATAGCTACTGCTACTGCTTCAATTCGTAGTAAATATTACTGCAAGAATTAGTAGTTACCATTCTTATCATCTACCCAACGCTTTTTCAGTAACCAAGCAGCCATTTTGGGACGGCGATCTTGGGTGAAGACACCCTTGAGATTCATACCTCGAACACGCATCAGCGCCTGACTAGTTCGGAAATCAGCAAAAGCCCAGATCATCATGCCCTTTACATATGGTTTGGTATTGGCAATATCCAAGTAGGCGTTAATCATCTTCTGCTGGTACTCTTCTGAGAACATTTCGTCTTCATTGGCGTGATGACCAGCTATAGCATCAGCTCCAAATTCGGTCACAACAATAGGTTTGTGCAAGTCATTGTGCAGTTTGTCGAGTTCACCACTGAAATATCTTTCAGCCATTGGGAAATTACCGATATTGGTGTACCAGCCATAATAGCGATTGATGGTAATAAGATCACAACACTCCATCCAGTCGGCAGGACCTCCCATCACTCCTACAAAAGTGGCCAGTCGGGTAGGGTCAAGCTGTTTGGCTTGGCGCACTAAACCACCCAAAAAATCTTTAGCAATGCGGTTTTCTTCTGCTGCTGCATCATTGGTGCCAGCCAGCACGTTGGAGCCCAATGTCTTTGGAGAAGGCTCATTTGCCACACACCACATAATCACCGACGGATGGTTTTTGTCTCGTGTAATCATTTCTTGGAGCATCTTGTCGCAAACCTCTCGTCTGCGGTCAATGTCTTTCTGATCATCGTAAAATACGAGGCCTACCGACGGCATCTCGTCGATAATCAATATGCCTTGCTTGTCAGCTTCAGCATACACCGACTCGTCATAAGGATAATGGCTCGTTCTAAAGGCGTTGGCACCCAACCATTTCATCAGTGAGAAATCCTTCACCATTACAGGTTGTGCTACTCCTCTTCCATAGATGGGGAAATCTTCGTGCTTACCGAAACCTCGTATAATGATGGGCTTGCCGTTAAGGAGGATATCGTCGCCCTTTACTTCAATAGTCCTTATACCTGTTTGCAATGTATAACTGTCAATAGGCTTAGCAGCATTGCCCAACTCTACAGTGACATCGTATAAATTAGGAGACTCAGGACTCCACAACTTCACTTGTGGAACGTGAATATCTACCTCTGTCTCATCGCCGTTGAAACGTATTGGTGTAGATACCTGTTTACCATCTTTTCCTGTCACCACTACTCTGCCGCTCGTTGCTTTCCCATGCTTTCTAACTTTGGCATGAATGATGCCTTCTGTATCTTGAAAGTTGGTTGTAAAGTGTGATATCTATGAGATGAGCAGATTTTGGCACGCTATAGAGCCATACTGCCCGATGTAACCCGCTATATGGAAAGAAATCGTAGTTGGCATTAGGATAATTTTGGCTGGCCAAAGCACCGCCAGCTACGTTGCCAGGCACTCTGTCTGGAGACAGTTTGTTTTCCACCATGATGGTGATACGATTCTTCTCTCCCCATTTCACTTTATTGGTAATTGCGAAAGCAAAGGGAAGATGGCCGCCCTCATGTTGACCTAACGACTGGCCGTTGATCCATACTTTGGCAAAATAAACGGCTGAGCCTATGCGCAAACCGATTTCGCTATCTTTCCAAGTTGAAGGTACAAAGGTCTCTGTCTCATACCAACTACATCCCAGGTAGTTATGCTGCTGGTCAAGCTGGTCGTTCCAACTTCCGGGAACGGCTATTGACTGAGGTTCAGGTAAGCCATTAAACCATCCATTCTTTTCGCCTTCATCTTTTGGATCTAGCTGGAAGCTCCATATACCACTCAGGTCAAGACGGTTGCGTACGGCATTCTGTTGCGGATAGAGCGCAATAGCAGGAATATATGGTTCATTGAACTCGTCTGCCAAAGAAGGAGTAACGAATAAAAAAGTCAGCATAACAGCCAACAAACTACTTATAAATGAGTTTTTCATAGTATGATGTTTTAATTTGAAATTCATTATTTTGTTTTCAATATCTCTATCAGAATATCATATATCTCCTCCTCACTCTCATAGGGATGAATCTGGAAATAAGGATCTCCCGTCAGCATAGCAGAGAGCTGTGTCTTCGACTTGTCATAGAAAATATGGCAAGGCTTACCTAATTTCTCAGCATAAGCCAATTCATAACCTACGCCCAGTGATGGACAAGTACACTCCGCCACCACTATGTCACACTCCCTGAGCCAAGCCGTGTCTCGGTCATAAATTAAAGCATCCTTGCTTCTCCCTTGCTCCATCAAATTCAGCTTCGAGCTCCCCACATGCTCGGTAAGTACGATGTTCGTGCGTTGCAAATATGCAATCAACCGCTTATAGAGGTCTGCATCCACGCGTCCTCCACGAATAGACCCAGCAAAATAAATCTTTTTGTCCATACTCATCAATCTTTGCTGCAAAGATAATATAAATGGACAATATGGCGTATAAAAGCGATAACTTTATTTGAAAGTTGTAGGTTATAATGAAGGTTGGAGCTGAACAGCGTTCAGGTCGGAGCTGTGCAAATGAAAAGTAGCACCCACTGGTAAGGTGAGTGCTGCGGAGAACATTTTAATATAGAGGGAGAGGTTGCCCTATCCTTTTTGTAGTGATTGTGTTTATGCTGGTATAGCCTGTATTTGAGATGCATAGTTACTCCATCCATCAGCTGCCTTGTAAGCATCAACAGAGGTGGCTGGGGCATAAATAGTACCAGGCACTTTATAAAACACATCACTGCCCAATGCCGGTGGATTGATAGCTAAGCATGTAATGCTGGTCAGGCGCCAACAAGAAGAAAAAAGTTTCATTACCAATTGATGTGACACCAACAGGTATCCCAAGCTATTAGTAATAGGTCAGCAGTGCTATTAGTAATAGATAGGCGGAGCAATTAGTAATAGGTTTGCGGGTCGTAACCCCATGGTTTAGGAGTACTAAAGCTGTGGGTTAGGAAACAAAAGTCTATGCTTATTTTGCCTGTTATGATAGGAATGCCTCCCAACACTCGTCCGAGGCTTTGCTATGGGTCGTCGCAGTATCTCCTATGATTGAAAGGAATATCTCCTTTACCCCTACGCGAGATATTGCGATGAGGGATAGGAGATATTGTAACAAATGGTGGTAACTATTGAGTCACCCCATAGGAAACTTTTTAAAAAATGGTGGGGAATATCACTTCACCACAGCAGGCGTCCAATTCTTAAAGAAGCGGAGGACTTTGTCTTTGTTATAGCCTTCGCCCTCTTCCAGGAAGCTGGAGTCTTGGATGTGGATAACCTTGCCATCGCTGTTGAGCACCACGAATACAGGGAAGCCAAAGCGTTCGGGGTTGTTGAGGCGTTGAAGCATCTGAGCTGCTTGACGCGTCTTCTCTTCACCACCTGACTTGCGAGGGTTATAGTTCACGTGGATGTATTCGAAGTTATCGGCAATGAGCTGGCTAATCTCACTGTCAGCCTTGATGAATGCAGCAAACCTGAGGCACCAAGGGCACCAATTGCCACCTACTTGGCACATCACAAACTTACTGTTAGCCTTTGCCTTAGCAACTGCTTGTTCAATTTGTACATTAGGGTTGATTTCTTCGTCGTAAACCTTTTGGGTGGTCTGGGCATTTACCATTATGGCCATTATAGCCACCATCATCAATGTCATCATTCTCTTCATATCTCTTACTATTTTTGTGCAAAGATATAAAGATTATTTGGAAAAAGAAGAAAAGCTGGGCAAGATATTACATCTTCAACTTCTCTGGTTTTACAATCTCTACATACTTGCCATCGAGGAGGATGATGCCTTCAGTTTCCAATTCGTTGAGGGTGCGTTGCACACTGTATTTCTGAACGCCCAGCACATTGGCGAGCTCTTGACGAGTGGGAAGATGCAGGCGATTGGTGTTTTGCTTCTGCTTTTCCTCTTGTAGTACATGGATGATTTTCTCACGAAGGTTCATTGACAACACCCCGATCTTCTTGGCTTGAAATGCCACGATGTTTGACAAAATCCTCATCATATTGCTACTGATGCGACAATCAAGCTTGAACAACATTTCTATGGCTTCGGGCATCAGGCGCAAAATACTGGTGTCTTTCGAGGCTTTGATAGTAACAGGATATTGGTTGTCGTTGGCGAAGATAAAAGCAGGAGCCACCATGTTGCCAGCATGTTGCAAGCTCATTTGCACAATGCGACCTGAAGGGGAAATCACTGAAGCAATCAGTTCGCCATCCAATACGATGTCGGCATGCAGACATTTGTCGCCCGCATAGGCGAAGATACTACCTCTTTCATATTTTATTACACGGTAACGTATTTGGTGCATGAGGTCCATCACTTCCTGCTGTGTCAGTCCCTTCATAAGCGGACACTTCATCAAACCTTCGAGTGTATCAATATCCATAGTATAGCAAATTTTGTTTTAGGCAAATGTAAGCATAAACCTTAATAATTTACCATAATTAACAATAATTAATGGATGTAATACACAATTGTGTAGCTAAATATCCTCATTTATTAGTATTTTTGCATAGTAGAAGCTTAATTTATGTAAATAATAACCTTGACTAATATATGATGAAAGCACTATCTGAACTTACCAATTTGTTCACACGCAGGCAAAAGATTTTTCTCCTGGTGGTAGCAGGTGTGATATGTGGCTTGGGAGGCTTGTTTCTCTATCTGCTACGTGCCCATACCTATATTGCCGACAACCCATCTGCCTGTGTCAATTGCCACATCATGACTCCTTATTACGCCACATGGTCACACTCCAGTCATGGGCGTGATGCTACATGCAATGATTGCCATGTGCCACATCAGAACCTCGCTATGAAATATGGTTTCAAAGCGATGGATGGACTGAAGCATGTGGGTTATTTTGTGACACATAGTGAACGCCAGGCCATTATGGCAGAGGAGATGAGTGCAGAGGTGATCATGGACAACTGCATTCGTTGTCACACACAGTTGAATCAGGAGTTTGTAAAGACTGGGCGTATGGGCTATTCTGAGCAGATGAAGGCTGGAGGCAAGGTTTGCTGGGATTGTCATCGCAATGTGCCACATGGTGGTATGAATTCGTTGTCGAGCACGCCAAATGCTGAGGGGGTAACGCCTCTTCCGCCAAGTCCGGTGCCAAACTGGTTGCAGAGATTAATGAATAATGAATAATGAAGAATTAATAATATATGGCGATGTGCCGCCCCCTCTGTTTAAGAGGCGAGGATTGATAATAATAAAAATTACGATATTATGGCTAAACAACTTAAAAAATGGCAAGGATGGCTGTTGTTCTTAGGTTCAATGGTTATCGTGTTTCTATTAGGTCTGCTGGTTTCATCACTGATGGAACGCAGGGCAGAGGTGGCAAGTGTGTTTAACAACAAGCGCACCGTGTTTGAGGATCCTATCGTTGCACAGAATGAGAAATTCAAGGCCGACTATCCACGTGAATACGACACGTGGGCAATGACGGAAGACACCTCGTTTGAGTCAAAGTACAACGGAAGTGAGGAGGTCGATGTGCTGGAACAACGTCCAGAGATGGTGATTCTCTGGGCTGGCTATGCATTCTCTCGCAATTATAACACACCGCGTGGTCACAAGCATGCACTGGAGGATATGCGCAAGATTCTGCGTACTGGTAATCCGGGCATTGATGGCGACGCTGACATGCAGCCTGCTACATGCTGGACATGCAAAGGTCCCGATGTGCCTCGTATGATGCGTGAGTTAGGTAATGGCAAGGACCAGTTTGAACCTGCTAACTTCTATGCTAAGAAATGGAGCGAACTAGGCGCAGAGGAGGTCAATGCTATTGGTTGCTCTGACTGCCATGATGCACGCACGATGGAGTTACGTCCTGCTCGTCCTGCTCTGTATGAGGCTTTTGCCCGTCGTGGTCAAGACCTGATGAAGTCCACTCATCAGGAGATGCGCTCGTTGGTTTGTGCACAGTGCCACGTGGAGTACTATTTCATTAAGCCGAATGATCCTAACAATCCAGATAAACCTAACTATCTGATGTTCCCTCACGATAAGGGCTTGACTTTGGAAGATGCGGAAGCTTATTATGATGAGATTGGTTTCTACGACTATATTCATCCACTGTCGAAGACTCCTATCCTCAAGGCCCAGCATCCGGGTTGGGAGATGTCGCAACAAGGCATTCACGGACAGCGTGGTGTGTCTTGTGCAGATTGCCACATGCCATATATGAGTGAGGGTGGAGTCAAGTATTCCGATCACCACATCATGTCGCCTTTGGCCAACATCGACCGCACTTGTCAGACCTGCCATCGTCAGGATGCAGAGACATTGCGTCAGAACGTGTATGAACGTCAGGATAAGTGCACAGAAATTCGCAACCGAGCAGAGAAGGAATTAGCTACGGCTCATATTGAGGCTAAGTTTGCTATTGATAACGGGGCTACTGAGGCGGAGATGAAGCCTATTCAGGCATTGCTTCGCAAGAGTCAGTGGCGCTGGGACTATGCCATCGCTTCTCATGGTGCTACTTTCCATGCTCCTCAGGAGGTAACTCGTCTGCTCTCGCTGAGTGTTGATTTTGCTCAGCAAGCTCGCCTCGCCATTGCCAAGGTCTGCGCGAAGCATGGTTTCACAGGTGATATCCCTCTGCCAGATATATCTACCAAGGCAAAGGCTCAGCAATATATCGGCTTGGATATGGCGAAGCTAGAGGATAAGAATCAGCGATTTCTGGACGAGATTGTGCCGAAATGGCTCGAGGATGCTCGTGCTAAGGGTAAGTTGATGAATTAAGTAAGAAAGGTGTTTTTGTGATTTATGATTGAAAGCTCCTCCTCTATTAAGGGGAGGTGCTTTTGCGTTACGCCATACTTATTTATAAGGATTTTATCCGTTTGCCCTTGTGTATGTCAGGAATAATTCGGATATTTGTAGATTAAGTAAAAAGAGATGGGCAAGATGTGGAATAAACCGTGGAGCATGAAGGAGGGCTTTGCCATCGGTATCGGACTGATGGTCACTGGTTTGATGCTGCAATTCAGCATGAAGGCGGTGGAGTGGAGTCTGCTGGCATGGCCAGTCAATATCATTGTATTGGCCTTCTTCATTGTTGCAGCTTTGATGATGTTTGCCATGAGGTCTCATGTCTATGCACTGCGTTTTCTTATTACTTATCAGTGTGCCGTACCAGCCTTGATACTGGTGTCTGCTATGACCATTGTGATGGGATTAACCCGTCAGGTTGCTGACGGACAACCACCTGCTGATATGTTGGGCATTACCCGTATGCTATCTTTCTGGCCCTTCGTATTGCTCTATGTCTATGTGGCTGTCATTCTTTCACAAGTAACCTTGATGCAGTTGATGTATTTCCAGTGGCGTCGCTTGCCTTCGTTAATCAGTCATGTGGGCTTACTCATTACTTTACTCACTGCTACTTTAGGTAGTGCTGATATGCAACGTCTGCGTATGATGGTCAACAAGGAAACCCCTGAGTGGCGAGTCATCGACCCTGCTACAAACAAAATGAAAGAGTTGAACATCGCTATATTGCTGAAAGAATTCACCATCGACGAATACCCTCCTAAACTGATGTTCTACGATGAGGTTCAAGGCGCTTTGCTTCCAGAGGGCAATCCTGCTACGTTGCTTATAGACGATGACTTTCAGGGTGGCGAGCTGCAAGGTTGGCAGATAGAGGTTGACGAGGTGCTTGATGAGGCTCAGCCTGTGACGAATGCCGACTCAACCTCGTATGTGGAATGGCATCAGTCTGGTGCAGTGACTGCTCTGCATGTGAAGGCAACTTTGCCTGATGGGAGTAGGAGTGCGTCGGGATGGATAACCACTGGCAGTTATAAGTTCCCTTATCAGTTATTGCCAGTTACCCAGCATCAGAGCATTGTAATGGCTGAACGTGAGCCACAGCGTTACCTCTCAAAGGTGGAAATTATGACGGAGAGTGGCAAGCACGAGGAGGCTGATATATTGGTTAACCAACCTTATAGTATTGGTGGATGGAAGATTTATCAGCTGAATTATGATACAAGTAGGGGTAAGTGGAGTGAGATCAGTGTCTTGGAGTTAGTACGTGATCCTTGGCTGCCGTCTGTATATATAGGGATTTACCTGATGATAGCAGGAGCAGTGTTGTTGCTGTTCACTGCGAAGAAAGGTTTTGGGAGTAGTGATAATAATGGTCAATCGTCAATCGTCAATAGTCAATAATTAATTGTAGTAATGACGTGGAGTAGTTTTATATGGTTCGCTCTTGTGGCCGTAGGGTTATGGATGATAGGAGCTTGGGCGGCTTGGAAAGATAAGACCAAGACGGCATACGTTACAACAGTAGCTGGCTTGCTGGTTTTCCTGTCGTTCATCATCAGTATGTGGGTATCGTTGGAACGTCCACCATTGCGTACGATGGGTGAAACACGCTTGTGGTACAGCTTCTTCCTTCCATTGGCGGGTATCATTGTTTATGGCCGATGGAAATACAAGTGGATACTGAGTTTCTCGACGCTACTGGCAGTTGTGTTCATTTGTGTGAACCTCTTTAAGCCTGAGATTCATAACAAAACCTTGATGCCTGCCTTGCAGAGTCCTTGGTTTGCCCCTCATGTTATTGTGTATATGTTTGCTTATGCACTCTTGGGGGCAGCTACAGTGATGGCAATTTATTTGCTCTTTTTTAATCAGTGGACAATAGAGAATGGCAAAATAATCAATCGCAAATCGTCAATCGTCAATGCTCAATCCGTTGAGATGGCTATCACCGATAACTTGGTCTATGTCGGCCTCTCTTTTATGACCTTCGGCATGTTGTTTGGTGCATTATGGGCAAAAGAGGCATGGGGGCATTATTGGGCTTGGGATCCAAAGGAGACTTGGGCGGCTATCACTTGGTTTGCTTACCTGGCATATATTCACTATCGACTGATGCCGAAGCATAATGTCAAGAATGCACTCTGGATGTTGCTCATCGCTTTTGTCCTTCTGCAGATGTGTTGGTGGGGTATCAACTATTTGCCTTCTGCACAAGGCACTTCTGTGCACACTTACATGAATTGATTTCCCAAATTGATGATATGAGTAGCTACAAGAGCTGCTGTTTCTGTACGCAGCCTTGAGGGACCGAGACTAATGGGAATAAAGCCATGGGCGAGGGCAGTGGCAACCTCTTCCTCGCTGAAATCACCTTCGGGGCCAATCAGTACTACAGCATCTTCTCCTGGCTGAAGCACATTCTTTAGTTCTTGACGTTCATCCTTGTAACAGTGGGCAATGAACTTCTGCCCAGTGAAAGGTTGGCTTATAAACTGAGTAAAGTCAGTTATGCCGTGCAGGATAGGCAAGCGGGCTTTTAGGGATTGCTTGATGGCAGATACCAGAATCTTCTCAATACGTTCTGTCTTGATGACCTTACGCTCAGAATAGCGACAATCAAGGAATGTCAGTTCGTCTAAGCCAATTTCAGTCGCCTTCTCTGCCAACCATTCCATGCGATCCATATTCTTCGTGGGAGCCACAGCCAAATGGATATGGTTCTTCCACAAAGGAGCTTGTGGCTGCTTTTCCAACACCTTGACCAAACATCGTTTCTTGTCGGCAATTGAGATTTTAGCCCGATAGAAACAACCCTTGCCATCTGTCAGCATCACCTCGTCGCCAGGTTGTAAGCGGAGTACACGCACGGCATGAGCTGCCTCTTCCTCTGGCAGTTCCAATGTAAGGTCAATGTCGGGAGTATAGAATACGTGCATAATTTGATTATTTGTCGAACCCCATTTCTTTAAGCTGGTCTCTCAGCTGGGCAGCTTTCTCGTAATCCTCCTTGGCGATTGCCTCGTCAAGCTCTCTCTTGATTGCGTCGATGCCAGGTGTCACTACTTGAATATCCTTAAACTCGTCCAAGTCGTCTTCCACCCTGATAAAGCAATCCTTGCCTATCAATGCATTTTCCAACAACTCCTTATAAGTGAAGATTGGAGCTCCCATACGCACAGCCATAGCCAAGGCATCGCTGGTACGGGCATCAACACGCATTACCCCAAAGTCCTTTTGGAAATACAGATACGAGTAATACACGCCTTGTTCCACCCGATATATCACCACACGCCAAAGCTTCACCGCCATTGCTCCCAATACGGCAGCAAACAAGTCGTGTGTCATGGGGCGGTTTTGTTGAATGCCCTTTGCTCCCAAATAGATGGCATTCCCCTCAAACGCACCGATGATGATAGACATGATGTCATCGGTGCCGATGGCTCGCATGGTTAACCGGCAGGTGTTTGGATCAACTCCCGACGAGTTGATGCTTTCTAACTCTAACTGTATTTTCTCGTTTTTTCTCATGCAGTTGGTTTATGTAGTTTTCTTGCCTTCAGGTTTGAAATCATACTTAAAGAAGATGGCGAACAAAATGGCAATTACCAGCGAGTAGGCAGCAAATATATACCAAACACTGCTCCAATCGCCTATCATCTTACCATCCACATTCTCTGTGTAATAGTTCACAATGCTCTGTGCACCCAAAGTGCCGAGGGTAGCACCTATACCATTGGTCATCAGCATGAACAGACCCTGCGCACTGCTACGCATACTTGTGTCGGTGGCCTTGTTTACAAACAGGGAACCAGAAACATTAAAGAAGTCGAATGCCACACCATATACAATCATAGAGAGGATGAACATCCAAACGCCTGTTCCCGGATTGCCTGCGCCAAACAGACCGAAACGGAAGACCCAAGCCAACATAGCCATCAGCATCACCTTCTTGATGCCCAATCGTTTCAGAAAGTAAGGGATGAGCAGAATGCAGAATGTCTCAGAGCACTGTGACAAAGAAATCAACGCATTAGCGTGGTTAGTACCAAAGGTGTTGGCAAATTCCGGTATATCTTGGAAACTTGTAATGAATGGATTGGCATAACTGTTGCTCAATTGGAGAGCCACACCCAGCAGCATCGAGAAGATGAAGAAGGTAGCCATGGTGCGATCCTTGAACAAGCTGAAAGCCCTGAGTCCCAAGGCATCCACCAAAGACTTCTTTTCACCTCCTTTGTTGATAGGACACTCTGGCAAAGTCATAGAGTAGAAACCCAAGAGAATGCCCAGTACACCTGATACTACAAACTGCATATAAGTAGTCTGATAGCCCAGTGCATCTACCAACAACATGGTGCAGATGAAGCCGATGGTACCGAAAATACGGATAGGAGGGAAGGCAGTGATGGTATCTAAACCCTCTTTCTCCAAGGCGTTGTATGCTACGGCGTACGACAACGACAGTGATGGCATGTAGAAGCCTATGCCCACAGTAAACAGACCTATCAAGATGCCGAAGTTGGCATGTACACCAGTCTGCATGGCATAATACGCTAAGGCCAGCATGAAGCTACTGGAGATGAGATGACAGATACCCATCATCTTTTGTGCTGGAATCCAACGATCGGCCACAATGCCTATCAATGCAGGCATAAAGATACTCGTGATGCCTTGCATGGCATAAAATGCACCAATGTGTGCACCTTGATTGGCGTTAGCCAGATAACTACCCATAGAGGTCAGGTAAGCTCCCCACACGGCAAACTGCAGGAAGTTCATAATGATCAGTCGTACTTTCAGATTCATCGTTTTGTATATTATTTATGTCTGCAAAGATAATGCTTTTTATCGAAAGTAGGCAATAAAGAGGGCATAAAAAAAGAAGGGTATCTATCACAGACACCCAATCTTTGTCAACCTTAAATCTAATACCATGAAAAACACAATGCAAAGGTAAGCATTTTTATGTTATGCAACATAGTAATTGCTTAAAATCGCATTTTATTTAACATTATTTAAATGTTTACTCTACATAAAGCACCAATCCTTTGAGATATTCGCCTTCTGGATGGTAAATATTCACTGGATGGTCAGCAGGCTGCGTTAATTGGTGTAAGATGCTCACTTTACGCCCGGAAGAAGCAGCTGCCGTAAAGACGGAGGTGCGGAACTGGTCTTTGTTCACAGCCTGCGAACAAGAGAAGGTAAACAAGATGCCACCGTGTCTGATCTTTTCGAAAGCCTTTGCATTGATTCGTCTATAACCTTGCAAAGCATTACGCAAGGCATCACGATGCTTGGCAAAAGCAGGTGGGTCAAGGATAATCAGGTCATATTTGTCTTTCTCCATCTCATCCAGAAACTTGAAAGCATCCTCGGCATAGGCATGGTGACGTTCATCATTTGGGAAGTTCAACTCCACATTCTTCTTTGTTAAGTCAATGGCTTTCGCAGAACTATCCACAGAATCTACAGAAAGAGCACCTCCTCGCATGGCATACACCGAGAACCCACCTGTATAACAGAACATGTTGAGTACGTTTCTACCTTTAGAATATGTTTCCAACAAGGCACGGTTCTCACGCTGATCTACGAAGAAACCCGTCTTCTGACCTTTCAGCCAGTCAATATAGAACTTCAATCCATATTCTACAGCGATATTGTCCTTGCTACCACCTATTAGAAAACCATTTTCCTGTCCTAATTCTGCCTTGTAGGGCAGAGTAGTTTCGGACTTATAATAAATATGGTCTATCCGTTTCATCATTACCTCCATCAGTGCCCGTGCAATCTCCATGCGTTGGAAGTGCATACCGGCAGAATGAGCCTGCATCACAGCAGTATGGTTGTAAATGTCAATGACCAAGCCTGGAAGGTTGTCCCCTTCACCATGTACTAGTCTGTAGGTGTTGTTGTTATGACAAGAATCGATGCCTATGGCTACACGCTTGAGGTAGGCCTCTTGCAACCTGTTTTTCCAAAATGTAGCATCAATGGCCTCGAGTTCATTAAACGTTAGTACACGCACCATGATACTGCCGATTTGATAATGACCTCTGGCGATAAATTCGTTGGCGGATGTATATACGTCCACGATGTCGCCTTCCTGCACCTTACCTTCAACCTTGCTGATGGCACCTGAGAATACCCAGGGGTGAAAGCGTTTCAGCGATTCTTCCTTGCCTGATTTAAGATAGACTTTATGCATATTAAATTATTGAGTAGGTTCATCAATTGGCTCTTCCACGATTTGGATTTCGTAATCACCACTTTTTCGCAGCTCTTCCAACTTTCGATATATCTGGATGCACGCCCAAGCATCGATGGAGGCATATTGTTGCTGAGGGATGGTCAATTCGTCGGCCTCCCAATTGGATAGCCTTTGTGCCTTGGATATCTTTTGTCCAAAAAGGTTGGCATAAATCTTCTGCAAGCTCAAGTCCTTGATGCCGAACTGAGTAACGTAGGTCTGTAGCTCTATCACTCCACGAGGTTCAAAATCAGCCCGTTGATGCAGCATCATAAAGTCGTCTTTCAACGAGAGACCTACCTTGACGATATGGGGATTCTCCAATAGGTTGATGAGTGGCAGGGTCATACCGAACTTATTGAGACGGAACATGTAGCATCGTTCATAGGTAGCGATTTGGAGCAATGCCACCTTATGGATTTCACCTCGCTTAAAGGCAGGTCGTGTCTCGCTGTCGATACCCAACAAGTCAAATTGACTAAGGTATCGCACGGCAAAGTCGGCTTGTTCTGGTGTGTCCACCACGAACATCTGACCTTCGAACACCACCTTAGGCATTTCATTCACTTCTTCCTTGGATATCCTGTCTTTAATGACCATTCAATAGTTTAATTGTCAATTGTTAATTGTCAATAAATCTAACCTCATGTAAAGCACGCAAAGTATTCACCAACTTCTGTCCCCAATAAAGTTTGAAGTTCTCTTGACACGTAGCAAGGGCATTGTGCATATTTAGGTTCACACCCTGCTTGAACACAAAGATAAAGTCCTTGATGTCTTGATAAATGTCTGCCAAGCCCTCAGAGATATAACGTGTCACAGGTTGGTCGCTATATTTCATATCCTCCACGAATACATCCAAGTAATCATCCCTGTCACCCATAATGTCAGCTAGCTGGGCATTCATTAAAGCATACGTTTCCTCAGTCACATAAGTCTCCTGCTCCTCGCTGTCATCTATCAATTCCATCTCTGGCAACAGCAAAGCCTTTACATAGAGTAGGGGCAATATCTTTAGCACAGTATCTACAAACTCTTCACGTTCCATACCTTGTACATCCTCCAAGAATGTACAATACTGAGCTGCTACAGTTACGAACTCCACGCTATTGCGTTCAAATATTACCTTGCTTTCGCTTTGCATATCATTATCCTTTTCTTAGCCACAAAAGTAATCATATTTTCCCATACTGCCAAACATATCCCTTTCTTATCCTTCTTTTTTATTGGTACAATAGGGAACTGGCATTATAAAGAATAGTGGCGAAGACTAAGCTTCGCCACTATTCTTTATAATATGGAGTGTAAAGGATTCCTTTACACTTCTGCACCCCAGTTATTCTGAGCCAAACGCTTGTAGCTGTTGTAACGCCACTTAGCGTTGTCCTCAGCTGCCTGGAACAGCTCGTCAGCTTCAGCAGGATACTGCTTCATCACTGATGCATAGCGAACCTCGCCCTTCAGGAAGTCCTTGAAGCCTTCCCACTTAGGCTCCTTGCTATCCAAGGTGAATGGGTTCTTGCCTTCAGCTTCCAATGCTGGGTTGTAGCGCCACAGATGCCAGTAGCCGCACTCAACAGCCTTAGCTTCCTCAGCTTGGCTCTTACCCATACCAGCCTTCAGACCATGATTGATACATGGAGCGTATGCGATGATGAGTGATGGGCCTGGATAAGCTTCTGCCTCACGCAGTGCCTTCAAGGTCTGGTTGTTGTCGGCACCCATAGCAATCTGAGCTACATATACGTAACCATAAGTAGTAGCCATCAATCCAAGGTCTTTCTTGCGAACGCGCTTACCAGCTGCAGCAAACTTAGCGATAGCACCGATTGGAGTAGCCTTAGATGACTGACCACCAGTGTTAGAGTAAACCTCGGTATCGATCACGAGGATGTTGACATCCTTGCCAGAAGCAATCACGTGGTCAAGGCCACCGTAACCGATATCGTAAGAAGCACCGTCACCGCCAATAATCCACTGACTACGCTTAACGAGGTAGTTCTGGAACTCAGCGATTACTGCGCAATACTTACACTTGTCTTTGTTAGCCTCTACCATAGGAACGATTTGCTTGTACAGCTCCTTGGTCTTATCAGCATCATTCTGGTTATCTACCCATTCCTGGAACAGAGCCTTTGCTTCAACTGGAACGTTCTCGTCAGCAATAGCAGCCAACATCGTCTCAGTCAAACGCAGGTGCATCTTCTCGTTAGCCAGGGTCATACCCAAACCGAACTCGCAGAAGTCCTCGAACAGAGAGTTAGCCCAAGCTGGACCACGACCCTCAGCGTTAGTAGTATAAGGAGTAGATGGAACAGAGCCAGAGTAGATAGAAGAGCAACCAGTAGCATTAGCTACAATTTGACGATCGCCAAACAACTGAGAAATCAGCTTCACGTAAGGAGTCTCACCGCAACCAGAGCAAGCGCCAGAGAACTCAAACAGAGGCTGAGCGAACTGAGAGTTCTTAGGAGTCTGCTTGATGTCAATCAAATCCTGCTTGCTGGTAACTTTCTTCACGCAGTATTCCCAGTTAGCAGCTTCCTTCTTCATATTCTCAGCTTCTGGATCGAATGGCACCATCTTCAAAGCCTTCTCACCCTTCTTACCTGGGCAGACATCAGCACAGTTGCCGCATGCCAAGCAGTCGAGTACATCCACCTGGATGCGGAACTGCATGCCCTTGATCTGAGCAGGAGCCAGAACAGCAATCTTGGCAGCATCGATGCCGGCTGCTTCCTCTGCATTCATAACGAATGGACGGATAGCTGCGTGAGGGCAAACGAATGCACACTTGTTACACTGGATACAGTTTTCAGAGTTCCATACAGGAACGAAGTTAGCTACACCACGTTTTTCATACTTAGCAGTGCCGCTGTACCAAGTACCATCTTCGATACCCTTGAATGCAGATACCGGGAGCAAATCACCGTCCTGAGCGTTGATTGGACGAACCACCTCGTTGATGAATGCTGGGTCGTCGTTTACTGGCTTAGGATCGTCTGGCAGGTTAGCCCATGCTGGGTCAACGGTCAGAGTATGATACTCACCACCACGATCTACAGCTGCATAGTTCTTGTTCACCACATCCTCGCCCTTCTTAGCGTAAGACTTCACGATGAACTTCTTCATCTGCTCGATAGCCAAGTCGATAGGAATAACCTCTGTGATACGGAAGAATGCACTCTGAAGGATGGTGTTGGTACGGTTGCCCAAACCAATCTCCTGTGCAATCTTGGTAGCGTTGATATAATACACGGTGATGTTGTTCTTTGCGAAATACCTCTTAACGCGATTTGGCAAGTTAGCAGCCAACTCTTCTGCATCCCAAACGGTGTTCAGCAGGAATGAACCATTTTTGCGAAGACCACGGGTTACATCGTACATGTGGAGGTATGCTTGAACGTGGCAAGCTACGAAGTTAGGTGTGTTTACATAGTAGGTTGAACGGATTGGAGAGTCGCCGAAACGCAGGTGAGAGCAGGTGAAACCACCTGACTTCTTTGAGTCATAAGCGAAGTAAGCCTGACAATGTTTATTGGTGTTGTCACCAATAATCTTCACTGAGTTCTTGTTAGCACCTACGGTACCATCAGCACCCAAGCCATAGAACTTAGCCTCGAACATACCGTCGCCACCTAAAGCGATTTCTTCTTCCTGTGGGAGAGAAGTGAAGGTAACATCATCCACGATACCTACGGTGAAATGATCCTTAGGCTGTGGCAATGCCAGGTTCTTGAATACGGCAATCATCTGAGCAGGGGTAGTATCCTTTGAACCCAAACCATAGCGACCAGCTACGATTACAGGAGCATCAGCAGCACCATAGAATGAATCCTTTACGTTCATATAGAGAGGATCGCCAGCTGCTCCTGGTTCCTTTGTACGGTCCAGAACAGCAATGCGCTTAGCGGTCTTAGGCATAGCAGCCAACAGATCCTTAGCAGACCATGGGTTGAATAGGTGAACAGCCAGCAGACCAACCTTCTCGCCTTGAGCACGCAGGTGGTCAACCACCTCACGGATACACTCGGTAACAGAGCCCATAGCTACAATTACGCGCTCAGCCTCTGGATCTCCATAGTAGTCAAACAGATGATAAGAACGACCGGTAATCTTGCCAATCTCATCCATATAATGCTGTACGATAGCTGGAACATTGGTATAGAAACCATTGCAAGCCTCACGGTGCTGGAAGAAATGATCTGGATTCTCAGCCATACCACGCATTACAGGCTTCATTGGGTTCAAAGCCTTCTGACGGAATTCAGCCAAAGCTTCACGGTCAATCAGTGGTTCCAGATCAGCATTCTCCAACTTCTCAATCTTCTGAATCTCGTGAGAGGTACGGAAGCCGTCGAAGAAGTTCAGGAAAGGCAGACGAGCTGTCAAGGCAGCCAAGTGAGCAACACCAGCCAGGTCCATCACTTCCTGTACTGAACCTTCTGCCAACATAGCAAAGCCTGTCTGGCGGCAAGCCATCACATCCTGATGGTCACCAAAAATACACAGGGCATGAGATGCCAATGTACGAGCAGACACGTGGAAAACACAAGGCAGATTCTCAGCTGCAATCTTGTACATGTTAGGAATCATCAGCAGCAAACCCTGAGATGCGGTAAATGTAGTAGTCAGGGCACCTGCTTGCAAAGAACCGTGAACGGCACCTGCAGCACCACCTTCAGACTGCATTTCCTGTACACTTACGGTCTCGCCGAAGATGTTCTTTCTGCCTGCAGCAGCCCACTCATCCACATGCTCAGCCATGGTAGATGACGGAGTGATAGGATAGATAGCAGCTACTTCCGTAAACATATACGCAATGTGAGCAGCAGCTTCGTTACCATCACAAGTAATGAATTTTTTCTCTTTAGCCATAATTATTAATTAGTTTATTTAATAGTTGTTTCCTGCAAATTACATTCAATCTGCAAATATAACTATTTTTTGTCAATTGACAATGCAGAGTTTGCAAAATATTAACTATCTTTATCACCGAAAACAACATTTATATAAATATGGTTCTTTTTGTCTTCAATCCAGATACTGATTTGGCCCTTGCTAACGGAGTTGGTAACTATACACCTACTGCTCCTGTACGTCAGATGATTCAAGATTTGGCAATGCTTCCCATATGGTATGCCGATCCTGGCAGCTATGTTTTAGCAGAGGGGGAAGCCAATCAGGAGTTCCTCGAAGAGATGTCAGAACTTTTTCACTTGAAAGTGAAGCTGATACCCCTGAAAGGCTTACCATTAGTGGAGGAACCCATTGATGTGTGCCCTTGGGGATGGAATCGTTCGTTTCGCAATATGTTGAATAGGGCTGGGATATCTATGAACTATCTTCCCAATGACTTCGAATTGGATGAGCAACGCAAACTTTCACAACGTAATGTGGTGGGTGTAGTATTGGAGCTATTTAAGGATGAGCCAGGCTTCTGTGGTATTTCTCGTAATGTTCTCAAAACGTCAGGTTGCGAGAAGTATTTCAACATGATGGCAGATATGGGTGGAGTGGTATTTAAAGAACCTTGGTCGAGCAGTGGTAAGGGCTTGCTTTGGTGTAGGGATGCCTATACGGAGAAAGACAGAAACTGGTGCCAACGGATCATTGATACTCAGGGTTATGTAGCCATGTCCCCTATATATAATAAGGTGCAAGATTTCGCGATGGAGTTTTACGTGAATGAACAAAAGGCCAATGAGGTGACTTTCTTGGGATACTCTTTGTTTGATACAGATATTCGAGGTAGTTACAAGGGCAATACATTGCTGAACAATGAAGAGATAGAGCGATACTTGATGGACTATGTGCCTAAGAAAAATCTGCAAAAGGCCAAACAGATGGTGGGTGGCTTTTTGGGCATATATGGCTACAGGGCTTGCGTTGGGGTGGATATGATGATTTGCGAGGAGCCCAGTGGTATGTGCATCCATCCGTGTGTGGAAATTAACTATCGAGCTACGATGGGGTACTTTGCCCGCATCTTGAAAGACGAGTTCTTGACAGAAGATGCCCAAGGCAGGTTTATGGTGCAACATTTCCATAGCAACAATGAGTTAGTGGCATTTGTGGAAGATAGCAGAAAGAAAGCCCCTTTGGAGATACGCAAGGGACGTATCCATAGTGGTTTCATGCCTTTGGTACCAGTAACCCCAATGTCTATGAACTTAGCTTATATTGATGTTTACTGACTTAGCTGAACCGCCTCACTCTCATTGCCATATCTGTCAATAGCACTTACCGCAAAGTAAGATTTGCGAGACCAAGGGGTGATAGCGACATAAGTATAACTGGTTGCTTTCACACGTTGAGCCACAATATTAGCGGGATTATTGGTATCCACAGGGTAAGAGTCTGACCCGTAAACCACATACATGGGAGCATTCTGGGTGTCATTATCTGTAGCAGCTTGCCATTTTAATGTAATATATCCTTCCACATCCGTTTGAGCTTCCAACTGTTTTGGAGCAGAAGGTGCTACATTGTCCAACCAAGTAGTAGCTGGAGTCAAAGCAGGAGCTGTATATAACTCATCCGTCAACCTGTCGTACAATCCCTGTACATTGTCCATTAAGTACTTCACTCGATAATGCGCATGTCCTGCCAAGTCATTACTTCTACTGAACAACATTTGCATCTCCACCTCATCGATGGTCCAGTTACCTTCCTTAGGATCCAGAAAATAGATACCCAAGCCAGGAATCACTTGTCGTCCATTGCTCTGCTCTTGCCAATCTAAGGCAAAGGGGTAGAAGTTGTTGCCTTTGAAATACATCATGGGGTAAATCTGATCTTGGATGCCTTCGCCCAACCAACCTACCACATCTTGTTTTACAGCGTCATAGGCATTCCATGTTCTTGAAGAAAAACGAGTGGTATCATCGTACTTACCTACCGGACTGGTACTCACTTTCACCCAAGGCTTCAGCTCTTTTACACCTTTATATATATAACGCACAATTTCCGAAATGTTGTCTCTACGCCATTGGTCGATGTCACGTCCTCTGGCATATTTGCGATATTCGTTTCTGTCAGGGAATTGGGGAGCATTTTCAGGATAACGCAGGTAGTCATAGTGTACCCCATCCACATCGTAGTTCTGTATTATTTCTCTAGTAATGTCCATCAAGTACTTCTTGGTGTCAGGATGCCCAGGGTTCAAGAAATACTCTCGTTTATAGGCCACCGTGATGGATGGACGTTTCTTGGTTACTGAGTTGTTGCCCAATGAGTTGACATGCGTCCTGTTACCTAAGGGGATGGCCACAATCCAGGCATGACATTCCATTCCCCGCTTATGGCACTCCTCTACCACAAAGGCCAAAGGGTCATAGCCTGGGTTACCACCATTCTTGCCAGTCAGGATGGAGTTATAGGGTTCATAGGCCGATTTATATACTACATCGCCTCTGGTTCGGGCTTGGAACAACACGGTGTTGAAGTTGGCTATCTTCAATTTATCGAGAATTTCTATGAGTTCCGCTTGTTGCCTCCTGATACTTTCGGCATTGGTAGCCTTAGTTTTAGGCCAATCCAGCCCATAGACAACAGTAACCCAAGCAGCCCTCACTTCTCGTTTGGGTTGGGGAGACTGTGCCAGTAAAATTTGGCAACAAAAACAAACTAATATGACGAATACCTTTGATTTCATGCTGCAAAGATAACACATAATATCAGAATACGCAATTTTTGACACTTTTCTTTTAATTTGTTTCTTTATTCCGATAATAACTATTAATTTTGCATCGTTTTGTGTGAAATGTCAATAGGTATTTAAGTTTATGATAACATTTTTCCTATCACTTTTAGCATTGATACTGGGCTATGCTATCTATGGCAAGTTCGTAGAGCACGTATTTGGTCCTGATAATCGTCCTACGCCTGCTTTGCGTGTGAACGATGGTGTGGATTATATTCCAATGCCCCTTTGGAAAATTTTTATGGTACAATTCCTTAACATTGCAGGCACAGGCCCTATCTTTGGTGCCATCATGGGGGCTAAGTTCGGACCTTCTGCATACCTTTGGATTGTTCTGGGTTGTATCTTTGCTGGTGCTACCCACGATTATTTGGCAGGTATGATATCCATGCGTAACAAAGGTATCGGCCTTCCTGATATCATTGGCAAGTACCTGGGTGCTAATGCAAAAAGGGCCATGTTGATGTTTTCTGTACTACTTCTCATTATGGTAGGAGCTGTTTTCGTGTATAGTCCTGCCATTATTTTAAGTGGAATGATGGGGAATTTCATGCTTTGGGTGGTAATTATCTTTATTTATTATTTCATTGCCACTATGATGCCTATTGATAAGATAATCGGCAAGATATACCCTTTGTTTGCCATAGCTTTATTGTTTATGGCAGGTGCTATGTTTGTAGGTCTGCTTTTCAAGATGCCAGATATCCCTGAAATCTGGGACGGAATCGGCAATCGCAATCCCAAGATGGGACCTATTGTACCTATTCTATTTATAACAATAGCTTGTGGTGCCATCAGTGGTTTTCATGCTACCCAGAGTCCTTTGATGGCTCGTTGTATTCGACATGAAAAGTTAGGACGTCCCGTTTTTTACGGAGCTATGATCACTGAAGGTATTGTTGGACTTATCTGGGCAACCATAGCCTCTTATTTCTTCTATGGTGGTGGAGCAGAAGAGTTAGGCGCAGATGTTTCTGCAAGTGCCCCTCAGATAGTGAATATCGTTTCCCAGAGTTGGTTGGGCGTTTTTGGTAGTGTGCTTGCCTTGTTGGGAGTGGTTG
Source organism: Bacteroidaceae bacterium (assembly GCA_017534535.1). GTDB lineage: Bacteria > Bacteroidota > Bacteroidia > Bacteroidales > Bacteroidaceae > Bacteroides. The sequence goes on along the minus strand of JAFXVZ010000002.1, from coordinate 19,096 downwards.
CTGCTCCTATTTCTACAGGCGATACAGCTATGCGAAGTGCCCGTTTAATTGTGGCCGATTTCATCCGTTTGAATCAGAAATCCATCCGCAACCGTCTGTTTATCAGTATTCCATTATTCATTGTCACCATTTTGGTGTTGTGGTATAATATTGCGGATGCTGATGGATTCAATAAGATATGGAACTATTTCGGCTGGGCAAACCAGACGTTGTCTGTCTTCACCTTGTGGGCAATTACAGTCTATTTGGCTAATAAGCGCAAACCGTTCATCATCACCTTGATACCTGCTTTGTTCATGACCTTTGTATGCTCTACTTTCTTATTAATATCTCCCATTGCCTTTGGCCTGAGTCATATGATTTCCTATGGCATTGGAGGGTGCATCCTGATTGTCGCCTTGGCAAGGTTTGGCTATTGGTATAGAAGAAAAATGGCTCAGCAGTAAAAAAACATTCATATTATTGTCTTTTTTGAGAAAAACCATTATCTTTGCAGTGTTAGGAAAAAAGTATTTCATTAAAAACTATTAGGCTTATGAAAAGGTTTCTGATGTTTTTGGCAGTGTTGGCATTTGCACTGAGTTACTCGGCTGATGTCGAAGCACAAGGATTCATAAAGAATCTCGGAAAGAAAGTGGTAGAGAAAGCTAAGCAGAAAGTTGAGGATAAGGTACTGCGTGAAGAGGATAAAGCCGCTGATGCTGTTCTCGAAGGGCAATCTGACTCGGATAGTGTTGATTCTGAGGAGGCAGAAGCTGAAGAAAAAGTAGCAGGAGATGAACCAGTTGATTTCGCTCAGATTCAAGCTAAGAGTGATTTCAAGCGTGGTGAGAATGTCTTCTTCCAGGATGACCTCTCTGGTGAGCAGATGGGTGAGTTCCCATCCAAGTGGGACTTGGTTGAAGGTAGTGAAGTAGAAGTCGTTAGCATTAAAGGTTTGAAAGCCATTAAGTTGGAAGAGAGTGCTATTAAGCCTTTGATGGATGAAGAAGATTATTTCCCTGAAGAGTTTACCCTTGAGTTTGATGTGCTTTCACAACCTGCACAAGAAGGTTCTAGTTGGGATGCTACATTGGATATCATTTTTGAACAGGCAAAAGAAGAAAGTTATAGAGCTTTTGACATCCGTACAAGTCCTGAAACACATACGCTCAATAATCCTAAGGGTGATTATTATGGCATATCTTGGGGTTGGGGTTCTGAGAATCCTAATGGCACTAAACAAACAGGTGAAGTAAAAACATCTACGATTAAGCCAATATTCAAGAAAAACGATTGGAATCACATTGCATTCTCATTCAACAAGCGTGCATTCAAAGTGTATCTCAACTATCAGCGTATAGTCAATATCCCTAATATGAAGCAACCACGCTCTTGGTACATGAATGGTTCTTCAGATAGTAATAAGGGTATCTATATCACCAATGTTGTTATGGCTAAGGGTGCTGTTGAACTGTATGAGCGTCAATCTACTGACTATTCATCTGCTGTTGAGAAGGCTATTGCTGAAACAGGTAAGTTTGTTACCAATAATATCTTGTTTGAGACGGGTAAGGCAACCTTGAAGCCAGAGTCGATGGATGAGATTATGAAGGTGGCGGAGTATATGAAGAAGAACCCGACAGCACGCTTTGAGGTGCAAGGACATACTGATAATCAAGGCTCCGACGCTATTAATGACCCATTGAGTCAGAGTCGTGCCGAAGCTGTGGTGAAGGCCCTTGAAGGGCAAGGAGTAGATCCATTCAACCTCCGTCCTGTGGGCAAGGGCTCTCATGAGCCTGTGGCTGATAATGGTTCAGAAGAAGGCCGTGCCAAGAATCGGCGTGTGGAGTTTATTAAGAGGTAAGGTCGCTAATATAGGACACATTAAGCTAGCAATAACCAAACCTAAATTTGAATAATGTCTTGCCTTGAGTAACGTTGTTTCTGATTCTACGTTTTTCAGGGCAAGACACTGTTTTTTAAAGGGTAGAGAGGATGCATAAAGTTACGTATATACAAGTTGTAATTTAACCTAAAAATCAGCTTCAAGTAAACGGCTCGATTACTTCAAGAAAAAGGCCTGATTACTTTGGGAGGATGGCTTGTTTGCTTGGACTAATTGAAGCAATCGTTCAGGGTTCCTGTTTTGAGCCCAATTTATGCATAAATATGCAATTTGAGTACTGTATCAACTTTTCTCAGTATTATTTTGCTTTTCTCTCGGTTTTACGTAACTTTGGATAAGTTACTCCATCCCGGCATAAAAAATAAGCAGGCTTATTTTGTTCTGCCCTCGATTTTCCGTAACTTTGCATCAAATAAATAAATGAATTATGAAAGACCTGAAGATAGCTGTTGCAGGAACGGGATATGTTGGCCTGAGCATAGCAACCCTGTTGAGCCAACACCATGATGTGATGGCTGTAGATATTGTGCCTGAAAAGGTGGAGATGATCAACCAGAAGAAATCTCCCATCGTGGATAAAGAGATAGAGGAATACCTTGCCACCAAACCTCTGAAACTCAGGGCTACACTCGATGCAGAGGAAGCATATTGCGATGCTGATTTCGTGGTGATTGCTGCCCCCACCAACTATGATAGCATGAAGAACTTCTTCGATACTAGTGCTGTAGAGACTGTTATTTCTTTGGTTATGAAATACAATCCAAACGCCATCATGGTTATTAAATCCACCATTCCTGTGGGCTTTACGGAGGCCATCAGAAAGCGTTCAGGTAGTCAGAATATTCTTTTCTCACCTGAGTTCCTGAGAGAGGGTAGGGCACTTTATGATAATCTCTATCCGAGTCGCATCATCGTGGGTACCGACTTGAAAGACAAACGATTGGTGGATGCAGCTCGTGTTTTTGCCGGGTTGTTACAGGAGGGTGCTTTGAAAGAAGATGTGCCCACATTATTTATGGGCTTTACTGAGGCTGAAGCCGTGAAGCTTTTTGCCAATACTTACCTGGCTTTGAGGGTGAGCTTCTTCAATGAGTTGGATACCTATGCCGAGATGAAGGGTCTGAATACCCAGTCAATTATAGATGGTGTGTGCCTTGACCCTCGAATTGGGAAACACTATAACAATCCATCGTTTGGCTATGGAGGCTATTGCTTGCCAAAAGACACCAAACAACTGTTGGCAAACTACTCAGATGTGCCTCAGACATTGATTCAGGCGATAGTGGATAGTAACCGTACTCGCAAGGATTTTATTGCCGACAGGGTGTTGAGAATGGCTGGCTATTATGACTATTACAATCGTGGTGTTTTTAATCCCAATGATGAACACCAATGTGTGATAGGCGTTTATCGACTCACGATGAAGAGTAATAGTGACAATTTCCGCCAGAGTAGCATCCAAGGTATCATGAAGCGCATCAAGGCGAAAGGTGCTACTGTGATTGTGTATGAGCCCACACTTCCAGATGGCACTACGTTCTTTGGAAGCCGAGTGGTAAATGATTTGGAGGAGTTCAAACGTGAAAGTCAATCTATCATTGCCAACCGCTATGATGCTTGCTTGGATGATGTCAAGGATAAGGTCTATACTAGGGACATCTTCCGTAGAGATTAAAACAAGGAAGGCTCTAAGCAGTAGATAGATAAAGTATTAGCTTGTCATGCTAACCTGTTTTGACAGATGGCAATATCTATTTCTCTGTGATTTTCTTATGTAATAACTGATGCAGATTACATTGATACTCACACCAAAACAACTTGTTTTGGTGTCGTTATATTGCTTTCTGTAAGGTGTCATGATAGTATTCTCTCGCACCAAAACAACTTGTTTTGGTGCAGTGTATGCTAGTGTAACTTAGTGTAACTTCCGAGAGAAGTTACACTTGATTATAAGCGCTAAGTATCAAATGATTAACAAGCAAAGTGTAACTATGTAACTTAAATAACAAAAAGAATCTTGAGAAGAGAGTTACACAACTACCTTAATATTTCTACAGATTTCTATGATTGGGGCTGTTTGAAAACAGCTGATACGCCTCCCTGCCGGCTAAGCCCTGGCAGGGAGTTTTTTTTGATAAGTTGAACTTTTAATTCTTGATTTTCGGACTGGCCCGTTATTTTTCGTCAAAATTCACGTTAAAAGATGGCAAAAGCTATACTGGAATGTTAAATGTTGAGTCAAAACGAAAAATAAAAGGGATTATATAGTGACGTTGTCAATAATAACCGTACCTTTGCGTCAATCTTAATAGAAAAAAGGCTGCGCGCCATCTGAACGTACTTACCAAGCTGTCTTGGAATTTAGTTTCGAAAAACGCCCATCTAATTTTTGAGGTAAGTACAATTATTAACTGCTTTTTTTATGCTTATGGTTAAAGAAAAAAGAAGGCTTGTGATGCCGATAGTGGGCGAGTGGTATCAATTTATAGCCAAGAGGTTGCCTAAAGTAAATCATCGTGCATTCTGTCTATGCATATTGTTAGATGAGACTGATCCTTTTGGAGTGTTTCTGTATATAAGAGAGGGGGACTCTTTTGTTATGCGCACGGTGGATAGGACTGTTATTAAAGAAGCTATCTGGGTGGACACTAATAGGTTTCATCAGTTTTGCCTAAATAAGCTTCAAGATTTATTGAAAACTGGTTTGACATTGAAAGAATTACAAAACAATGTAGCCTTTAATCTTTATTTCGACTTTGCTACACAATTCAGGGTTTTCAGGGCTAAGAATGAACATTTTGCTATCGACCGGACTTATGATGTTGTGAACAGAATGTTAAGTGGCAGTATGACTCTGGAAAAGAAGAATCTGTTGTTATTGGCGCATAAGGAACTATTGGATGGTTTCTTCGCATCTTTAGAGAACCATTTTTAAGCAAAAAGGCTGCATTTTTGCAGCCTTTTTCTTATGCATTTTCGTAGAGGTATCGTTTGATAGACTTCTTTGGTGTCTTCTCAAACTCCTCATAGAAGATTTTAATCTTGCTGATTTGGCAATAGCTCGGAAGCTTCTGGTTCAATTGTACACGATTCTCTTCCATCACCGTCTTCATCTTGCCATTTACGATGCCTTCCTTGTTGGCCAAGTCAAAGTCAGGATAAACGAGCCCAACCAACTTTTCATCTTGTTGAATCACAATGCTCTCGGCTACATACGGCATACTATTCAGCTGACCTTCAATCTCTTCAGGGTAGATATTCTGACCACCAGCACCCAGGATCATATTCTTCGAACGTCCACGAATCGTGAGGTTACCCTCAGCATCCATCACACCCAAGTCGCCTGTGCGCATCCAACCATCCTCGGTGAAGATAGCCTTTGTCGCCTCTGGGTTCTTGTAATAGCCCAACATCACATTCATACCCTTCACTAAGATTTCTCCAGGTATATTCTGTGGGTCAGAGGAGTCTATCTTGATCTCCATGCGTGGAGCTGCTTTTCCACAAGAATATGGTTTGAATTTTTCCCAACCTTCATAGGAGATGATAGGTGCGCATTCTGTCATGCCATAGCCCACCATATAGCGGAAGTTGATGGACTTGAGAAATGACTCTACTTCCTTGTTCAAAGGAGCACCACCAATAATCACCTCGATGAAGTTGCCACCAAAGCCTGCAGTTACCTGTTCACAGATGCGTTTCTTCACAATGTCGCTCAGGATAGGCAGGTTAAGCATCAGTTGTGCCCAGATGTTTTTCTCTAATTGTGGCAATACCTTCTTCTTGATGATCTTCTCTACCACCAATGGAACAGCAATGATGATGCGTGGCTTCACGTCAGCAAAAGCTTGAGCAATGATTTTCGGAGAGGGAACTCGTGTGAGGAAATAAACATGACATCCTACCACAAACTCATACAAAAATTCGAACGACATGCCGAACGTGTGAGCCATAGGTAAAATGCTAACCACCTTATCGCCAGGGAAAAGGTCGAGAACGCTTTGCGCAAAGGCCATGTTTGACCACAAGGCACGGTAAGGAATCATTACACCCTTCGAAGAACTTGTAGTACCGGAAGTGTAGTTGATCATCGCCAATTCATCAGGACTTTGCTCCTTATAGTACTTTACATGTTCAGGACGGAAATTCTTGGGATACTTCTTGCCGAAGATTTCATTCAGGTGCTCACGGGCATGAAGTAACTTTTTGTTGCGAGCCACTAAGACAGAAAAATCCGTCATTAGCATGATACCCTCCAAGTGAGGCATCTCTTGCTCATTCAAGTCTTCCCAAACACGATCACCCACATATAACATTCGTGCATCAGAGTGATTCACGATGTGGTGGATGTTGTCAGCCTTGAACTCGTGAAGGATGGGAACCACAATAGCGCCATAAGAGAGGATACCTAAGAACGTCACTCCCCAGTGCGAGGAATTGCGCCCGCAGATGGCAATCTTGTCGCCTTTTTTAACACCTGCCTCTTCCAAGAAGATATGCACTTTTTCTATCTTGCGTGCCACATCCTTATACTGGAGGGTCGCACCATTATAATCAGTTAGGGCATCTAAGTCCCAGTTCTTTTTAATCGAATCCTCAATTAACTGCAAAAAACTTTGTTCCATGTCAATAATTGCACAAATTCAGTTATTTTGTGCAAAGATATGGCTTTTGTAGCAAACCACAAAAGAAAAAACAGTTTTTTTTCGCTTAAATTCGTTTGTCTATGAAGTCTTGGAAAGTCTGTTTGTAATTATCGCCAATGGGAATGTAAGTATTTCCGAACACGATGCGATTGTGTTCAATTACCCTAATCTTGTCTTTTTGAACAATATATGAGCGATGAACACGCATGAATTTTTGTTTAGGTAGTATCTCTTCGAGGGATTTCATGCTCATTAGCGTCATGATGGGCTTGGTCGTATTTTCTTGGTATATTTTTACGTAATCCTTCAATCCTTCGATGTAGAGCACGTCTTTTAGGTCTATTTTGATGAGTTTGTAATCGCTTTTGACGAAAATGCTGTCTATGATTTCCTCCTCTTTAGCTTGTGTTGGTACGTTTTGTTGGATATGTTGGCCCTGTTGAACCAACTTGAACCACTCTTGTGCCTTGCTGGAGGCTTGCAGGAAATCAGGATAGGAGATGGGCTTGAGCAGATAGTCGAGGGCATTTACCTTATAACCATCGAGGGCATATTGGTTGAAAGCGGTGGTGAACACCACACGAGTCTGAGGAGGAACCATGCGAGAATAATCCAGTCCGTTGAGCTCTGGCATTTGGATATCCAAGAAAAGCAGATCAACAGGATGGTCATGCATCTCCTGCATGGCTTGCACGGCACTGCTGTAGGCTCCCACCAATTCCAGAAAGGGCGTCTTTTTTACATAGCTTGCCATCAGTCCCAACGCCAACGGCTCGTCATCTACCACTGCACAACGTATCTTCTCCATTACACCTTATTTATTATATAGTGTGAATCTCCAAAGACGATGAGTATTCTTTTCCATCGTTACTCAACCCATAATGCCAAGTATATTTGCCTGGATAGGAGAGGTCAAGTCTTTTCTGTACTTGCTCCAATCCAATGCCACTACCACTCTTGTCATATCCCACCTTGCGATGATTGCTGTTTTGAATGAGACATCGCACTATACCCTGTATCTCACTGAAGCGAATCTTAATGAAGCTTGGTTCTGTGGGTGAGATACCATGCTTGAAAGCATTCTCTACCAACGAAATGAAAATCAAAGGAGCAATAGGAGTCTGGCTATTTGGGTCAAGATCATACTTTGTTTCAACGGTAACATTGCTACTCAAACGAATACGCATTAGTTCGATGTAACTTTGGATGAACTCCATTTCCTTGCTCATAGTCGTGAACTGGTCTTTATTCTCATAGAGTACATGTCGCAACAACTTGCTCAACTCCTGAACTGACTCTTGTGCCTTATCCGTATCAAAAGCAATTAGGGCATATATATTATTTAAGGTGTTGAGCAGGAAGTGGGGGTTCAACTGACTGCGCAGGTTCTGCAATTCAGCTTCTGCCAAGGCTTTCTCTGCCTCCTTGCGTGAGGTTTCCGACTTGCGCCATTCCTCACTTACCCTGATAACAGTGGCAATGATAGTGATGATGATTAAGGGGAATGAGTCGCGAACCACTTCTGCCCAAATAGGAGGTCTGAATTCCATCCTCCATGGATCAGGCTGGTCATTTATTTCTATAGGCATGTGTTCCAAATAGTAGCGGAACATATGTTCACCCCACAGATGATAGCCGAAGGACAAGCCGAAAATAACAGCAACATTTAGCAATAAATAAAATATGGTGTTGTGCTTGAGTAGGAACTTGGGCACCAGCCAGAGGTAGTTCAAATAGAACACCAGCATCCAGCCACCATACCAAAAACCACCATTAATAAAATATCTGGACAGGGTCATGTCTATACCACCACGTAACAACATGAGGTAGGGGAATACAAACATGATTCCCCATACCACAATGTGTGTTATCAGTTTCTTATTAACTTGAATGTTTGGCATAGTGCTGGCAAAGTTAATAATAATTATTCGTATCTCAAAGCTTCAATCGGGTCTAAGTTGGCAGCTTTCTTGGCAGGATACCAACCGAAGAACATGCCAATTAGTACACAGACACCGAATGCCAGAGTAACAGAACCGCCTGAGATGGATACCGAAACCTGGTCAGATAGCATACCTACCAGTGCTCCCAATCCATAGCCCAGCAAGATTCCGATGATTCCACCAGTGAGGCAAATCATCACTGCCTCTATCAGGAACTGACTCAATATGTCGATACTACGGGCACCTACTGACATACGCAGGCCAATTTCTTTAGTGCGTTCGGTAACTGATACATACATAATGTTCATGATACCAATACCGCCTACCACGAGTGAAATACCTGCAATGGCAGCCAACAGCATGGTCATCATACCAGTTACGGTTGAGATGGTGCTCATGATCTCCTCCATTGAGCTTAATGTAAAGTTATTTTCATCACCATCCTTCAGACGGTGGTTACGACGCAGCACATCCTCAATCTCGTTCATAGCCAGCTGGGTGTCAGCCTCGCTGGTAGCACTACACTGAATACCCTGTAAATGACTTTGTGAAAGCATACGCTTCATCACAGTGGTGAATGGTGCCAGTACAATTTCGTCCTGATCCATACCCATTGAGTTTGTACCTTTGCTTTCCAATACACCTACTACTCTGAACGGAATCTGATTCACGCGGATAGTTTTACCAATCGGGTTCTCATTAGGAAAGAGGTTGTCTACGATGGTCTTGCCTAATACAAGTACCTTGGCAGAAGTCTTAACATCCTGTTCTGTGAACATATTACCCTCAGCCATCTCCAACTGGCGTATTTGCAGGTAGTCGGCACTACAGCCTGTAACTGATGAAGGGTAGTTGTTGTTACCTGCCACTAATTGGCCAGAGCTTGATACGCTAGGACTTACATATGTTACATGGGTACACTCGTTACGGATGGACTCATAGTCTTCCATCTTCAAGGTTTGCATGGAGCTGGCATCCATACGTTGTCCGGCTCTACGCTCGCCTCCAGGGTTGATCATAATCATATTAGAACCCATAGAGGAAATCTGACTGGTGATCTGCTCCTGTGTACCTTGGCCGAATCCCAACATGGCAATCACTGATGCAATACCGATGATGATACCCAGCATGGTAAGCAGAGAGCGAGTCTTGTTGTTGTAGATTGCCTTCAAGGCTATTTTGAAAAGATTTGCGTAATTCATAATGCTTAAGTTTTATACATCTTCTGGTATTGGCAATGAAGCCAATGTCTCAGCTGCATTTAAAATATTATTATTCAAAACATCATCCTTGATCTTGCCATCTCGCAGGGTAATGGTACGACTGCTGTATTGTGCAATCTCAGGATTATGAGTCACAAAAATAATGGTGCGACCTTCGGCATGGAGTTTCTGGAAGAGTACCAATATTTCGAATGAAGTACGTGTATCCAGGTTACCTGTTGCCTCATCGGCTAGGATTACGGCTGGATTGTTAACCAAAGCACGTGCGATGGCTACACGCTGCATCTGACCACCAGACATCTGGTTTGACTTATGTTCAAGACGATCGCCTAAACCCACAGCTTTCAATGCCTCGATGGCACGACGGCGGCGCTCTGATGCTGATACAGATGCGTTGTACATCAGAGGCAGCTCAACATTCTCTACTGCCGTAGTCTTGGCAAGCAGGTTGTAGTTCTGGAACACAAACCCGATCTTGCGGTTGCGCAGGATGGCACGTTGGTTTCTCGACATCATTCTCACAGGTGTTCCATCGAGTATGTACTCGCCACTGGTTGGGGTGTCAAGGCAACCTAAGGTGTTCAGTAATGTTGACTTGCCAGAACCTGATGTACCCATGATAGTCACAAACTCACCCTCGTTGATGGTGAAGCTCACGCCTCGCAAGGCCTTCACTACTTCATCTCCTACGATGAACTTGCGCTTTACGTTTTGCAATTCTATAACTGGTTTGCTCATAACACAATCCTTTAATTGTCAATTTTTAATTATAAATTGTCAATTTGTTTACATTGGACCGCCAGGACCAGGACCGCCGCCAGGACCCATACGATTCATCATACCATTCTCACGGAAGGTGGAAGTGGCATCCACCACTACTTCTGTGCCTTCACTGATACCTTCTACCTCGGTCACATTATTGCCGGTCAGTCCAGCTTTTACTGCATGTGCGGTATAAACGGTACCTTCCTTCGTCCACACTTTTTGAGGAGCATCTACATCATTGATTTGGGTGGCACCCATCTCTGGAGTCGGTTTAAAGCGGAGTGCACGGCTTGGAACCACTATCACATTGCTTTTTTCCTGTTTGTAGATGGTAACAGTAGCTGTCAGTCTTGGCTTCAGTTTCAGGTCGTTGTTTGGCGCATTGATCACCACCTCATAGGTTACCACAGAACTGCTGGTGGTAGAACTGCTCTTCTCTCCTAAACGAACTTGAACAACAGTACCCTCGAAAGTCTCATCAGGATATGCATCTACAGTGAAAGTTGCACGAAGTCCTTCTACTATGCCGCCTATGTCAGCTTCATCTACATCAGCTATAACGCGCATCTGAGTCAGGTCTGCTGCAATATTGAACAGGGTAGGGGTGTTGAAGCCTGCCGCTACTGTTTGGCCTTCTTCTACAGCCTTATTGATTACCACGCCATCGATAGGAGAGTAGATGGTAGCATAGGAAAGATTACGCTGTGCCTTTGCCAGATTAGCAGTGCTTTGTGCGAACTGAGCTTTAGCGTTTTCGTAATTATACAGGCTCTGGTCATACTCTTGGTCGCTGATAAGCTGCTTGTCATGCAAAAGCTTGTTGCGGTTATAAAGCTTCTCTTGATACTCAAAGCTTGCTTTTGAACCGTTGTAATTAGCTTGTGAAGAGTTTAGGTCGCTCATTAGGGTAACCTTATCCATTTCTGCGATTAACTCACCTTTCTTTACCACTGAGTTATAATCTACATAGATGCGGTCGATGATACCACTGACCTGTGTACCAACTTCCACCTGTGTTACAGGCTCAATGGTGCCTGTTGCACTGATAGACTCAGAAACATTTCCTCTGGTTGCTGGAGCTGTTACCACATTCATTTTCAGCGTGTCAGATTGCCCACCGAAGAGCCAGGAACCAATGATTAGCAATGCAACAACTGCAACTGCTATCCAAATAATTGTCTTCTTTTTCATATCTTTACTATTTTATTATTATCAATGTTCAATTTTCATAAGGAACTAAGATTTGATCTTATAAACACGAAATTATTTCTCAATTCTCAATCAATCATGATTGATTCTCCTCCGTAGAACCTCAGTAACTGCTGATTCATAATTGCCATATATTTGGCCTGCAGCAATGTGTTCTGGGCACTCAAAAGCGTAGTCTGTTCACGCAATAGCTCTACCGTATTCTTCATGCCCAAGTTAAACTGCTCTTGCACCAAGTCGAAACTTGTCTGTGCACTGTTCAGTTGATCCTTGGCTGCTATATATTGTTGTTGTGCTGTGTTAGCATCGAGCCACAATCCCTCGATGTTACTATACAAGGTCTTCTGCTGGCTCTGCAAACTCAGCTCTGAGTTCTGCTTTTGTATGCGAGCCTTCTGAATCTGACTCTTGGTTTGACGTTTGTCATAAATAGGAATGCTAACGCTCACACCGATAGAGTTGCTCCAGTTGTCGCTAATCTGTGTGCTGAAGCCCTTGCCAGATCCATTCATGTTGTTACTATTGATATTGCCATTCATGCTTATAGTAGGTAGATATCCAGCCTTAGCAACCTTGATGTTTAAATCTGCTGCTTCAACATCCAACTTACTGCTCTTGATTTCAGGGCGCAGTTCCAACGCTGCATTATAAACGTCCGTTTTAGATGGCAGAGGAATCAACACATCCTCATCGTTCAGTGTCGGCAGGTAGAGGTTCATCTCTTCCTCTCCCTCAATTTCCAACAATTGCTTCAGTTGCAACTTGTAGTTCTGAAGTTGAGCCTCTGAATTCACCAACTGATATCTGTCCTGACTTACTTGTGATGCCAATTGAGCGTAATCAGCCTTTGAGGAACTACCGGCCTCAAACAATTGCTTACCACGCTCGGCATTGGCTTCGCTGACTGCTAAGTTTGCCTCGTTCACTTTAATAGACTCGGCAGCATACAGAATCTGAATATAGACCTGCGTAATTTGCTGAATAATGTTGTTCTCGCTTTGTGCAACATCCAAGTCAGCTGCTTCACTGTTCAGTTTCTGTTGCTTCAGTGTATTTATTCTTTTTCCATTGAAAACTGTCCAATTCGCACTTAATCCGTAATTTCCGTTGTAGGATGTCTTGTTGTTGGAGGTCTTCACTTCAGAGCCCATCACCATCATGGTAGTTTGTGCGTTTGGGCGATAACTTACATTCTGACTCACGCTAGCAGATACGCTTGGCAGGAAGTCTGCCTTGGCATTCTGAACATCGATCTCAGCACTCACTGCCTGTAAGCGGTTCTGCTGGATTGTGATGTTCTGTTGCAAAGCGTAGTCTATGCAATCCTGTAGAGTCCATTGGTCGGGCTGTATGCTTGCCACTCTCATTGTGTCTGTTGACCATGCTTCCTGGCGTGGAGCGATGCCTTCACTTTGTGCGAACAGGCTCGTTGCACACATCATGCAGAAAACTGTCATTCCTAAAATACTTTTTGTCTTCATATCTCTGAAATTTTATGTTTTCGTTATTAATTTCATGATGCAAAATTATGCTAACACCATACTCTTTGCAACAAAAATCGACTAACATGCAAAATTTATCGACAAATCGTGTTGAATATAAAAAAAACTCCGTATCTTAGTCGGGTCAATACCTATTTATATATTATGCGTATGAAGAACGTGGTGACAAAAATATGGGGATTTTATGTGGATGGCTTCAAGAATATGACCATCGGCAAGACACTTTGGCTGTTGATACTCATCAAACTCTTCATCATATTTTGTATCCTTCGTGTCTTTTTCTTCCCTAATTTTCTCAATACAGTGACGGATGACGAGAACCAAAAGGATGACTATGTTAGTTCACAAATCATTAACAGAATACCTTAAATTTTGAAATATTATGATTGAAAACATTGACTCTTCGTTGATTGATTGGTCACGAGCGCAATTCGCCTTGACGGCTATCTATCATTGGATGTTCGTCCCATTAACTTTAGGCATAGCTGTGGTAATGGGTATTATGGAGACCCTTTACTATCGTTCTGGCGATGAGTTTTGGCAACGCACCGCCAAGTTTTGGATGAAGCTGTTTGGCATCAACTTTGCTGTGGGTATTGCCACCGGTTTAATCTTGGAGTTTGAGTTCGGTACCAACTGGAGCAATTACAGTTGGTTTGTGGGTGACATCTTCGGTGCCCCATTGGCTATCGAGGGCATCGTGGCTTTTTTTATGGAGAGCACCTTTGTGGCGGTGATGTTCTTTGGTTGGGAGAAGGTGAGCAAAGGCTTCCATCTGGCTTCTACTTGGCTTACAGGCCTGGGTGCTACGATCTCTGCTTGGTGGATTTTGGTCGCTAACTCATGGATGCAGCATCCTGTGGGAATGGAGTTCAATGCCGACACTGCCCGCAATGAAATGATCAGCTTTTCGGAAGTGGCACTTTCGCCCTTTGCCGTTAGCAAGTTCTTCCATACGGTTACCTCTGCATGGGTATTAGGTGGCATCTTCGTTATAGGTGTTAGTTGTTGGTACCTGTTGAAGGGTCGCCAAAAGAAATTTGCGTTGGCAAGCATCAAGGTGGGTGCTATTGTTGGTTTCGTCGGTGCTGTTTTGGTGGCTCTTACTGGCGATGAGTCTGGTCATCAGGTGGCTCAGCATCAGCCAATGAAACTGGCAGCCATGGAAGGTTTGTATAAGGGAGAGAGTGGGGCAGGACTGACCGCTATTGCTTTGCTTAATCCTGCAAAAAAGACGCCACAGGATGGTGTTGAACCTTATCTGTTTGAGATTAAGATTCCGTATATGTTGTCACTTTTAGCAGATAGAGATATTAACTCTTTTGTGCCAGGTATCAATGACTTGCTTGATGGTGGTTATCAACTAAAAGATGGTACAACCGCTCTTTCTGTGGAAGAAAAGATTGCCAAAGGCAAGCAGGCGATAGCCGCTTTTGCTGCTTATAGACAGGCTCGTTCCGAGGGCAACGATGATGAGGCGAAGGTGCAGGCAGGCATTATGCGTGAGAATATGCCTTACTTTGGCTATGGACATATCAAAGAAGTGAACGATGTGGTGCCTCCTGTGGCGCTGACGTTTTATATGTTCCGCATCATGGTAATGCTGGGTGGATATTTCATCTTGTTCTTCATGTTGGTGCTCTATTTGGTTTACAAGAAAGACATCACAAAGATGAAATGGATTCACTGGGTGGCTATCCTTACCATTCCATTGGGTTACCTGGCAAGTCAGGCAGGCTGGGCTGTGGCGGAGGTCGGTCGTCAGCCCTGGGTGATTCAAGATATGATGCCTACAAATGTGGCAATCTCGCAGGTTTCTGTTGGTAGCGTACAACTCACTTTCTTTATCTTCCTGACCCTCTTCTCCATCTTGCTGATTGCAGAAATTGGCATCATGCTGAAGGCAATAAAGAAAGGACCTGAGTTTAATAATGAACAATGAATAGCGAATAATGAATATTATCATCGCCCCGTGGGGGCAAAAGATACCAGCTTTGGGCAACACCAGGGGGTAAGTAGCCCCCATATAATTCCCCTTCTCTGTTAGAAGGGATGCCCGAATGGTAGGGAAGTTTAATTTTCATTTAACAAAAATACAATTATGGATTATATATTTCTTCAAAATTATTGGTGGTTCGTCGTATCACTTCTTGGCGGACTCCTCGTCTTCCTGCTTTTTGTGCAAGGAGGCAACTCGTTGTTGTTGAACCTTCCGAAGGACGAAACACAGCGACAGATGATGATTAATTCTACGGGGCGTAAGTGGGAATTTACTTTCACCACACTCGTTACGTTCGGTGGTGCATTCTTCGCATCATTCCCGTTATTCTACAGTACTAGTTTTGGAGGTGCCTATTGGGTGTGGATGTTGTTATTGTTTACTTTCGTAGTTCAGGCTGTGAGCTATGAGTTCCAGTCTAAGCTTGGCAACCTGCTCGGAAAGGAGACTTATCGTTGGTTCTTGATTATAAACGGTATATTGGCTCCCATTCTCTTAGGTGCAGCTATTTCCACATTCTTTACAGGCTCCAACTTCTACGTCGATAAGGGCAATATTACTGATACTATGGCTCCTGTCATTAGTTATTGGGGCAATGCCTCTGGTGGTTTGGATGCCTGCCTGAACATTTTCAATGTCATTTTGGGGTTGGCAGTACTGTTCCTTGCTCGCATTCTGGGAGAGCTATATTTTGTGAACAATATCGATGACAACAGTCTGCAACGTCGATCTCGCAAGAGTATGGGCTTCGATACCATCTTTTTCTTAGCATTCTTCCTCACTTGGTTGGCACATCTGTTCATTATGGAGGGCTTTGCTGTGGACCCTAATACAGGTGTGGTTTCTATGGAGACCTTTAAATACCTGCATAACCTCAAGGCATTGCCACTGGTGACCATTATGATGCTTATTGGCGTTATACTGGTGTTATGTGGTATCTTTATGACACTTATGAAACCTAATTTCCGTCGTGGTATTTGGCTCGCAGGTACAGGAACGGTGCTTACCGTTACAGCCTTACTGCTCTTAGCAGGCTATAATAACACCGCTTATTATCCTAGTATAGCCGACCTGCAGAGCTCTTTGACTTTGGCGAACAGCTGTAGTAGTAAGTTCACACTTACCACTATGTTTTATGTCTCTTTGCTCGTGCCCTTCGTACTTGTATACATATTCTACGCATGGCGCAAGATCGATAGTCATCCTATCAACCCCGAAGAGTTGCAGCGAGATGAACATAAATATTAGGCACTTAGGGAACACTCTTTTTTATATGTAATGTTGTGTGCCAAGTCTGCTGCTTTTGGTGGGTTTCTCATGAGAACTGTTCTTGTTAGATTTGAGCACCATTTTCATTTCAGTTGAGCTAGGGGCGGAAGCATTAGCACTTTTTTGTACTGAAAGGAGAAGCAAAATGAGGAGAATAATGTGATACTGAAGAGGGATAAATGTAAAGTAGGTGTGGAAAAAAGGATGAGTATGAAAATGCAATAATGGTGAGCAAAAAGGATAATAACAAAAAACTGGCAACAACTTTCTATTTCACTAAAAATGTGTACCTTTGCACACTAAACAAATGAGAATGCAACAATGGGAATAGGAGAATTATTGAATCGTACGGATAGGTTTGCAGTCATGGCGGGTTGCAGAATTACGGAAGTGGATGAAAAACATGCAGTGGCAGAGATGAAAGTGACAACAAGTCACTTGAATGGCGGAGATGTATGTCAAGGTGGGGCCTTGTTTACATTGGCAGATTTGGCGATTGCTGCTTTGGTGAACTATCAAAGTCAACTAACTTTTGGTATTCACAACAGCATTATGTTCGTGTCGAGTGCCCGAAAGGGTGATTTCCTTAGGGCTGAGGCGGTCTGGGTGGCAAATCATCACAAGATTCCCTCTGTGGAAGTTAAGGTAACAAATCAAGAGGGACGCTTGATTTGCCATGTGACAGGCATGGGATATCGCAAAGCTATTTCTCTTGGAGAAACACCAGAAATTGAACAGATCAACATTCGTCAATGAGATAATACGCTCATAGCTTCCATTTCGCATAGACCATGATGCAAGCCCCTAATAAGAGTGCCAAGAGGCCGAAGTGGAGGCCATAGCCATTGGCAAAGGCCACAGGGGCAAAGGTGATGAGACATATTTCTACTGGGGCAATGAAGAGGTAGGCGAGGGCATAGTCTTCCATACAATGACTCTTTTGTTCAGGATCAGCCACACGCAACATAGCAATTCCCATAGCTACTGTACCTGTAAACCAACCCCATGTGAACAATGCCTTCTCTAACCAACAATCGTCTTTCATCAGCTTCCTACCAACAACTAATACGTAGATTAAGGTGAAGGTCAAGCCGCAGATTAACAAGATACTCAGTGGTACGAAATAGTTCATGACTACCGACAATTTGATGGCGGAGATACCAAATGCTACGAGGAAATCAGTGAAAGCACTGCTTAGGTGTCCAATGATACGTGGGGAGGTGTAGTGCAAAGCTCCAGACTTTTTAAAGATAAAGCGCATAAGGATACCAAAGACGAAGGCGCAACTAAAAACCGGCATCTCTAACTGTGGCATGAAGTATGAAACGCCTTTGCTGATACTATAGCCTCCCAAAGCGACCATGGCGATGATGGAGAGGTTGAATGCCAAACTATCTATGGAGATGGCAGAGGTAGAGGCTTCACCCATGCTCTGGCGTTTCTCTACAGGCAGCAATCCGGTACGAAGCTCATGGGGCAGTTCCTCGAAGGTGGTGAGGAACGAGGTATAGCCTTTCTTGGTACCCCATTTGATGAGCGCTAAGCCGATGAACACGGAACAGAGGATACCAACAGTGGCACAGGTCATTGCTAATGTCATCATGTCTTCTCCTCCCATCTTGTTGAAAGCTTGTCCTATGGCAGCTGCTGTTCCGTGACCTCCACAAAAGCCACTGGGAAGAGAGAGTCCGAAGTAGGATTCAACAGGCCAAAACACGCTCAGAATGCCGATGCCAACCAAAGCTCCAAATGCCCATTGCCAAAGCATACCCGTTTGGGAATAAATCCACATGCGCTTGACACGGTTGCCCGTTTCCTGCTTTTTGGTTTCTGAAGCAAAGGGCAGACATCCGAAGATGAAGGCGATAAGGATGCTTGCATAGGTTCCCATGTTGTTCGACAAAGGTAGCCAGCCCATTCCGCCTGGGCCAAATGCCAGCCCCATAAACCCTGCCATAAGGCTTGGGGGAATGAAATAGCGCTGGGCCAAAGCAAACTTTACCCTGATAAGCTTGCTAAGAAGCAGCATTAAGGAGATGATACCAACATCGGTAAACAGTGTCCAAGGAGTGAATTCGTTCATCTTAGTTTTGTTTGTTTGTGCAAATATAGTGCTTTTCGATATATTTGTCAAGAAAGACGTAATATTTCTTCTTGCATGTGTGAAAAGACGAGCACTCTTCTATATATATAATATGGTGTGAAAAAATGTTTGAAAATTTTCTTCAAAAGATTTGGTGGGTAAAGGAAAAGTGCGTACCTTTGCACCCGCTTTCGAAAACGATGGTGTGTTCCTTGAGAGAAATGGTGACAAAAAGGGTAACGAGAAAATAATTGTAAAAATTTTGGATTTTTCCTTGGTGGTTTCAATAATTTGTTATACCTTTGTAACCGCTTTCCCTCTTTTTGGGGACGGAGAGTTCTATGAATGATTGATGGACAAGAGGACAGGCAGCGTCCGGCACCGTTCTTTTTTATGGTGTCGGGTTGGTCTGAAGATAAGGTTTGTACATATTACAGTTTATGTGAACCGTCAAGTTTCAATTTGATTTGAATACGGTGCATCCTGACGATTGAAGCAGATATTCCCCTGTTTTGGGGTTATCAGAGATATTTTTTTTACAATGAAGAGTTTGATCCTGGCTCAGG
>JAFXVZ010000016.1 GCA_017534535.1 Bacteroidaceae bacterium | reverse complement strand
TGGATGCTCCGAGGCTAAAAAATTTTCGCTTATTGCTAAGCGGCAAAAAACTCGCTTCGCTCTACAGATTGCCGCTTTTAACGCCCTAAGCTCGATTTTTACATACGCCTCTCCACATAGGCCCTAATGCCATGCGGTTGATTAATTGTCAATCGTCAATGGTCAATAGTCAATGATTAATCGTCAATCTTTTCCAGAAAAGCTGAGGGGATATAGGCGGTGGCACAGAAGCAGACGCCGGTGAGTTTTACCAGGACGCGTTGCTGACCATGAGCCCGAACTATCCTACCACTGACTCCCTTAAAAGGACCGACTTTTACCATGACCTCGTCATCAGTCTTATAGCGAAAGTCACCATCTTCGAGGAGCATAAGGTTTTCATCGTGGGACTGGGTCGCCAAGATGAAGTTACGCATCTCATGATCGGGGATGGTGAGTGGGGGATTCTTACCTGTTTCAGTTTCATTGAAATGATCGTAGTAGTAGCTGATGATGGTGGCTAAGCGAGGACAAGGGGATGCTACCACTGGGTCGGCATCACGGACAAACATGTCAGCATCTTTGGGGGTAAGGTAGGCAAAGACAAGGTTGGAGATGAGGTTCTCCAATACTTTTTTGGGACGCCCATTTACCTCACGCCACTTGTATTTCTTGGCTACATAAGCGTATGTGCCAGCCTCAATCATGAGGTCGGCTGCCATGTCTTCACGCCCGTAGGAGGCACGAAAAAGAAACCATTTTTTCTGTTCGTCTGGAGCATATTCTACCGACACCCCTGTCTTGGAGCTAATAGCCTCGGGGATGGCAATGGAGGTAAGTCCAATGCACTGAGATTCAACAGAATCATCATCTATGTTCACATCAAGCAATGTGCCCATATCGGTATGTCAAGCCCTCATCAGCTATGTGACAAGGAGACATAAAAAACGTGGGATCGTCACTGTTGTCCGTCCCACGTATCGAGGCTCTCGCATTGCCTATCAAAATCGAACAGACAACGTCAGAGCCCACGCCGATATGAATATAATCCCTCTGCAAACTAGGTAAAAACATATACCCAACACGCAAAGGGGATGTATATTAACACATCCCGAGGACATCTACCGTTGCTATGTTCAAGATTTTGATCTGAAATTTGCGAGATTCCGATACGTCTCGAACAAAGCGCTTAGTAAACGCCTTCTATGTCTTGATAATTCGCGACCCACCCAACCGTCTCAAAACCAACATGATTCATTAACTCCGGCGTGAGGTCGATGACTATAGCTGAACCCGGGCAACGGTCGATGCCAAAAACTCAACATAGTCTATGTCGAATAATCAACTGCAAAGATAGTAATAAGAATTGATATATTTTTGATTTTTGATGAAAAAATCAAAAATAATGAAGAAAGAATAATGAAGAAGGAAGAAGGAACAGTGAAGAAGGAAGAAGGAATAATGAAGAAGGAAAGACTCCCCCGCCCTAAAAAAGGGCACCCCCTCAAAGATAGGAGGGGGAGCTTGATTACACCTTATTAATATATTAGGGACAAAATTACAGGTCGTTGTAGTTCACACTGAAGGTGTCACCACGGTTCAGGTCACCGGTGCGGAGGCCTAAAGTGAGCCACTTCTGACGCTGCTTGGATGAGCCGTGGTTGAATGACTCAGGAACGGCATAGCCACGGGCTTTCTTTTGCAGGTAATCGTCGCCAATCACTGCAGCACAGTTGATGGCCTCTTCCAGGTCGCCTTGTTCAAGGGAACCAAACAGCTGGTTGTCATGGTAAGCCCAAACACCTGCATAGAAGTCTGCCTGAAGCTCGATGCGTACACTCATGCGGTTACTGTCAGTCTCGCTCATTCGCGCCATTTGGTTGTGTGCCTGGTCAAGGGTACCCAGCAGGTGCTGCACATGATGACCCACCTCATGGGCAATGACATAGGCGTAAGCGAAGTCGCCATCAGCACCCAAAGACTGCTTCATCTCACTGAAGAAAGAGAGGTCGATGTACAGTGACTCGTCGGCAGAGCAATAGAAAGGACCTACTTGTGCTGTTGCGCCACCACAGCCAGTGTTAACACTGCCGGTGAACAAGACCATCTTGGGAGGACGATAGGTTCTACCATACTGCTTGAACACCTTGGTCCACACATCCTCAGTGCCTGCCAGAATCTGACTGGAGAATTTGGCCAGCTCCTGTTCTTCTGCAGTAAACTCACGGTTACCCTCGGTCTTCGTGGAAACCATGCTTCCCATATCGGCATTAGTCAACACACTTAAGGGGTTTCCACCCATAAACCAAGTTATCAGTGCCACGACAATCAAGCTACCGATACCCAGACCGGCCTTGCCGGCACCACTCATTCCACGACGATCGTCCACATTAGAACTCTCGCGTCTTCCATCCATTCTCATAATATACGTTTTTTAAAGTCCAACATTTACCGCAAAATTACACAAATAATCGGCATCATTGCTAAAAAACCATCAAAAAAGTGAAAAATAGTAGCAGTAAAAAGCAGAAAATTGCGTTAAAAGAGTAAATTTGCAAAGTAAAACTGAATTTTATAAAACAAGAATGATTATGAAAAAGACAAAAATTACAGCTTTCATGCTGAGTGCTGCCCTGCTGCTGAGCAGTTGCGGCTCGATGAACAACACAGCCAAGGGTACCGCAATGGGCGGTGGTGGCGGTGCTGCAGTGGGTGCCATCATCGGTGGCTTGATTGGTAATGGTAAGGGTGCATTGATTGGTGCTGCCATCGGCGGTGCTGTAGGTGCGGGTACAGGTGCTATCATAGGCCATAAGATGGACAAGAAGGCAGAGGCTGCCGCTCAGATTGAGGGTGCAGAGGTAGAGAAGATTCAGGACAGCAATGGTCTGGATGCCGTTAAGGTGACTTTCGACTCAGGCATTCTGTTTGGCTTCAACTCATCTGCTCTGAACAACGAGTCGAAGAACTCACTGAAGGAGTTGGCTGGCATCCTGGCAGAGGACAAGACTACTGACATTGCGATTGTGGGACATACCGACAAGGTGGGTACTTATGACGCTAATATCAAGGTGTCTAACCAACGTGCAGAGTCTGTGGAGAAATACCTGAAGCAGTGTGGTGTGCCTAACTCTCAGTTCAAGACTGTGGAGGGTGTTGCCTACGACCAGTATGACGAGACCAAGTCAGCTGCCGAGAATCGCCGCGTGGAGATCTTTATGTATGCGAGCGAGAAGATGATTGAGGAGGCTGAAGCGGAAGCTGCACAACAGCAATAAAAAAAAGCTGCTTCGGCAGCTTTTTTTATTGCTTATCTAAGCCTCTCTGAGGCCCGTACCATCACCTCATCCGCATACGTTGCGCGGAATGCAAGGTAATTGAGGATGATACAGATAAAAGGCAGGGCAAGTGCCCAACCGGGACGGAAGGAGGCCTGGAGGTCATCCTTCAGCATGTAGATGAATACGCCTGCAGCCACGTAGAAACCTATCTGCAACAGGGTACTGAAAACTGACATGCGGACCTGCAACATGCGATTCTTATATAAGAATATGGTAGCGAAAGCCACTACCGCATTCAGCAGCAGGATGGCAAACAAGCCCCATGTGCTTTCATAGCCACCATCAGCCAAAGAAATGCCCAAGGGCTTCAAGACACTATCAAACGCCCCACCCGCTTCTGTAAAGAAGCCCAGGGGAGACAACATGGTCACCACCAGCAGTGCGGTGATGACCAACCAATAAACGGATTGAATGCGCTGTATCATTGAAAATCGTCCATGTTTTGCTTATCCTTGGCAGGATTGCGGTAATAAATCTTACCTTCCATGTATTCCTGAGTAGCAATCAAGGTAGGCTTTGGCAACTTCTCGTAGTAGCGAGAGATCTCAATCTGCTCACGATTTTCAAACACTTCCTCCAAATTGTCGTTGTAAGAAGCAAACTCTGCCAGTTTCTTGGACAGGTCGTTCTTAATCTCTACGCTAATCTGATTGGCACGCTTACCGATAATGGCAACGGTTTCGTACACATTGCCAGTATCTTCGCACAGCTTAACCACGTCTCTGGTAACGGTAGTGGTAGCAGCATTGGTCTTTTTGTAATCCATAAACTTTATGTAAAAATTAAATTGTTTTATTCGTCTTCAATCACTTCATCCTCGCTGGGCAGGTCCTTCAAAGCCTCTTCTGCCTTCTGAAGCAGCTCGTCGGCCAGCTTCACGTTGGCACTATCGCTGTACTCATTCTTAAAGGCATAGCACTCATCCACCGCATCGCGGTAACGCTCAGCCTTCTTTGACAGCACACTGTTATACGCCAACTCATACTTCGCCTTCATCACCAGCAGAGCCAGGTCCTCACGGTACTTGGTGTAAGGATAGTCCTTCAGCGCATTCTGGGCACAGATGACACACGACTGGAAGTTATTGCCTAAGTAGGTGCCCAGGTTATAATAGAGCTTGGCAGCATTGTATTCCTTCTCCACCAGCTTGTCCTGTGCCTCGAAGATGATGTCTTGTGCCTCGTCACGATATGGAGAGTCGGGGTAGAACTCAAGGAAGAGCTGCAGCTCCTGTATGGCCTGATAGGTATCGCTCTGGTCAAG
>JAFXVZ010000015.1 GCA_017534535.1 Bacteroidaceae bacterium | reverse complement strand
CAGGAGTATTTTTTAGGACGTGGTGGAAACGGTCGCACCCCTCTAGTGAATATTTTTGACAACTTGATAGAGCAAGGACTGAGCAAACCTTTCATCGCAGTTTCTCCCACATGGGACAAGGACAATCGGAGTAAAGGCTGGAGCGAGTCATGCGAGGAAGCATCCGTATTCTTTAATGAATATAAGAACGACTTGATTCCTGCCGTAGAAGGCAAGTACAGCACATATGCTGAGAGCACAGACATTGAGGGTATCATTGCCAGCCGTGATCATCGTGCCTTCGGAGGTTTCTCCTTGGGCAGCATCACCACCTGGTATATCTTCGAACAAGCTTTAGAAGTGCAGAAATACTACCTCCCCATGAGTGGCGACAATTGGCACATCACTATGTTTGGCGGTGCCTCACATCCTCAAGAGACAGCCGCTTTCCTGCGCGATCATGTAAATGCTTCTCCTTATAAGGGTAATGGTTTCTATGTATGGTACGCCGTAGGTGATGAGGATGTTCGACTGGCTCAGACACATAATCAGGCATTGGCGATGGGAGCCCTTACTGACACCTTCAATAGCACCAACTTCTCCTATCACCAGAAGAAAGGTGGACGCCATGACTTCAATGCCGTATGGGAGTTCTGCTATCATGCGCTGCCCTTCTTCTTCCCCAAGAATTGACACAATCTGCTTTTATGGTAAGAAGAACTGCATTTCTGGACATCGTACTATTATAGAATAATTATAACTTTACACCAAGAAATAATCTAAAAGGCAAGAATATGGAAACAATCAAATTATCAAATGGCGTAGAAATGCCACTATTAGGATATGGGGTTTTTCTGGTAAGCCCTCAGGAGTGTGAACGCTGCGTAAGCGATGCACTGAGTGTGGGTTACAGATTGATAGACACAGCTCAGGCATACGCCAATGAGGAAGGTGTGGGTGAAGCCATCGCAAAGAGCGGCATCAAGCGTGAGGATATCTTCCTCACTACCAAAGTGTGGATCAGCAATGCAGGTGAAGAAAAGGCAGCAAAGTCGATTGATGAAAGCCTGCGTAAGCTACAGACCGACTACATTGACCTGTTGCTTATTCACCAAGCATATGGCGATGTGTTTGGTAGTTGGCGTGCAATGGAGAAGGCCTATCGTGCTGGTAAAGTTAGAGCCATCGGTGTGAGCAACTTCCAAGAAGCCCGATTCTTTGACTTTGCCCACTATGTAGATATAAAGCCAATGGTGAACCAGTTGCAGTGCAACACACTTGTTCAGCAAAATGGCATCCAAGGAGTGCTGAACGATTTCGGTACCCGCATGATGGCATGGGGACCGTTAGGTGGTCAAGGCGCTGAGGGCGTGATAAAAAGTGAACTACTGGCAAGCATTGGCAGTAAGTATGGCAAGAGTGCCGCTCAGGTAGCACTTCGCTGGCTCGTACAACGCGGCATTGTGGCTATCCCTAAAAGTACACACAAGGAGCGTATGGCCCAAAACCTCGACATCTTCGATTTCACTCTCGACCAAAAGGAGATGAAGCAGATTGCTTCTCTTAACCAGAGCGACAGCGGTTTCATCAACTTCAGTGATATGCAGTTTGTGAAACACCTCATAGAGACATACGGATAATTTCATAAACCCTCAAATGACGGGAGCATTCAGTTAACTGACTGTTCCCGTTTCTTTTTACTAAATAAACCTGCAAATACCCATGTGAAATATCAAATAAAAATACTACCTTTACATCCGCTATGGCAAACTCGTGGACTGACATATTCTCTGCTGAGGGTTCTTTGAACCAAAACATCCTGGCTGTGAGCGATGTAATCTGGACGTATCTTCTGGTGGCACTGCTCATTGGATGTGGCTTGTTCTTCACATGGAAGACAAAATTCGTGCAGTTCCGCATGATTCGGGAAATGATTCGTCTGCTCACCGACTCTGCCGTGACCAAGCAAGGCGAGAAGCACATCTCCTCATTTCAGGCATTTGCCGTATCGGTAGCTACCCGAGTAGGCACAGGCAACCTAGCAGGCGTAGCCACTGCCATCACCATCGGAGGTCCCGGCTCGGTGTTTTGGATGTGGATTATTGCCCTCATCGGCTCAGCCTCTGCCTTTGTGGAATCCACCCTGGCACAGCTTTTCAAGCAGAAGCACAAAGACTCATTCATCGGCGGTCCTGCCTATTATATTGTTAAAGGGTTGCGTCTAAAGTGGATGGCAGCACTTTTTGCGGTGCTCATTACTATTACCTTTGGCCTCTCCTACAACTCTATCCAGAGCAACACCATCTGTAGTGCCATGGAACAGGCATTTGGCATCAGTCCGTTGTGGATAGGCATCCTAACGGCAACATTGGCATTGACGGTGGTGTTTGGTGGCATCCATCGCATCGCCAAGGTAAGTAGTGTATTGGTGCCACTCATGGCAGTGGGCTATTTCCTGCTAGCAATTACAGTAGTAATTATGAATATCGGCATTTTGCCCGAGATACTCAAACAGATTGTAGAGGGAGCTTTCGGCATCGAACAGTTTGCTGGTGGGACCTTGGGAGCTACCATGATGACAGGCATCAAGCGAGGCCTGTTCAGCAACGAAGCTGGTGAGGGTTCTGCGCCCAACGTGGCAGCTACGGCACATACTTCACATCCTGTGAAACAGGGACTGATTCAGGCATTGGGTGTGTTTACAGATACGCTCTTGGTCTGTAGCTGTACGGCATTCATCATCCTGCTCAGTGGAGGTTATCAAGCCACAGGATTGAACGGAATCGCCTTGACACAATATGCTTTACAGAGTGAGGTGGGCGCCGCAGGACCTGTGTTCGTCGCCATTGCCGTATGCCTTTTTGCCTTCAGTAGCATCATTGGCAATTATTATTATGGCGAGGCGAATATTCGTTACCTCACACACAAGAAGAGTGTGTTGAATTCATATCGTGTATGTTCTGCCGGTGTAGTGGTGATGTTCGGTGCCATTGCCAGTTTAGATATTGTATGGAACATCGGTGATGTGTGCATGGCATGCCTTGCTGCCTGCAACCTCATTGCTATCATCTGCCTTGGCAAATATGCCTTCCGTATGCTGGACGACTATCGCGCCCAAAAGAAGAAAGGCATAAAAGATCCTGTATTCACCAAAGACAAGCTACCAGAGATAGCCGACAGGATAGAATGCTGGGAGTAGCAATTCACGAAGAATTATGTTTTGGCTTCCGGCTTCGCTACAGATCCCAGAAATGGAAGAAGTAGATCAGAGCCAAGACTGTGCGGTCAATATCCTTCCCTCGCCCTATCAAAGAACCACTGGCACTATAGATACGCTCGCCATCAATGCGTCCCAGCAGACTTCCACTTTGGCTATACACGCGGTCGTCATCAATTCGACCTTTCAAACTTCCGCTTCCGTCATAAACGCGATTGCCATCAACTCTCCCAACTAAACTACCCGACTGACTATATAATCTGGTACCGTCAATCCTTCCCTTGAGACTTCCATTACTACTATATATCCTGCCATTCTCCACCCTGCCCATCAAGCTTCCACTTGCAGCATAAAACCGTTGTGCCGATGCAGAAAGCACAAACGCAAACAGGCTAAATGATAATAACAATAAACTCTTCATATTCATATGATATTTACAGAGAACTCAGTAAAAGCATAATATACCATCTCACTGCTCATGATGGTCTATAAAAGCATAGTCTGCATAAAGCTGTTCTGGAAAGACGAAAGTATCATCAGGGATATCACCACGGTGGAAATCGGTAATCTTGATGGTGGTGGAAAAAATGAAAACTTTAATACGGAGACTTTCCGGGTAACCAGTCACCTTATCAATAAAGCATTTGGCTTCCTTGATTCCTTTCACGCCTTTCTTGGCTTTTAGGGTAATGACATACTTCCCATTTTCCTCACGGGCAGAATACGTATAGTTGTCGGGCTCAAAAGAGAATCTGGAAGCATACTTGTCACGCTCCTCGTCAGTAATACTATAAACATCCACCTGACGCTTATTGCGATCAACGCGTGTGTAAGTAGAACCATCGTTCCAAGCGATGTATTTCTCATCAATAAACTTACTCTTGTTTTGCTTGAACCAGATGGTGCCTTCAGTCTTGTAGATACCAATGATATTGACGGCATAGTGCAACGTGCAGCCTTCATCGCCGAACACCAGCTGGTACTTCTCATCAAACAGGCGACGGGCTTCTTCTGCCGTATAGGTCTGCTGACCAAAAGCTGAAAGCTCTGCCATCACACAAAGGAGCAACAACAATAACTTTTTCATTACCTGATATCCTATTGTTCAGATGAACACACAAATAAGAGATTATCCACCCAGCACATTACCTCGAATCTTGGTGAGGTATCGCTTAAATCCATCGGCATCCTTGTCGCCCAATATCTGCAGGAGTTCCTTCAACTCACGACGGATATTCTCCACCTGCGGCATCGTGCGAGGGTTGAACAAAATCTCCTGAAGAAGATAATCATCCTCATTCATCACTCCACGGGCAATCGCCATGTGCTTCTTAAATGTGGTACCAGGGGCATCCTGATGTTTCATCACCGCTGCAAACACAAAGGTTGAAACAAAGGGGATACTCAACGAATACGCCACCGTCTCATCATGCTCATCAAACGTATATTCAAAGATATTCAGATGCAAACTCTGGTATAAGTCCTTGAAGAAGATACGTCCCAAATGGTCACCCTCCTTGATGATGATGGCATTCTCATTCCCTAAATTATTGAGAGAGGCGAAAGTAGGGCCAAACATCGGGTGGGTGGAGACATAGCGGAATCCACTCTTCTCATAATACTCCTGCAAGCCCGTCTTCACCGAGGCAATATCACTGATGATGCAATCTTTCGACAGGGCAGGGAGCACTAAATCGAACGCATCAAACGTATATTTCAAGGTAACGGCGTTAATTACCAGTTCTGGATTGAACGCCTTGATTTCATCCACAGTGGTAAAACGATAGGTGTGATAGACAAACCTCAGTTTCTGAGGGTCGGTATCGAACACAGCTGTCTCGTGCTGGAAACTCAGCACATCGGTCAAGAAGGTGCCCATCTTACCGGCACCAAGTATCAGGATCCTCATAGTTAAATGAATAATGAATAATCAACAATAATTCCCTACATGTTCAAAATTTCCAGCTGCTGACGTACGCTCTCTTCATGAATTGCCTCGAAGATCTTACGGACGCACGACGGACTGATTCCACAGAGCGAACCCTGTGAGCCTCGCTTGTCGAGAATCTCACTATATCGACCAGTCTGCAAAACAGTCATGTTATGCTCCTTCTTGAACACACCAATCTCACGTGCCACACGCATACGCTTCGACAACTCCTGAATCAGGTTATCATCGCATTCATCAATCTGCTTACGCAACTCATTCAGGCTCTCCGTAGAATAAATCTCCTTACGGATAACCAGCAAATTGAGGATATAGTCCAAAATATCAGGTGTTACTTGCTGAGCGGCATCACTCCATGCCAAGTCTGGCGTGCAATGACTCTCAATAATCAAGCCATCCATACCCAAGTCCATGGCCTGTTGACAGAGCGGAGCCACCAACTCGCGCTTACCACCTATGTGACTGGGATCACAGAACAACGGCAAAGTAGGGATACGACGACGCAACTCGATTGGGATATGCCACTGTGGGATATTGCGGTATATCTTCTTATCGCTGCTGCTGAATCCGCGATGGATGGCACCCAGTCGCCTAATGCCTGCCTGGTTCAGTCGTTCCATGCCACCAATCCACAGTTCGATATCGGGATTCACAGGGTTCTTCACCAACACAGGGATATCCACACCCTTCAGGGCATCGGCAATCTCCTGCATGGCAAACGGACTGGCGGTGGTACGTGCACCAATCCACAACATGTCAATACCATACTTCAGAGCCAACTCCACATGCTCGGCATGAGCCACCTCGGTGGTGACATACATACCCGTTTCCTGTTTCACACGCTGCATCCAAGGCAACGCTTTCTCGCCGTTGCCCTCAAAGCCGCCTGGCTTGGTGCGAGGTTTCCACACACCGGCACGGAAAATCTTCACGCCGTTGTTTGCCAATGCATGGGCGGTATTCATCACTTGCTCTTCGGTCTCTGCACTACAAGGACCAGCTATCACGATGGGGCGTTCTTTCTTCACACCCGCTAATTCAATAGGAAGTAAATCCAGTTCCATATTATTATTTGTTTAGTTTTTTCACTCTTTCTAAAGCTTCTGCCAACTTATCATCTTTGCAACAAAGGGAAATGCGGATAAACCGTGCGCCGTTGCTACCAAAGATAAAGCCTGGGGTGATGAACACACGAGCCTCGTGCAACACACGCTCAGTCAACTTTTCCACATCAGCATACTTGTCAGGAATCCTGCCCCATAGGAACATACCTACCTGCCTGTCGTCGTAGGTACAACCCAGCTCGTGCATAATGGCACCTGCCAATGCCCTGCGGTTGCGATAATTGCGGTTGTTGCCCTCATACCAGTCAGCTTCGGCATCCAATGCCGTAGCTGCTGCCAACTGTACAGCACGGAACATACCACTGTCAATATTACTCTTCACCTTCAGTATCCACTGAACGAAATCAGCATTAGATGCCAACATAGCCACACGCCAACCTGGCATGTTATGGCTCTTGCTCATCGAGTTGAACTCAATGCAGCAATCCTTTGCCCCAGGAACAGAAAGGATACTCAGCGGATGGTTGTTCAAGATAAAGCTATACGGATTGTCGTTCACAATCACGATGTCCTTCTCCTTTGCCAGCTTTACCAGCTTCTCATACAGTTCAGGCGTAGCGTTCGTGCCTGTCGGCATATGCGGATAATTTGTCCACATCAGCTTCACCCGGCTCATGTCCATCTTTTCCAGCGTCTCGAAGTCAGGCATCCAGCCATTCTCCTCCTTCAGGTCATAATAAACAACCTCGGCACCCAATATCTTACTAAGGGAGGTGTAAGTAGGGTAACCAGGGTTAGGAACAAGCACCTGCTCGCCTGGATTCACAAACGCCAGCGTCACATGCAGAATACCTTCCTTTGAACCTATCAATGGCTGAATCTCCTTGGCTGGGTCTAAGTCCACATTATACCAACGCTTGTACCAACGTGCAAACGCCTGACGCAGTTCTGGTATGCCCACATACGGCTGATATCCATGACCGTTAGGGTCTTGGGCTGCTTCACACAAACGTTTCAGTGTATCGCCCGATGGTGGCATATCCGGACTACCGATGCCTAAGCTGATGACATCTTTGCCCTCGGCATTCATCTGTGCCACTTCCTTCAGTTTGCGAGAGAAATAATACTCGCTCACACTACTCAACCTATCGGCTGGTCTTATCTTAGATTGTTGATCTTCCTGCTTCATATTCTCCTAATATTTTTAGTTCTTTAGTCAGTGGAGTGATGGCAGCTATCGACTGCTTGTAACGCAATATGTTGTCATACATCACATCTATATAAAATTGGTATTCCCATTCGCGACCAATGATGGGCAACGACTGAATCTTTGTGAGGTTAATCTGATAAAATGACAGGATAGACAACACCTGTGACAGACTGCCCTCCCTGTGTGGCAAGGTAAACACCAGATTCGCCTTGTTGGGATTCAATGGCTTGGTACGGTTCAGAGCATCCACCTGCCACGGGTCAGCCACCACCAGGAATCGGGTGAAGTTATGCTTGTTCGTCTCGATACCCTCTTGCAACACCTTCATACCATAAATCTCTGCCGCATACTTTGAGCAGATGGCAGCATGTCCACGCAGATTGTTACGTTTGATGTTTTCCGCACTCAGGGCGGTATCCTCGGTCTCTACCACCTTCATCCCATGGTGTTGCGAGAGGAACTCACGGCACTGCATCAGAGCAATAGGATGAGAGTTCACCTCCGTGATGTCCTGCCAGTCCTCGTCGGGCAGACACACGAAACTATGAGAAATCCTCAGCTTATGCTCGCCGATAATCTGCACCCCACTCTGCCGCAGCAGCTCGTTGTTGTATAGCAAGCTACCCGCAATCGTGTTTTCAATCGCCAACATGCCCAGGACCTGACTATCCTCGTGGATGGCCTTGAACACATCCTCGAACGTGTCACAGCATATCAGTTCTATTTCTTCATCCAAGAAAAACTGATGTGCCGCAATGTCGTGATACGACCCTAATCCACCTTGTATAGCTACTTTCTTCATATATCTCTATCAATTAAAAATCCCGCCACACACAGTGTGAAGCGGGATTCATATGGTTTCTTAATTCTTCATTCTTGGTTCTTAAGCGTCACTGTCACTTGACACATACAAACTCCCGCTCTACTTTATGGCTAAAGTAAAAGTAATAAAAGTAGTATGCGTAAGTAAACAATGCCTTCATAACTTCTTTTTTTTGTTACGGGTGCAAATGTAAGCAAAAAAAATAAAACACAAGCAATTTATAAGAAAAATTTCATTATAAATGCATAATATCTATCTCTTTGATGCTTGCAGCAGGGTCAACCACCTCAGTTTTCACCTCTCCAGCTGCCTGCAGGTTAGCTGCTGCCATGGCGTCTTTAGCTGCCCCTTCAGCATCACCTGTCTGCTTCTTCGCCTCTGCCCTCAGCGTATATGCCTCAGCAAGCATCGGACTCATCTCAATGGCATCATCCATCATACTCACGGCATCGTTGAAGCGTCCCTGTTGGATGAACAGCTTGCCCAGTGCTATGAAAGCCTGTTGGTTGAAAGGATCCAGCTCCAACACCTGACGGTAATCGGATTCTGCCTCCTCCAGTTTGCCAGCCACCTCTTGTACGAAGCCCCTAAGCAGCAAAGCACTATCCACCTCCTGATCTGCAGCAATCACCGCATCGGCATCCGCTAGCGCTTCCGTGAGCTGGCCTTGCGACAAATAAATCTGCCCCCTCAGCAACAGCGCCTCGGCATAATCATCCCTCAGCGTGATAGCCTTGTCCAACAGATTCACCGCCTCGCTATACTGCTTCATCGCATTCGCGGCTTTGGCTTTCAGGAAATATGGTTGTGGATTATTGGGTTCCAAGTCAATAGCGAGCTGAGCTTTGTCTGCACTCTCTTGGTACTTATCCAGCATGAAATATACATTGGTCAATGAGATAAGAGTAGAGCTAATGGAAGGTTCTGCTTTCGCCATGTGCTCCAGTGGCTCAATGGCGGCCTGTAGGTCACCCATCTCCACCAGCAACTGAGCCAAGTATCCATAAGCCTCGAAATCATCCTGCATCTTCACAGCCTCCTCCAAGCATTTGCGGGCAAAAGGATATCTGCGAAGACGTTGAGCTCTTAGTCCATCATACTTCAGCGTCTCAAACTCTTTCTGTAACTGCCTCTCACTCTTTCCCTCAGTCGCCTTCTCCTCTGAAGTCTTACCACCAAAAAACGATTTGAAAAATCCCATATCTTTTCTATTTTATGAAGGTGCAAATATAGTGTATGTAGAAGACAATTCCAAATTAATTAGGGAATTGTTGTAGCGCAAGCCTACCTTATACAATCTTGACTAATCACTCAAACGGTTTACTATTGATATGTCAACGTTAGGACTTTGTTTCTTCACATTTAGTATTTTTTGGCTCATCAGAATGGTTATGGGTTACAGCTGTAACCATACGTCCATAGGAATGACGGAAAATCATAAAAACTTACGATAAATAGCTGATATATAGCAATCTTGAATTATATAAGAATATAAATAAGGGGTAAAAGGGGATATGGTTACAGCTGTAACCCGTAACCGTTTGTAACCATTCGTCAGGGGAGAAACTACTAAAAAAGAAGGGAACAAACCAGTAATAAACCATCGTTTGCCTATACGCAAACGATTGTGTCCCTATACCCAATTTGAAATGTTGTTTTTGACAAGCGTCAAGTAACAAGCATAGGTTAGGAGGTCGTAACCCTATGACTTGGGAGTGCTAAACCTATGAGTTAGATGTCTTAATCCTATGACTTTTGATAAACTATCCTTTGCAAACATCACAATGACCACAGTTGTGAGAGTTATCTTCACCGAAATAGCTGAGGAGGAGGCGACTTCGGCAGGTGACTTGGTTCTGGGCATAACTGATCATGGCATCAATGCGGCTTTTCAGACGTTCCTTTCGATCTTCATAAGCAGAAGGTGGGATGACGATGCGCTCTTTCTCGACTCGCTCGCGCGCATATATTATATAAGGTGTACTCTTGGCAGGGATGTAGCTGACTATGTGCTGCTGAGAGAGATTTCGGAAGATGTGATAGACTTGATCGTGGGTGAGATAGGTACGTAGGGCCAGGAGTTCTTCGTCAATGTAGGCATAGTCGGAGAAAAGGCCAGTATAGCATCGCAGGGTGACTTGTATAAGTCGGTCAGCCTCATCGCTGAGGTGATGCAGACGATACAACTCATCACGTTGGAGGGTGAACATGAGTCGGGAAGCTCGACGCTGTTCGTCAGTGTAGGTGAGGTAGCCCGCCTGCGTGAGAATACGCAGGGCACTATCAGCCTGTACTGGGAAGAGCTTGAACTTCATGCAGAAGTCGTCGAGCTTAAATTCCTTGACACAGCCCATGCCATCGCCCATCGCCATCTGATAATAGAACTGGAGTTTCTCATAAACCTCACGGATGTAGTCTTTCTCTGGGAAGTTATCAGATACCCGATGATGCAAGGTAGCTATGTCCTGATTGCTATAGAGGAGCACAGCATAGGCACGCTGGCCATCACGCCCTGCACGACCTGCCTCTTGGAAGTAGGCCTCAATAGAGTCAGGCATATCTATGTGGATAACCAACCTAACATCGGGCTTGTCGATGCCCATGCCAAAGGCATTGGTCGCCACAATGACACGACAATGTCCCGTCTGCCAATCACGTTGGCGGATGTCACGAATCACCTGCTCCAATCCTGCATGATAGAACGTGGCGGAGATGCCTTCATGCTCCAGCAGCTCTGCCACCTCCTTGGTACGTTTGCGATTTCGGGCATAGACAATGGCACTACCCTGTACACTACGCAGAATGTGCAGAAGCTCACCTCGCTTATCCTCGGTATGACGCACCACATAAGCCAAGTTGGTACGCTCGAAGCTCATGCGGAATACGTTCTCCTGGCGGAAATGCAACTGACACTGGATATCAGCTACTACCTCGGAAGTTGCAGTAGCGGTGAGAGCCAAGACGGGCACTTCAGGCATCATGTCACGTATCTCAGCAATACGCAAGTAGGAAGGGCGGAAGTCATAGCCCCACTGCGAGATGCAATGGCTCTCATCCACGGTAATCATACTGATGTGCATGTGGCGGAGACGGTCACGGAAAAGGTCGGTTTCCAAACGTTCAGGTGAGATATAGAGGAATTTATAGTCGCCATAGATGGCATTTTCGAATACCTGGTTAATCTCACTGCGAGTCATACCGGCATAGATGGCGAGTGCACGGATGCCCTGGTTACGCAGGTGTTGCACCTGGTCTTTCATCAGGGCGATGAGGGGACTGATGACCAGGCACATGCCCTCCATAGCGATGGCAGGCACCTGAAAGGTGATGGACTTGCCACCACCTGTAGGCATCAGACCCAGGGTGTCTTTCCCTGAGCCGATGCTCTCAATGATGTCTTGCTGAATGCCACGGAACGAATCGTAGCCCCAGTACTGGCGTAATATGCTGAGATAATCAGCCATAGGGTTTCACACAGCGGCTTAGTTGGGCTGTATGTCCTCTATCTGAAGTTGCACATCGCCCTTCTTATGAGTGTTCTCCTCGATGGTGTAACAAATGTCGAACGAGCGTTTGGTCTTGATGAAGCGCACGCTTGAGCTCTGTCCGAAGGCGATGCCGTTCATGACCTTGTTAGACTTGTTGTCCACCAGTTCGAGCTTGATATGTTCCTGCTCCTTGCCCACCACCTTGCTAGTACCATAGTCATACACGTTGTGCGTACAGAAGATGGGCTTGAGGTTGTCGGGACCGAAGGGGTTGAACTTTTTCAGGTCGCTGCAGAACTTATTGGTGATGTCCTTGAAGTCTATCTCAGCATTGATGTCAATTACAGGCACAGTCTGCTCTTCCATGATGTGCTTATCTACATACTCCTCGAAGCGACGGGTGAATTCAGGAACGTTCTCCACCTTCATGGAGAGGCCAGCCGCATAGGTATGTCCACCGAAGTTCTCCAACAGGTCACGGCAATACTCTACTGCCTGATAGACGTCGAAACCAGATACCGAACGAGCAGAACCCGTGGCAAGGTCGTTGGTGCGGGTGAGCACCACGGCAGGGCGATAAAAGACTTCGGTGAGGCGTGACGCCACGATGCCGATAACACCCTTGTGCCAATCGGGGTTGTAGAGCACAATGGCATGCTTGTCGTTCAGTCCTTCTGCCTTCGAAACAATCTCGTTGGCTTCCTCAGTCATCTGTTTGTCGAGGTCCTTGCGCTGCTCGTTGTACTCATTGATCTGGTTCGCTTTCTGCAGTGCCAGCTTGAAATCTTTCTCAGTAAGCAAGTCCACCGAGTCCTTACCGTTCTGCATACGTCCTGACGCATTCAGACGCGGGCCAATCTTAAACACGATGTCGCCCATGGTGATTTCCTTGTCGGTAAGGCCACAAATGTCGATGATAGCCTTAAGACCAATGCTGGGGTTGCTGTTGATTTGCTTCAAGCCATGGTAAGCCAGGATACGATTCTCGCCCATGATGGGTACGATGTCGGAGGCAATGCTCACAGCACAAAGATCCAGTAGCGGTATAAGTCTGTGGAACTCTATGCCGTTGCTTATAGCAAATGCCTGCATGAACTTGAAGCCCACGCCGCAACCACTGAGATGTTCGTAAGGATAAGTGTTATCCTGACGCTTGGCATTCAGGATAGCCACAGCAGGCGGAAGCTCATCATCCGGCACATGGTGGTCGCAGATGATGAAATCGATGCCTTTCTCTTTCGCATAGGCGATTTCTTCTATCGCCTTTATGCCACAGTCCAATACGATGACCAATTTGACGCCAGTCTCTACAGCGTAATCCACTCCTTTGAACGACACACCATAACCCTCTTCATAGCGGTCTGGAATATAGTAGTCGATATTGGAGTAGAACTCCTGTATAAACTTGTAAACCAACGACACAGCCGTTGTGCCGTCCACATCATAGTCTCCATAGACCAAGATGCGCTCTTTCTTACCTAACGCTTTGTTTAAGCGATCTACTGCCACATCCATGTCTTTCATCAAGAAGGGGTCGTGCAGGTCGGGCAACTGGGGTCGGAAGAACTTCTTGGCAGATGGGACATCCGTGATGCCTCGTTCTACCAGCAGTCTACCCAGGATCGGGCTGATACCCAGGTCCTGAGCCAGCTGACGGCTCGCCTCTGTCTGATCGGTTGAAATGGGCAGATAATTCCATTTGTAAGTCATTATATATGTTATTTTTATTTTTTATCATAAGCCAATGCGTCGGAAAGGATTATAATCAATACATATTTTCCAACAAGCCGTAAAGTTAGGTATTAATCTCCAAACTTACACTATAATAAAATGTAAAAATAACAATTATACGTATAAATAATGTTAAAAGGGCTTTAAGGGTGGTATTTCTTCTCTTTTCTGACGTCTTTTCGTTCATATGCACAGATGGCTTCTATCCATTCTTCACGCAGAGGGATGGACTCAAGCGCCTTGAGATCATAGGTGACCATGACAGATGTTCCTACACATTTCACCTCTTTTGTCTTAAGGTCAATAACACGTTGTGCCAGCGTGAAACTCTTTGTACCGATGGCGGTGACGGCCGTCTGCACGGCCACATCGTCAGTGCCTCGTATCTGAGAAAGGAAATCGGCCGTGACATGCACAGCCACGATGCCGATGGAAGACCAATCTACATTCGGACAAACAGTGGCAAAGTATTCACTTTTGCCCAGGTCATAGAACTGGAAATAGACCACATTGTTGACATGTCCGAACCTGTCAACGTCACTAAACCGCAATTGGATGGGTAAAGTATGGCGGTAATCGATATTATCACTAGGATTTTTCATGTTTTGTTTTCTTAAGCGATGCAAAATTACTACTTTTGCACATGAAATAAGTCAAGAAACGTGAAAAAGTTGTGCAAATGACGCAAATTAGCGATGATATACGCAAGGCTTGCGAGGTGATGAACCAGGGAGGAGTGATTCTTTACCCCACTGACACCATCTGGGGCATAGGTTGTGATGCGACCAACGAGGAGGCGGTGCGACGTGTGTTCGACATCAAACACCGAGTAGATAGCAAGGCGATGCTGGTGTTGGTGGATACCCCCGTGAAGCTGAACTATTATGTAAAAGACGTACCTGATGTGGCATGGGACCTAGTGGAGATGGCTGACAAGCCTATGACCATCATCTACGAGGGGGCTCGCAACCTGGCACCTAACCTATTAGCCGAGGATGGCAGTGTGGGCATCAGGGTGACCAGCGAGGCTTTCTCAAAGCAGTTGTGCCAGCGGTTTCGCAAACCCATTGTATCGACCTCTGCCAATGTGAGTGGAGAAGCATCGCCAGCTAACTTCCAAGAAATCAGTGAGGAAATCAAACAAGCGGTGGATTACATCGTGGTGAGCCGACAGGATGAGACGGCGAAGGTCAAGCCTTCAAGCATCGTGAAACTCAGCGCGAAAGGTGAAATCAAAATAATCAGGATGTGAGTATGGAAGAACCTGTAATGAAGAAAACGCGCATGGAGCGATTCATCCTGTGGCGTGAACAACATATCAAAGAGCGGCATTTCGTGCTGATACTTAGCTTTATAGTGGGCATTGGCTGTGCCGTAGCAGGACTAGTGTTGAAGACGTTGATTGCTTGGATTCAGTCGTTACTGACGGGCAGCTTCATCAGTTCGGAGGCCAATTTCCTGTACTTGGTATATCCTGTGATTGGCATTGCCCTGACAGGCTTGTTCATCCGCAAATTCGTTAAGGATGACATCAGCCACGGAGTAACGAAGATTCTGTATGCCATCTCACGAAGGGAAGGACACATCAAAC
Organism: Bacteroidaceae bacterium; assembly: GCA_017534535.1. Lineage (GTDB taxonomy): Bacteria > Bacteroidota > Bacteroidia > Bacteroidales > Bacteroidaceae > Bacteroides. Next base: position 13,538 of record JAFXVZ010000015.1, on the reverse strand, counting down.
GGCATAATACATGGTCGAGCTTAATAGCCAGTTCCATCACCATCGGCTTTGGTGGATCGGTAGGAGCAGAAGCACCTATCGTACTGACAGGCTCTGCCATAGGCTCGAACTTGGGCAGTATGTTCAAGATGCCACAAAGCACGCTCATGTTGCTGGTGGGGTGTGGAGCTGCAGGTGCCGTAGCCGGTATCTTCAAAGCTCCGATAGCCGGGGTGGTCTTCACCATTGAAGTGATTATGCTTGATCTAACGATGAACTCACTGTTGCCTTTGCTGATAGCATCGGTCACAGCTGCCACGGTGGCGTACCTCACTACAGGACAGAATGCCATGTTTGAATTCCACTTAGACGAGCATTTCCAGCTGAGTCGCATCCCCTATGTTATCTTGCTGGGTATCTTCTGCGGACTGGTATCACTGTATTTCACACGTGCAATGAACGCCACGGAAAACCTTTTTGCCAAACTCAACAAGAATTGGCGTAAGCTGCTGATAGGTGGTGTCATACTGAGTATCCTAATTTTCTTGTTCCCTCCCCTCTATGGCGAGGGTTATGATACCATTACATTGTTGTTGAACGGAACAAGCAACCAAGACTGGGATGCCGTGATGAACAACTCTTTTTTCTATGGCCACAACAACTGGCTGATTATGTTCCTGATACTGATTCTGCTAACCAAAGTGTTTGCCTCAAGTGCCACCAATGGCGGTGGAGGATGTGGTGGTGTGTTCGCACCTTCTCTATTCCTGGGATGTATCGCAGGCTTTGTTTTTGCACACTATAGCAATAGTATTGAGTTCACTGGCTATTTGCCCGAGAAGAACTTTGCCCTAATGGGTATGGCAGGTATCATGAGTGGGGTTATGCACGCCCCACTGACGGGTGTGTTCCTGATTGCAGAACTGACGGGTGGATATGACTTATTCCTGCCCTTGCTGATTGTGTCGGTGAGTGCGTATCTAACGATTATTGTGTTTGAGCCTCACAGCATCTACTCTATGCGCTTAGCGAAGAAGGGCGAGTTGCTGACTCATCACAAGGACAAGGCTATTCTAACGCTGATGAAGACCGAGAATGTGGTAGAGAAAGACTTTATGACTGTGCGACCAGAGATAGATATGGGGGATATGATTAGAGTCATCTCTACATCTAAACGCAATATCTTTCCTGTGGTGGATGCAGAGGGGAAGTTGTTGGGCATAGTGTTACTGGACAATATCCGTAATATCATGTTCCGCCAGGAGCTGTATCACCGATTTACAGTGGAGAAGCTGATGACCTCTCCTCCTGGGCGTTTGTTACTGAGTGACAACATGGAGCAGGTGATGAAGAAGTTCGATGAGACTAATGCCTGGAACTTACCCGTAGTTACAGAGGATGGCAAATATATTGGCTTTGTGTCTAAGTCGAAGGTGTTTAATTCATATAGAGGGATGTTGCTTAATTTAACTGCTGAATGATGGAAAAGAAAGATTTGAGAATAGTTTATATGGGCACACCAGAGTTTGCGGTAGAAACCTTACGATGCCTGGTGGAAGGCGGTTATAACGTGGTGGGGGTGATTACCATGCCCGACAAGCCTGCAGGAAGGGGGCACAAGATTCAGTTCTCTCCTGTGAAGCAATATGCTTTGGAACATAATCTACCCTTATTGCAACCTGAGAAGCTGAAGGACGAAGGGTTTGTGGATGCTTTGCGCGCCTGGCAAGCTGACCTGCAGATTGTGGTGGCATTCAGAATGTTGCCTGAGGTGGTGTGGAACATGCCTCGTTATGGGACATTCAATCTACATGCCTCACTGTTGCCCCAATACCGCGGAGCAGCGCCCATCAACTGGGCAGTGATGAATGGTGATACCGAAACAGGCATCACCACTTTCTTCCTGAAGCATGAGATTGATACAGGGGAGGTGATTCAGCAAGTAAAGGTGCCCATTGCCGATACTGATGATGTGGGCATCATCCACGACAAGCTGATGATGCTGGGTGGCAAGTTGGTGACAGAAACCGTAGATGCCATCATCAACGGCACGGTGAAATCCATCCCACAGGAAGAGATGGCGGTGGTGGGTGAGCTACGTTCTGCACCCAAAATCTTCAAGGACACCTGTCGTATCAACTGGAACCTACCCGCGAAAAGGATATATGACCACGTGCGAGGCTTGTCGCCCTATCCTGCTGCATGGACTGAACTACATCAGCCTGGTGTGAATGAGCCGTTGGCAGTGAAGGTATTCCAGACGGAAAAGATTATGAAGTCGCACAACTTTGAACCTGGTAGCATTGTAACAGATAGCAAGACCTATCTGCATGTAGCAGTGACCGATGGGTTTATCGACATCAAGTCATTGCAGTTACCTGGCAAGAAACGCCTGCAAACCGACGAGCTATTGCGTGGATTCAAGATTACAAACGATTGTTGTTTTAAATAATGAGCCTATGAAACCTATCATCTCTCCTTCTATCCTGTCGGCTGACTTTGCTCACCTGGCAGACGATATAGAAATGCTGAATCAAAGTGATGCCGACTGGATTCATTGCGACATCATGGATGGTGTGTTTGTGCCTAACATCTCTTTTGGATTTCCCGTATTGAAACATGTGGTGAAGTTGTCGAACAAGCCCCTCGACGTGCACCTGATGATTGTGCAACCAGAGAAGTTCATCCCTGAAGTAAAGGCATTGGGAGCCTATATCATGAATGTGCACTATGAGACCTGTGTGCATCTGCACAGGGTAATCCAGCAGATTCGAGAGGCAGGCATGGAACCAGCTGTCACTCTGAATCCTTCTACACCTGTATCACTTCTAAAAGACATTATTCACGATGTATATATGGTGCAATTGATGGGCGTCAACCCAGGCTTTGGAGGTCAGAAGTTCATTGAGCACACGGTGGAAAAGACCCGTGAGCTGAGAGATCTGATTGACGAATCGGGCTCACACGCCTTGATAGAGATTGACGGAGGCGTGAACATCAACACAGGGGCAAGGCTTATAGAAGCAGGTGCCGACGTGCTGGTAGCTGGCAATGCCGTATTCTCTGCTGCAGACCCAATCACGGCCATTGAAGCATTGAAAAACCTCTAAAAGATTATGTTGTCAGCTGCTCTCCAACGACATCCCTCCATCAGGCTATTGGTGCCGTTGGTAGTTGGCATTGTAGCAGGATGGTATCTGCATGTACCTGATTTACCAGGTCTATGGTTATCTTTCATTGTTTCATGGGTGGCATTTCTGGCGGCCTATCTGCTGAGTAAACGTTTTACGTGGCTCTTTGGGTGGGTTTTGAACATCTGTTTGGTATGTTGGGGCTATATACTGACTTCCTGGCAATTGGCACAGACAGACTTTATCTTCTCCGATCAGCGTGAAGCTTATATGGCCGTGGTAAAGGAAGCACCTCAGGAGAAGCCTCGCACTTTCCTCTTGCCATCCGACATTCTCACACCAGAAGGTCAATCTCATCGTTTTCTATTATATGTGGCGAAGGACTCCACCTCAAGTCGCCTAAATCGTGGCGACACATTGTTTATACAGGCAAAATTACAGGCTCCAAACAATGATGCCATGACCGACGGGTTCGATTATGTGGGATATCTGAAACGAAAGGGAGTAACCGGCACTGCTTATGTCGCAGCAGGTCGTTGGCAACTTAGAGGGCATAATGATCATGTGGGCTGGATTGGACGCTTGCAGGATTACAGGACGATGGTGTTAGGCCGGTATCAGCAACTAGGCTTTGCAGGTGATTCTTATGCTGTACTATCTGCCTTGACCACTGGCGTGAAAGAAGACTTGAGTGACGAACTGCGTGAAACCTATTCTGTGGCAGGCGTAAGTCATGTGTTGGCCTTATCTGGGTTGCACATCGGACTCATCTATGGTTTTTTGCTGTTGTTCTTCATGCCTTTGTGGAGACGAGTTTCATGGTTCAAGCCATTTTCTCTTTGTTTAGTCATCGCCATCCTCTGGGCTTTTGCCATCTTTACAGGACTATCTACCTCTGTCATTCGCTCTGCCATTATGTTCAGCATCCATGCCATCGCCTCCTTTCGGGAAGAAAAACCTGCCTCTCTGCATGTATTAGCACTCACCGCCTTCGGTATGTTATTATTCAGGCCTTTGTGGCTGTTTGACGTAAGTTTCCAGTTGTCATTTGTTGCAGTGGCATCCATCATGATCTTGCAACCCAAGTTGTCTTCCCTTTTGCCTGAACCATCGTTGTGGGTGGCAAAGAAAATGAAAGATATCCTGACCGTGTCCATCGCCGCTCAGATAGGTACGGCACCATTGGTCATCCTTTACTTCCATCGTTTTTCCACCCATTTCCTTCTAAGCAACCTGCTAGTTTTGCCATTAATCACCCTCATCATGTATGGAGCTGTAGCCATGATGCTAACCACTCCCCTGCCTGCCCTGCAACAATGGGTGGCAAACGGATTGGACGGATTAATCAATGCCTTGAATGGGTTATTGCATCAACTGACCAGATTACCCATGGCCTCGATAGACAATCTTTGGACTAACGCATTGGAGGTAATGCTCTTCTATTGCTGCATTTACCTGTTCCTGCGATACCTCAATTTGCGTACGGCTTCCAGAGCCATCGGGGCGTTAAGTGGTATCTGGCTTTTGGTGAGCTGTCATCTACTATTTACCATTATTCGGCTATAGTATTGTGAATGCAGAACTTTTTTACTATTTTTGTCACCTTGAATTTTTATTGTAGATAATATGCTGACTCAAATCATCAATCCAGAATATGTGTCAAAGTTTGCCGAGTGGCAAGATAGTTGTCATAAGTTCGTCATTGTAGCCCATACAAATCCCGATGGAGATGCCATTGGGTCTTCACTGGCACTATACCACTACTTGAGGTATCTCCGCAAGAAAGTATGTGTGATTATGCCCAACCCGTTCCCCGATTTCTTCAAGTGGATGCCTGGAGCAGACTTCATCATGGCATACAACCGTTACGTACATGTAGCGGATAAGATAATAGCAGAGGCAGATGTGATTTGTTGCCTCGATTTCAACCGACTAGACCGTATAGATGAGATGGGTGAGAAGGTAAGGACATCAAAGGCAAAGAAGATTCTGATAGACCATCACCTGGACCCTGAGGAGTTTGCCGACATCACGATATCGCACCCAGAACAGTCATCTACCTGCGAGCTGATGTATCGCTTTCTGTGCGACCTTGGCTATTACTATCGCATGAATACCACAGTGGCGACTTGCATATATACAGGCATGATGACGGATACGGGTGGATTTACCTTCAACTCAAACAATCCTGAGATTTTCTTCATCGTGAGTATGTTGCTGAGAAAGCGTGTGGATAAAGATTTGGTGTATCGCAAGGTGAATTATAACTTCTCCGCCAGTCGCCTTTTATTGCAAGGTCAAGTTCTCACTGGCATGGAAGTGTTGCCTGAGTATCATACTGCCATCCTGACGCTGACGAAAGACCAGCAACGAGAGTACCAGTACTCCAAAGGCGATAGTGAAGGGTTTGTCAACATGCCCCTGCAAATCAAGGATGTGATTTTTACTTGCTTTCTACGAGAAGACACTGAGAAGGAGATGGTAAAAGTATCACTTCGCTCTATCGGCGAGTTCCCCTGCCATATAGTAGCTGCAGAATTCAATGGTGGAGGACATAAGAATGCATCGGGCGGTGAGTTGCCTGGCATGAACGCGGAAATGGCATCGGAAAAGTTTAAGCAAGTGCTTGAGAAATACAAGGAACAATTAGAAGAATGCTTCAATCAACACCCCAAATAAATAAATAAGGTTAAAAGTTGACTGCTTTTGAGCTTTTGGTTCGTCCATTAAAAGGAAAAGACCTATTTTTGCAAGGTAATAATTTGAAAATAAAAGATGAGAAAACTTGTTATATGTTTTGCGGGCATGATTTTGGCCTGTATCGCTTTCAATGCTTGCTCTGACAACGTGACGTATGCTGAGATGTTAGAAGACGAGAAGAAGGCTATCAACAATTTCATAAAGGATCACGACATCAAGGTTATCTCCCAGAAAGAATTCCAGGATGCCGGCTGTGTGACAGATGTGAGCAGAAACGAGTATGTGCAAACCACCAGCGGTGTGTATATGCAGATTATCGACAAGGGGTCGCAGAATTTGGGCGACACGATTCGCAATAACGACATGGTGTTGGTACGCTTTGCGGAATATCGACTGGAAAAAGATAGTGCTGAAACGTTGGTGATGAGTAATTTCGACGTGGGTCAGATTTCCCAAGTGGATATTTTCCGTTATCAAAAAACGGGAACCAGTACATCTGGCATCTTCAGTTCTGGTATGATGTATTATGTGTATCAGAGTCAAACAGTGCCTCAGGGCTGGCTGGTACCATTCAACTATGTGCGTGATGGGGCTCGCGTGAAGCTAATCGTTCCTTCTAAGATGGGACACGAAACGGCGATGAGTGGCGTGAAGGCTTATTATTACGATATTCATAAATTCCAATTATACCGATAATTATAATGACTTTAATTAAATCTATCTCTGGCATCCGTGGTACTATAGGTGGTGGTGCGGGTAAGGGTCTTACTCCCTTAGACATGGTAAAGTTTACCTCTGCATATGCTACGTTGATTCGTAGAACTTGTACTGTGAAGAACAATAAAATTGTAGTGGGCCGCGACGCACGCATCTCTGGTCCTATGGTACGCAACATAGTGGTTGGTACCTTGATGGGTATGGGATGGGATGTGGTTGACATCGATCTGGCTACCACCCCTACTACAGAACTGGCTGTAACGATGGAAGGTGCCAGTGGCGGTATCATCCTGACTGCTTCACATAATCCAAAGCAGTGGAATGCCTTGAAACTGCTGAACGAGAAAGGTGAATTTCTGAACAAGGAGGAGGGCAACGAGGTATTACGCATTGCCGAGGCAGAGGATTTCGACTATGCTGAGGTGGAAAAGTTGGGGACTTGCCGAGTGGATTTGTCTTACAACCAGAAACATATTGATGCTGTTCTGGCTTTGCCTTTGGTAGATGTGGAGGCTGTCCGCAAGGCTCATTTCCGTGTGGCTATCGACACGGTGAACTCTGTGGGTGGGGTTATCCTGCCAGAGTTATTGAAGCAATTGGGCGTAGAGACGATAACAGGTTTATATACAGAACCTACTGGTGATTTTCAGCATAATCCAGAGCCATTGGAGAAGAACCTGAGTGACATTATGGCTCTGATGAAGAAGGGTGAGCATGATGTGGCTTTCGTGGTGGATCCTGACGTGGATCGCCTGGCTATGATTTGCGAGGATGGCAAAATGTATGGTGAAGAATATACGCTGGTGACTGTGGCTGATTATATCTTGAAGCATACCCCGGGCAATACGGTTTCCAATCTTAGTTCAACCCGTGCCCTACGTGACGTGACCAGAAAGTATGGCATGCAGTATTTTGCTTCAGCAGTGGGTGAGGTAAATGTAACCACTAAGATGAAGGAAGTGGGAGCTGTGATTGGCGGTGAAGGCAATGGTGGTGTAATCTATCCTGCAATCCATTATGGACGTGATGCTTTGGTGGGCATCGCTCTGTTGCTGAGCCATATCGCTCACGAGGGGAAGAAACTAAGCGAATTGCGTGCCACTTATCCGTCTTATTTCATGGCAAAGAATCGCATCGACCTCAAGCCAGATACAGATGTTCCTGCTATCTTGGCAAAGGTGAAAGAGTTGTATAAGAAAGAGGAAATCAACGATATAGATGGCGTGAAGATCGACTTCGCCGACTCATGGGTGCATTTGCGTAGCAGTAACACAGAACCTATTATCCGTGTATATAGCGAAGCAACTTCTCCCGAGAAGGCTGAGGCAATTGGTCAAAAAGTGATGTCTGTAGTGATGGAGCTTATCTAATCAGTTACCTTGTATTGCAATTAAAATAGTTTTTTAATTTGGGAAAGGAGACATTCCCATCACTTATCGGAGGCTTTCTATGGGTTGTCGGAATATCTCCCACAAGTCATTGCAATATCTCCTATACCCCCATGCGAGATATTCGGACAGGTGATAGGAGATACTGCCAAGAAAGATAGTAAGCTTTACTTTCTGCGATAGCAAGTTTTACCCATAAAGATGGCATCACTTTCTCCCTAAATCTGTGAAGTTCTGCTCCCCCATATATATAAATAAGGTGTAGGCAAAGCAGGTCGGAGCAAGGTGTTGCTCAGGTCGGAGTTCAAAGGCAACGAGAACGGCTCTCATAGCCGTTGATAACGGAGCTCCATCGCACTTATTTTGTGTAGGTCTGATCAAGAATCTGGTCAAGCTCTTCAACTGCTTTTACTTTCTTAAAAAGGTCGGAAGCAAAGATGAAATCATTGAGTTTCTGATTAGTGGAAGAGATGACCTCATGACTGGTACCCCGCCATTCCAGATTTCCTTTGTGGATGAATATGATGCTTTCACCAATGCCCATGACGGAGTTCATGTCGTGGGTATTAATGATGGTGGTCATATTATATTCATGGGTGATACTCTGAATCAAATCATCAATAACCAGTGAGGTCTTGGGGTCAAGGCCTGAGTTAGGCTCATCGCAGAACAAATATTGCGGATTGAGGGCAATGGCTCGGGCAATGGCAACTCGCTTCTGCATACCTCCACTGATTTCGCCAGGATATTTATCGTGTGCCTCACTCATCAAATTCACTCTTTCAAGACAAAAACGGGCACGACGCGTACGGTCACGCAGAGTGTCATTGCTAAACATATTGAGGGGAAACATCACATTTTCAAGCACAGTCATGGAGTCAAACAGAGCCGCACTCTGGAATATCATACCCATCTCACGACGCAAGAGTTTCTTTTCTTTCTTGCCTAAGCTCAGAAAATCGCGACCATCATACAACAATTGGCCACGGTCAGGGGTGAGCAAGCCTACGATGCATTTCATCAAAACGGTCTTACCAGAACCACTCTGACCGATAACCAGGTTGGTCTTGCCATTCTCAAATACAGCACTGATGTCTCTTAGGACCTCAACACCATCGAACGATTTGTAAATGTCGTGAAGCTCAATCATTTCTGTCTAATAAAGATATTGATAGGAGTACCTCTGAAGTTCCACCTCTCACGCAACTTGTTCTCCAAGAATCGCTTGTAAGGCTCCTTGATATATTGAGGCAGGTTGGCAAAGAAGACAAAAGAAGGTACGGCCATGTTCGGCAACTGGGTAATATACTTTATCTTTAACATCTTGCCCTTGGTCATTGGAGGAGGATAAGCCTCTATCAGTGGCAACAATTCTTCATTCAGCTTGGCAGTTGGCACACGGGTAGATCTGTTCTTATAAACCTGCCGAGCCTCTTCCAACACTTTCAGGATGCGTTGCTTTGTCAAAGCAGAAGCAAAGATAATGGGGAAATCAACGAATGGGGCAAAACGATTGTAAATGGCATCGGTGAAGGTTTTAATCACCTTATCATTCTTTTCCTCTACCAAATCCCATTTATTAACCACCACAACCAAGCCCTTAGTATTTTTTTGTATCAACGAGAAAATATTAAGGTCCTGACTTTCAAGACCACGAGTGGCATCGAGCATAAGGATGCAAACATCTGAATTTTCAATGGCACGGATGGAACGAACCACAGAATAGTATTCCAACTCCTCAGTAACTTTCGTCTTCTTACGGATGCCTGCAGTATCCACTAGATAGAAGTCGAAGCCAAATTTGTTGTATCGGGTATAGATGGAATCTCGTGTAGTGCCTGCAATATTTGTCACGATGTTGCGGTCTTCACCTATAAGGGCGTTGATGATGGATGACTTGCCGGCATTGGGACGACCAACCACAGCGATGCGTGGCAGGTTGTCTTCCAACACTTCATCGTCTTTGTTGAAATGGGAAACTACTTCATCAAGCAAATCGCCTGTACCACTACCAGTAAGGGCAGAGATACAGAAGGGGTCACCTAAACCTAAACTGTAGAACTCAGATGCGCCAAATGCCAGGTCATTATTATCGGCTTTGTTGGCCACAAGGATGACGGGTTTCTTGGTTCTACGCAAAATGACACCCACTTCCCTATCGAGGTCGTTCAGACCGTATGCCACATCAACCACAAACAGGATGACATCAGCTTCATCAACTGCTAACAATACTTGCTTGTGAATTTCTTCTTCGAAGATATCCTCTGAATTGACAACCCATCCACCGGTGTCGATGACAGAGAACTCACGCCCTCCCCACTCCGACTTCCCATATTGGCGGTCGCGGGTAGTACCAGCCTGCTCGGCAACAATTGCTCGACGGGTTTGTGTCAAGCGGTTGAAAATAGTGGACTTACCTACATTGGGGCGTCCTACGATGGCAACTATATTTCCCATAATCTTTTTTGTATATTAGGCACTCACGGCCTGGGTTTGCAAATTAATCTTTCTGGTCGTATCCAAAGTTTCGTAACTCTTTATCAGAATTACGCCAGTCTTTGTCAACTTTTACAAATGTTTCTAAATAGATGGTCTTACCAAAGAATTTTTCCAAACTCTTGCGTGCTTCCGTGGAGACTTTTTTCAATGCTTTGCCCTGGTGTCCGATAATAATGCCTTTCTGTGAATCTCGCTCAACATAGATGACGGCATTAATGCTAATCTTCTTATCGGTCTCCTTGAATTGTTCAACCACGACTTCCACCGAGTAAGGAATCTCCTTATCATAATACAGCAGAATCTTTTCACGCAATATCTCTGATACAAAAAATCTGGCTGGTTTGTCTGTCCATTGGTCTTTGTCAAAGTAAGGTGGTGAATCTGGTATGAGGTCTTTTACCCTACGCAATACAACATCCACATTAAACTTGTTAGAGGCAGAGATAGGTATTATCTCAGCTTTTGGGAGCACCCCATGCCATGCTTCTACCATTTGCTCCAGTTTTTGCTGGTCAGTCAAGTCAATCTTGTTAATCAACACGATGACAGGGACATCAAGCCTGCTTACTTTCTCAATAAAATCGTTGTTCTTCTCAGCTTTTTCAATCACATCAGTCACATAAAGCAACACATCAGCATCAGTCAAGGCCGAATTGGAAAATTCCAACATAGACTCCTGCAACTTATAAGCAGGCTTCAATACTCCAGGTGTATCAGAGAATACAATCTGCATATCATCGGTATTGTAGATACCCATGATACGATGTCGTGTTGTCTGGGCTTTGAAGGTAGCAATGGATATGCGTTCGCCCAACAAGGCATTCATCAAGGTGGATTTCCCTACATTGGGATTACCAACAATATTTACGAAACCTGCTTTATGCATAAAACCTTAACAATTTCAGGACAAAAAAGCGCATCGTATGTAAATATATGATGCGCTCTTCATCTGTATTATGAACATTATTTCTTTACTGCTGCGTTATTGATCTTTTCTAAACGCGACTTCCCATCATATCCCCAAATCAAATAAATCGCACCCCATGAATAACCAGCGCCAAAGGTAGTCAGAATCAACTTGTCGCCTTTCTTCAGGATATGCTCATAGTCCATCAAACACAACGGCACGGATACCGCGCTGGTATTACCATAATGCTCGATGTTGACCAACACTTTCTCTTTGTCAACCTGCAACATGTGGGCAACAGACTCTATAATACGCATATTGGCCTGATGAGGGACAAACCACTTGATATCTTCCTTTGTCAATCCGTTGTTTTCCATCACTTTGTTACATGCCAATGTCATGTCAGTAACAGCATGTTTGAATACAGGACGGCCGTCTTGATAGATGTAATGCATCTGATTGTCAACCGTAAAATAGGAAGGAGGACAAACAGAACCACCAGCCTTCATATGTAACGATGGCAAACCAAGTCCATCTGTTCGCAAATATGAGTCAATCACGCCAATCTCTTCCGTTGTAGGCTCCAAGAAACATGCAGCTGCACCATCTCCGAAAAGTGGGCAAGTGTTACGGTCATTATAATTGACCATGCAAGACAATTTCTCTGCAGCCACAATCAATACTTTTTTGTACCTACCTGAGCGAATGAAACTTGCGCCTACTTCCAACGCATACAAGAAGCCACTACATGCAGCTTCCATATCAAATGCAAATGCATTCTTTAATGCCAACTTTTCACAAAGAATGGATGCAGTTGATGGAAAATGATAATCAGGGGTTGTAGTCGCAACAACCAACAGATCTATATCATCCGGATTAGTTCCCGTTTCTCTAATCAGTTTTCTACAAGCCTTACGTGCCAAATAACCACTTCCCAAGCCTTCTTCCTTGAGGATGTGACGTTCCTTGATGCCAACATGCGACATAATCCATTCGTCATTGGTATCTACCATCTTCGACAACTCATCGTTTGTCAAGATGTAATCAGGGACATAGCCTGCAAGACCTGTAATTACTGCATTAATTTTCTCCATATTAAAGTTCTATAGGTTGAGCTAAAAAGGTAAGCGAAAAGGCTTGCTCAATTGGGCAAACCTTCTCTGCTATACCTGCCTAATTCATAATAGAACCACCGATTAAACGGCAGCTTCTTTCTCAACTGCCAATTTACCACGGTAATATCCACAAGCTGGACATACTGTGTGATAAACATGCCACTCGCCACAATTAGGGCAAATTGCCAATGTAGGAGCAACTGCTACATCATGAGTTCTTCTCTTAGCAGTTCTAGTCTTAGACTGTCTTCTCTTAGGATGTGCCATTTTTTCTTATTTTTAATTGTTATTTAATAATTTCTTCAAATCATTCCATCTTGAATCTATATTTTCACCAGTAGGTGAGTCATTTTCATCCTCATTAAAATGTCCTGAATGCTCTTTCAAGATTTTCATCATTTCTTCATTGCACTCTCCTGACGCATGAGTATGCTGAATAGGTATGGATAATGCAATAATTTCATAGAGGAACCATGCAACATTCACCTTCCCTTCATCTTCAGGTACAATAACCAGTTCATCCCCTTCGTCAAGATATGAAGTACCAAATTTAATCTTCAACTTGTTGTTTGCTTCAACGGGTTGTACCATGTCATCCAGACATCTATCGCACTGAATAATAACATACCCATTAATATACATATCCAACTCAAATGAGGCTGTCAGTTTTTTAACATTCACATGTGCTTCCACCTGACCACGCGTAACCTCTTGAGCCCCTAATGCTGTAAAGAAATCGTCATCAAGAGAATAGTTGAATACTTTCTCATCCAGTTCTATGGCTTTCAGGTCAATATCATATTTCTCTAACATACCCTTTTCTTCACATTTACAATTCGAGCTGCAAAGTTACAAAATATTCTGTATATAAAACGCTTTTATAAGCAAAAATATTTATTAATAACCAAATAATATGTAAAAAAAAGCGGTCTTCAGGTATAACCCAAAGACCGCTTCTGACAAAAGACGGCGGCTACCTACTCTCCCACCTTGTGGGCAGTACCATCGGCGCGGCCGGGCTTAACTTCTCTGTTCGGGATGGGAAGAGGTGGAACCCCGGCACTATAGCCACCTTAAAAAGTCAGACATGCATATTACAGTG
>JAFXVZ010000014.1 GCA_017534535.1 Bacteroidaceae bacterium | reverse complement strand
CTATTGACTATTGACTATTGATCTTTTCTAAATAACTTTAAATCTTGCAAAGCGAAGAAGTAATTGTTTTTCGCCAGCATTCACAAATCGGATGGTAGCTTTGGTATTATCACCCGTACCTTCCACCTTGATAACTTCACCAATGCCAAAGCGTTCGTGCTGAATGCGTTGACCTACGGAGATAGGTTGACCATTGACCGTTGACTGTTGACTGTTGGCTGTTGACGGTTGAGCGTTACTGGCTGATGGGCTTACTAATGTACTGCTTACTCGCTTCAACGACCTCATCCTCGTTGGGTTTGTCGATTGATATCGTTCCTCCTCAGGCACATAGTCCCACCTGCCGAAGGAATTGCTTTGGCGGAAGGAGGGATTGGAAAAAACAGAGTCTTGCTGTTCGAAGAACAAGTATTTGCGATCGATATCCCTGATGAAACGACTGGGAGTACAGAAGTCCATCTTCCCATAACGGAAACGCGTCTTAGCATAGCTGAGGAAGCAATAATGTTCGGCACGTGTGATTGCCACATAAAACAGGCGGCGTTCTTCCTCCAAGCCTTTGACACTATTTGTACACATCGGACTGGGGAAAAGATTCTCTTCCAAACCCACTACGAACACGGTACCAAACTCTAATCCTTTCGCAGAATGGACGGTCATGATGGTTACTTTCGAATCATCCTCACCGTTGTCGCTGTCCTGATCTGTCAACAACGACACCTCGCTTAGGTAATCACTTAGATAGATATGCTCGTTGTCCTCCTCACGATGCGTCTGTGTAAACTCCTGTAATCCATTCACCAGTTCCTCGATATTCTCCTGCCGACTCAAATTCTCTGGCGTCCTGTCCTGCATCATCTCATTGATAATACCTGAAGCCTTAATGATAGCAGTACCCAGCTCATAAGCATCAGTATCATGGGCTTTTGCGATAAAACCATCCATCAGTTGACGGAACCCACCAACCTTTGTCAGCGTACCTTTGTTAATATTCAGGTCGTAAGTCTCAGGATGTGTAATCACCTCCCACAGACTCACCCCGTTTGTTGAAGCGGCAGCTGTGATTTTATTGACAGTAGTATCACCTATGCCACGGGCTGGATAGTTGATGATACGTTTGAATGCTTCCTCGTCATTAGGATTAACTACCAGGCGGAAATAAGCTATTACATCCTTAATTTCCTTACGTTGGTAGAACGACAGACCACCATATACACGATAGGGGATGCCTTTCTTACGCATCACCTCCTCAAAAATGCGACTTTGTGCATTGGTACGATACAGGATGGCGATGTCGCTATAGGGAACCTGCTCACGCCTATGCAACTGCATAATCTTATTGCCAACGATATCCCCCTCTTCTGTGTCGCTGTATGCCTGTGTCACCGTAATGCGTTCACCTTCTTCCTTTTCTGAGAATACCTCCTTGTGAATCTGCCTTTCATTCTTGGCGATCAAGCTATTGGCAGCTGATACGATGGTCTGCGTAGAACGATAGTTCTGTTCCAGTTTGAATACCTTAGTGCCTTGAAACATCTTGGTGAAGTTCAGGATGTTGTCGATTTCTGCTCCTCGGAAAGAGTAGATGCTCTGGGCGTCGTCGCCCACCACACACACTCGTTGATGCTGGGCTGCAAGTTGCAGTACGATGCAGTGCTGGGCATAATTGGTGTCTTGATACTCATCCACCAAGATATATTGAAACTGTTGCTGGTACTTCGCCAGTATGTCGGGGTTGTATTTGAACAACAGATATGTATAGAACAGCAGGTCGTCAAAGTCCATCGCATTTGCCTGTTTGCAACGGTTCCAGTAGCGCAGATAGATATTTCCTGTTTCTGGAATCTTTGCATCGCGGTCAGATTCAGTCAAGTCGTAATTATTCAGATACTCCTGAGGGGTCACCAAGCGGTTCTTGGCGCTGGAGATACGTTCTTCCACCAAACCAGGTTTGTAAGTCTTCTCGTCCAGTCCCATCTCCTTGATAATGGATTTGATGAGGCTCTTGCTGTCAGAAGCATCATATACAGTGAAATTGCTATTGAAGCCGATGTGTTCATGTTCATAATGCAGGATGCGGAGGAATATGGAGTGGAAGGTTCCCATCCATAAGTATTGGGCACGACGAATGCCCACTTGCTTGGCAATACGTTCCTTCATCTCTCTGGCTGCCTTATTGGTAAATGTCAAAGCCAGAATGTTCCAGGGGTCGTATTCTTTTTCTTCCAGCAAGTAAGTTATCTTGTAGGTCAACACACGGGTCTTGCCGGAGCCAGCTCCTGCAATCACCAATGATGGCCCGTCACAATACAACACCGCCTTCTGCTGTCCCTCATTTAATTCATTGATAAAGTCCATAATCATTCGTTTAATAATGCAAAGGTACAAAAAAAATAGACTACTCTCTTTCAAGTGCGAAAATAAAATTGTAACTTTGTTCACTTGAAAACAGATTAATCTAATCAACGTTATGGAAAACAGAAGTTTAGTTACCATAGCCGACTATTCTAAAGAGAAAATTCTCTACATGATAGAGATGGCTAAGGAATTTGAAAACCATCCAAACCGTCATTTGCTGTACGGTAAAGTTGTTGCAACCTTGTTTTTTGAACCTTCTACTCGTACCCGTCTGAGCTTTGAGACGGCAGCCAATCGTTTGGGTGCCCGTGTCATCGGTTTCAGCGACCCCATGTCCACCAGTTCGAGTAAAGGAGAGACCTTGAATGACACCATTAAGATGGTAAGTAACTATGCAGACATCATCGTGATGCGTCATTACCTTGAGGGTGCAGCCCGTTATGCCAGCGAGGTAACTCATGTACCTGTGGTGAATGCTGGTGACGGTGCACATCAGCATCCGTCACAGACGATGCTCGACTTGTACTCTATCTACAAGACACAAGGTACTTTGGAGAACTTGCAGATTTACTTGGTGGGTGACTTGAAATACGGTCGTACGGTTCATTCGCTGATTCAGGCGATGCGTCATTTTAATCCTACATTCCATTTTATCGCACCAGATGAGTTGCGTATGCCTGAAGAGTACAAGATCTATTGTCGTGAGCATGATATCAAGTTTGTAGAACACAAGGACTTCACTGCTGAGAACATCGCTGATGCCGACATCCTGTATATGACTCGCGTACAGCGTGAACGATTCACCGATTTGGATGAATATGAACGTGTGAAGAATGTGTATATCCTGCGAAATGCGATGTTGGAACATACCAAGCCTAACCTCCGCATTCTGCACCCACTGCCTCGTGTGAATGAGATTGCCTACGATGTTGATGCCAATGAGAAAGCATATTACTTTCAGCAGGCACAAAATGGTTTGTATGCTCGTGAGGCAATTCTCTGCGATGTATTGGGAATAACACTTGACGAGGTTAAAGCTGACTCTTTGAAGGTTCAGGCAGCTGAAAAAGTTAGTGGTGCTGTGAAGAATATCACTGACGACCTGCCTGATGTAATTAACAATTTCAAGGATAATGTGGAGAAGATGGTTAATTCGGTTCGTGACACTTTTAATAAATGACGAGTATGAGAGAGAATAAGAAAGCACTGCAGGTAGCCGCTTTGGAAAACGGCACAGTGATAGATCATATACCGAGCGACAAACTGTTTACGGTGGTATCATTGCTCGGCTTGGAAAACATGACCAATAACATTACTATTGGTAATAACCTCGATAGTAAGTTGTTGGGCAAGAAAGGTATTATCAAGATTGCAGATAAGTTCTTTAGCGATGATGAGATCAACCGTATCGCGGTGGTGGCTCCCAATGTAAGGATGAACATCATCCGTGATTATGAGGTGGTGGAGAAGCGTCAGTTGCAACTGCCTGACGAACTGATTGGCATTGTGAAGTGCTCCAATCAGAAGTGCATCACGAATAATGAGCCAATGCCCACTCGCTTTAAGGTGATTGACAAAGACAATTGCATCATCAAGTGCCATTATTGCGAGAAAGAGCAGCATAGAGATGAAATTCATCTCAAATGAATTTCATCCATTGACCATTGACGATTGACCATTGACGATTAATGAACTTTGTTCTGTAACAAAATATGAATTGTTATTATGAAGAAAGATTTTATTCAAGAATTTAAGGAAGCCAAGAACGAAAAATTAGCCGCAGGGTTAATTGTCAATGGTCAATCGTCAATGGTCAATCGAATCGACTGGAAACCAGGCACACTGATATACCCCTTGCCAGCAGTATTGGTGAGTTGTGGCAGCACCCCAGAGGAGTATAACATCATCACGATAGGGTGGACGGGCACCTTGTGTACCAACCCCCCGATGTGCTACATCTCCGTACGTCCCGAACGCCACTCTTATCCTATCCTCAAGAAGAATATGGAATTTGTGATTAATCTCACTACCGAGCGTTTGGCAAAGGCTACCGACTGGTGTGGTGTACGGTCGGGTAAGGACTACAACAAGTTTGAGGAAATGAATCTCACCCCAGGCAAGTGCAGCGTGGTTAGTGCACCCCTCATCGAGGAATCGCCTGTAAACATCGAGTGCCGTGTGAAAGAAGTGCTGGCATTGGGTTCCCACGATATGTTCATTGCCGAGGTGGTGAATGTACGGGTAGATGCTCAGTATCTTGACGACGAAACGGGAGCTTTCGATATGGCATCGTTTAATCCCCTGGTGTATGTACACGGTGGTTATTACAGCTTGGGACAGAAAATTGGAAAGTTTGGGTGGTCGGTTGAGAAAAAGAAATAAAATTTGGCTTTTCTCTCAATTAATCGTACCTTTGCAGCCTGAAATAAATCATATTATTAATAAATAAGCAAATCATGAAAAGAGACGATTTGATTTTCAATCTGATTGAGCAGGAGCACCAGCGTCAGCTGAAAGGCATGGAACTCATTGCTTCAGAGAATTTTGTGAGTGACCAAGTGATGCAGGCTATGGGTTCTTGCATGACCAACAAGTATGCTGAAGGCTATCCCGGCAAGCGTTATTATGGCGGTTGTGAGGTGGTGGATCAGAGTGAACAGATTGCCATTGACCGTGTGAAGCAGCTGTTTGGTGCTGAGTATGCCAATGTACAGCCTCACTCTGGTGCACAGGCAAATGCTGCTGTGTTGCTGACCGTGCTGAAACCCGGTGATAAATTCATGGGTCTGAATCTTGATATGGGTGGACACCTTTCTCATGGTTCAGCTGTGAATACGTCTGGTATTCTGTATCATCCCATTGCTTATAGCCTGAACAAGGAGACGGGTCGTGTGGATTACGACGAGATGGAGCGCCTGGCTCTCCAAGAGAAGCCAAAGCTGATCATCGGCGGTGGCTCGGCTTATTCTCGTGAATGGGACTATGCCCGTATGCGTAAAATTGCCGATGAGGTAGGGGCTTTGCTGATGATTGATATGGCTCATCCTGCTGGCTTGATTGCCGCTGGCTTGCTGGACAATCCGTTGAAATATGCTCACATCGTCACTTCTACCACTCATAAGACCCTGCGTGGTCCTCGTGGTGGTATCATCCTGATGGGTAAGGACTTCGAGAATCCTTGGGGCTTGGCTACCAAGAAGGGCGAGATTAAGATGATGTCAACTCTGTTGAACTCAGCTGTGTTCCCTGGTATCCAGGGCGGTCCGCTGGAGCATGTTATCGCTGCTAAGGCAGTGGCTTTCGGCGAGGCTCTGCAGCCAGAGTTCAAGGAATACCAAGCACAGGTGAAGAAGAATGCTGCCGTATTGGCACAGGCATTGGTAGATCGTGGCTTCCACATCGTATCTGGTGGTACAGATAACCACTCTATGCTGGTTGATCTCCGCACCAAGTATCCAGAATTGACTGGTAAGGTAGCAGAGAAGGCTCTTGTAGCAGCTGATATCACAGCTAACAAGAATATGGTTCCATTTGACTCTCGCAGTGCATTCCAGACCTCAGGTATCCGCTTGGGTACGCCAGCCATCACTACTCGTGGTGCCAAAGAAGGTCTCATGCTGGAGATTGCAGAACTTATCGAAACAGTACTGAATGCTCCAGAGGATGAAGCTGTTATTACAAAGGTTCGTGCTCATGTGAATGAAACAATGGTGAAGTATCCAATGTTTGCATACTAATGAAAAACTTCTCGGAGCAGCGAGCACAGAGCCAAGCTTGCTTGTGCTATGCCGAGTCGCGAGGAGATTGGGCGAAGCCAATGAATAATGAATAATGAATAACATCTATTCATTATCTGTTCATTGTTCATTATTAACTGTTCTTTATTCATTCAACAAATAAGGCTGCATTGTGCAGCCTTTTATTCGTTTTCATAAACGCAAAGCGTTTTTTCTTTTGTGCAAAGCACAATCTCAATTTGATAATCGGATAGCGATTTCTCAATCATTTTTTTTCTCGTCTCCAAAACGAGAGAACAAAATATCTTCCATCCTCAAGACTTCATCGCGATATTGAGCCGCCTCGATGAAGTCGAGCTTCTTGGCAGCCTCACGCATACGCTTCTTCGTCTGCTCAATACTCTTCTCGAGCTGTTCACGCGACATATACTGCACAATCGGATCGGCGGCAACGCTGGTACTTCCCACTTGCTCGATATAGGGTCGGGGACCGGAAATCTCCTCTTTGCGGCGACTGATGGTACCTTTCGTATCGTCAGTAGCTTCTATATTCGGAGCAAATACCTCTAAGTTTCTCGCCTTGATAATCTGCTGAGGCGTGATGCCATTCTCCTCGTTATACTTCAATTGCTTCTCACGTCTGCGGTTCGTCTCGTCAATCGTCAGCTGCATACTTTCCGTAATCTTGTCGGCATACATGATGACCAATCCATTGATATTTCGTGCCGCACGACCAGCCGTCTGTGTCAAAGCACGATGTGAACGCAAGAAACCCTCCTTGTCGG
>JAFXVZ010000013.1 GCA_017534535.1 Bacteroidaceae bacterium | reverse complement strand
TATTTAATATAATATTTTTCAAAAATAGTGTATTTTTCTTGAATTACTGGGTCATGGGCAATTATTTCAACTAATCGCGCCGTTTTATTTTATAAATTAAGACAATTAATTGAAGTAATTGGCGGGTGAGTGTGGTTCTGGCAAAATAGAGACTATTCAAAAGCACTTCATAGGTATGCCCCTGTCTTAGCCTTTTGATACAGAAATACAGAATACAGTTTTCTCAGCGACACATCATCCAACTGCCAAAACAAAACTTATTATTATATATATAATATATATTATCTATATAATAATAAAATTTATTATTCTCTTTTTTTGCTTACCGTTGATACATCTTCCCAAAGAAACTGTATTCTGTATTTCTGTATTCGGGGTGTCTTTTCCTGTATAGTGTCTTTTGGAGACATAACACAAGATTCAACCAAGAGTTTCATACCATTTCATGATTATTGCTTATTTTTTTCATCTTTTTGTGTGGCGTTTTACTTTTAATTTCTTATCTTTGTAAGCGGATTAAAGAATGATTTGATTTTGTCAACCTAATAATAAGAAGGATTATGAAACAGAAAACGATTTTGAAGCTTGCAGTAGCTATAGCTCTGCTCTTCGCAGGTAACTTGGGCGTTTATGCTCAGTTTGGCGGTTTGAGGGGGTTGGTGAAGGAAGCCAAGAAGGCCGTTACAGAGAAGACCGATAACGCGACCAACAGCTCGGACAACAGTGCATCGGGCGTAGAGAGTGAGGTGCAGAAGGTGACAGCAGGTCCTGCCCCCGAAGTGCCTTGGACGATGACTCGCGAAGGCCAAACGAAGGTGATGCCGTATATCGAGCAGATGGAGAACGTCTCACCGCAGGAGGTTGTACAGTTGCGCGACCAGATGATTAAGCGATACCTCTATAACGAGGCGAACGAGCATGTGAGCGGATATCAGGAGAACCAGTATTTCTCCATGTTCCTGAACAATCTCTTTAACCAGAACGGCCTTTACAATCCGCTGAATGTAAAGATTGTGAACGGACGTTTCGATTTCGAAGCCAGCGGCAACGTTGACCTGTGGGTGAACGGCGCCAGTGCCTTCCTGCAAATCAATGACAAGGGAGAGGCTTACTTCATCTCTGCCACCAGTCATGACCGTACCTTCCTGGAGGGCAACAGTTTCGAGGCTGCCAAGAACTGTCTGAAGCGTGTGGAGAACTACCGTGCTTTCTTCGCTGCAGCCAACAAGGGATTGTCGAAGGATATGGAGGATACCTTTGAACAGAATTATAACCGCGCCACGATGTACACCATCTTCATGCAGGATGCCATCAAGAACAACTCGCCCGAGAATATCCAGCGCCGCCCCATGCCACAGCCTGGCAGTATGAACGCTCAGCTGAATGCCGCTGCGCTCAGCATATCCAAGCAGCAGGATAGCAATACCGTCAGTGTGGTAATTACTCGCAACGAGTGGGATGTGAAGAGGAATGCGCTGGGTGTGCCCATCTGCCGTGTGGCTTATGGCTATCGCATTGTTCAGACCAACCAGGGTAAGCGTGCCGTGAGTTGCTCATGGGCACAGGATCACCAGGGTGGTGGTAATTACGGTGCCCTGCGTCACTATGGTGTAGGCACGGAATCGTTCTATATAGAATAAGGTTCGCCTAACTTTTATGCTCCCTCCGTTCTATGTGATGATTTGAACGGGGGGAGTTTTTTTTATTTCCTATTCGCCTTCTTCGCCATTTCAAACAGGGCGGGAGAGAGATGGCAGTATCCATCGGGATGTTTGTCAAGGTAATCCTGATGGTATTCATCGGCGGGATAGTAGTTCTGCAGCGGGAGAACCTCTACGGCTAAAGGTTGGAGGAAACCTTTGGCAACCTCGTTGAATACCTGCATAATAACAGGGAGGTCGATGTCGGAGGTGTAATAAATGCCTGTACGATAACGGGTACCTTCGTCTTCCCCCTGCTTGTTCAAGCTGGTGGGGTCGATGGCTTTGAAATACAACTGGATGAGCAGTTCAAGGTTCAACACATCGGCATCATATACCACCTTGACGGTTTCAGCATAGCCTGTGGTGTCGGTATAGACCTGCTTGTAGGTGGGATTCTCTGTATGTCCGTTGGCAAAGCCCGTCTCGGTAGAGATGACTCCCTGGATCTGCTTGATGAAATGCTCGGTGCCCCAAAAGCAACCGCCTGCCAGATAAATTTCTCTTTTGTTCATGATAATGGTCTTTTGTTGTTATTTGCGGGCAAAGTTAGCAATTCCTTATGTTATTTGAAAATATTGTATTATTTTTGTGGAAACAAAAACAGTGGTAACATGAAAAAGATAATATGCTTGATAGGGCTATGCCTGATGGCTATGTTGGGATGCTCAGCTGAAAAACATGAGGTTACTGAAACGGATGTGCCTGCGTCGGATGCCAGGATTCTGTATGTGGGCAGGGTGGACTTCACGAATCCCGAAGCTCCTTTGTACACTTACCCCGGTGTGCAGATCATGGCAGGATTCGAGGGAACATCGATACGCATGAAAGCGAAGCCCAAGAGTGGGTTCTATATGGCTCAGGTTGATGAGCAGGAGCCTTTTAAGGTGGATTACTTCACGCGTGAGGATACGGTAACGGTGTTGGCGGAAGGCTTGCCAGAGGGAAGGCATGTGGTGAAGCTGATGAATATCATTGAGGGCTATGAGATGCGTCCTGAATTTTATGGCTTTATCCTCGACCCAGGCAAAGACCTGACGGACCCACCTGCCTTGCCACAACGCAAGATTGAGTTCATTGGCAACTCGATTACCTGTGGCTATGGAGTTGAGGCGCAGGCAGCTACGGTGAGGTTCAGCTATGACACGGAAAACCATTACCACAGCTTTGCAGCCCTCACGGCGAGAGCTTTAGATGCCCAACACTTGGTGGTGGCAAGGAGTGGTATCGGCATTTTCAGAAACTATAATGGTCCCTATGATGGCAATCCGGCTATCGCCATGCCTGCCTTGTATGGCTATACCAATTTCAATGACACCACCCAGCTGTGGGATTACAGCCGCTTTACGCCCGATTTGGTGTGCATCAACCTGGGCACGAATGACGCTTCAACGGGTAGGTTCAACAAGACGAAGCTGCGTGAGGCGTATGCTTTGTTTATACAACAGGTGAGGGGTAAATATCCGCAGGCAAAGATAGTGATGCTGAGTGGGTGTATGCTGAGCGGTGACCGGCTGCATGCTGTGGAGGATGCCTTGAATGCAGCGGTGAAAGAAGCTAACAGAAAGGGGGATCTGGATGTTTATCGCTTTGACTTCTCGCCTCAGGATGGCAGCTTGGGCTATGGAGCTGACTATCATCCCTCCATTAAGCAGCAAGAGAAGATGGCAGGCGAACTGGTTCCTTATCTGCGTGAACTGATGGGGTGGTGAGCCTTTTCAGTTAGTCGGTTTTCACTTTGATAATCTGATTGATATTGGTGGTGAATTGGCGGGAGATGTATTCATTTTTCAAGTGCCAATTCTTGCGATATCCCTGTACGGCCACACGCACCATGTTGTGGCCGTTCTTGCGATTAATCTCATCGATGGCTTTTGCCAAAGCAGCTTGTTTGCTTCTGTCAATAGGGTCGAAGAGGGCTGTCTGTATGGCATCATCGCGACAGATGTCCCACACCATCACACCTGCTTTCTTATAATAATACTGATGGTTGGGCCATTCGGCTCTCAAGGCTTTGACTGCTGTGGATACAATCTCCTGCAAATCGTTGGTGGGCACCTGCAGGGTAACGTTGCGATAGAGGTAGCTGGAGGGGAGGTCAGTGCGGAAACGACTGGTATGGGCGAACACCGTCAAGGCGGAGCAACAGGTGTGTTGCTCACGCAGTTTGCGCACACAGGAAGCGGCAAAGTTGGCAACGGCCTCCTCCACATCGGCCAACTGCGACAAGCCCTCGCCCTGAAAACTCCTGCTGGTCATGATGCTCTTCTTGTGAGGCAGTTCCTCGATGTCGATGCAGTCGATGCCACGCAGCTCTTTCCATGTTCTCAACCCTGGCACATGCATGAGTTTCCTCACCCAAGCCTCGCTTTTCTGCGTGAAATCCCAGGCTGTCTTGATGCCGTAGTACTCCAGTTTGGCTTTGTGTCGCCATCCGATGCCCCACACATCCTCGACGGGGAATAATTGCAGGGCTTTCTGGCGCTTCTCCTCAGTGTCAATCATACAACAGCCTTGGTAGCCCTTGTGCTTCTTGCCAAACTTACTTGCCATCTTTGCCAGGGTCTTGGTGGGGGCGATGCCGATGGTGACGGGAATGCCCGTGCCTTGCTCAATATCTTTGGCAAGTTGGATGCAAGGCAGGTGGAGGTCTTCAGGAGTGCCCATTCCGGCGAGGTTGAGGAAGGCCTCGTCGATGCTGTATTGGGTGAATCCGTCAGGACAAAAGTCGTAGAGCATGCGCATCACCCGCCGACTCATATCGCCATAGAGGTTGTAGTTGCTGCTGAATACCGCCACGCCATGTTGCTCAAGGATGTCTTTCGCTTGATAGAAAGGACTGCCCATGTCAATGCCCAAAGATTTGGCTTCATTGCTGCGTGCGATGATGCACCCGTCGTTGTTGCTCAAGATAACGATGGGGGTGTTACGCAAATTTGGGTTGAATACCCTTTCGCAAGAAGCGTAGAAGTTATTGCAGTCAACGATGGCGTACATTTTTAAGAATGAATAATGAAGAATGAACAATGAATAATCGTCAATCGTCAATGGTCAATCGCAATGGTCAATGGTCAATTGTCAATGGTCAATCGTCAATTGTCAATCGTCAATTGTCAATTGTCAATGGTCACATCTAAAATAGGACGGAGTCAATCGTCAAAAACGTTGTCTTTTAATATTATAAGTAACTACTCCCCAAATGATAAAGTGATTGTCCTCGGTGATTTTGATAGGTTTGTAGTTGGGGTTCGATGGAATCAGCATCAGACAATTGTGCTCTTGGTCCACATGGATGCGCTTCAGGGTGAAGTCGCCGTCAATGAATGCTACTACAATATCACCCTCACCTGGCTCCAGGCTCTTGTCGATGATGAGCAAATCGCCATCGTCGATGCCACTATCCCTCATGGAATCGCCCACACAGCGAGCGTAAAACGTGGTAGAGGGGTGTCGCACCAGTTCCTTGTTCAGGTCAATGGCATCGGTAGTATAGTCTTGAGCGGGACTTGGAAATCCCGCTCTGACTCCTTGTGGGGAATACTGCAACTCGAGTTCAGTGCTCAAGTCGGCAGAATACATCTCCAACTTTACCTCTTCATTCATTACGCCAATTTGTGAATCACCAGTCCTGAACGCAGTTTAGGCTCAAACCAAGTGGTCTTGGGAGGCATGATATTGCCGCTGTCGGCAATGTCCATCAGTTGCTTCATGCTCACAGGATATAGTGCCAATGCCACCTTCATCTCGCCACTGTCCACACGATGCTTGAGTTCGCCCAAGCCTCGGATGCCACCCACAAAATCGATGCGTTTGTCAGAACGCAGGTCCTTGATGCCTAAGATTTTGTCGAGTATCAAATTAGAAGAGATGGTAACATCCAATACGCCTATAGGATCGTTGTCGTTGTAGGTACCTGGCTTAGCTGTGAGACTATACCATTTGCCATCCAAGTAGAGCGAGAAGTTGTGCAGGCGGGCAGGCTTGTAGATTTCCGTGCCCATCTCCTGAATGTCAAAGTTTTCAGCAATGGCATTTAGGAACTCAGCATCGGTAAGGCCATTGAGATCCTTCACCACACGGTTGTAGTCGATGATGGTGAGCTGTGAGGCAGGGAAAGCCACTGCCATGAAATAGTTATATTCCTCATCGCCTTTGTGGTTGGGGTTCTGCTTTGCCTTCTCGGCTCCTACCAAAGCAGCTGCAGCACTGCGGTGATGGCCGTCAGCTATATAAAGATAAGGTATAGCGGCAAAAGCCTTCGTAACGGCATCGATATCAGCCTGTTGGTCGATGATCCAGAACTTGTGGCCAAAGCCATCGCCAGGGGCAATGAAATCATATACAGGCTTTTCGGCAGTGTATTTTGCCACGATGGCATCCAGTTCGGCATTATCGGGGTAGGCGAAGAACACCGGTTCGATGTTGGCATTGTTCACACGCACATGCTTCATGCGGTCTTCCTCCTTATCCCGACGGGTCAACTCATGCTTTTTGATGAT
Source organism: Bacteroidaceae bacterium (assembly GCA_017534535.1). Taxonomy (GTDB): domain Bacteria; phylum Bacteroidota; class Bacteroidia; order Bacteroidales; family Bacteroidaceae; genus Bacteroides. Next base: position 13,038 of record JAFXVZ010000013.1, on the reverse strand, counting down.
ACCATTCATATAGTCGGGAACGTAAGCACCAATCACCAGTCCGTATTGCGTCTTGCCGTTCATCGTCTGGGCATAGATGTAATAATTCTCTTTCTCATCCTGTACCAGCCATCCCTTGTCTTGGAACTTCTGGAAGTTCTCTACTGCTTTTGCATAAACGCGAGGGTCGTGCTCGTCAGTGCCAGGCTCGAAGTCGATTTCCGGCTTGATGATGTGATACAGCGATTTCTCGTTACCTTCGGCCTCCTGGCGTGCCTCCTCTGAGTTCAGCACGTCGTAGGGTCGGGATGCCACTTGCTCCACCAGGGCCTGTGGCGGGCGTATGCCCTTAAATGGTTTTACTGTTGCCATAATGATTCAAAATTACATTTGGACTGCAAATTTACAAAACCCTTTTCGGATTAGAAAGGATAAAGACAATATATTTTCCAAATCATGCCGGTTGAAAACTTTTCAACGCGGTTTTTTTGTAATTACAGAAATAAGGTGTATCTTTGCACCCTTGTTAAAGAGAAACTGTTAAATACGTGATATGATGAGTAAGAAATTTGCTGAATATGCAGGCTTCAACCTGTCGGATATCAACAAGGAAGTGCTGGCATCTTGGGAGAAAAATCATATCTTCGAGAAGAGCATGACAGAACGTGAAGGTTGTCCTTCATACGTGTTCTACGAGGGTCCTCCATCAGCCAATGGTATGCCTGGCATCCACCATGTGATGGCTCGCTCCATCAAAGATGTTTTCTGCCGTTTCAAGACCATGAAAGGTTTCCAGGTAAAGCGTAAGGCTGGATGGGATACCCACGGCCTTCCTGTAGAGTTGGGTGTGGAGAAAGCTCTGGGAATCACTAAGGAAGACATCGGCAAGACCATATCCGTGCAGGAGTATAATGCTGCTTGCCGCAAGGATGTGATGAAGTTTACCAAAGAATGGACCGACCTGACTCACAAGATGGGCTATTGGGTAGATACCGACAATCCTTATATCACTTACGACAATCGTTACATCGAGACCCTCTGGTGGCTGTTGGCACAACTGCACAAGAAAGGATTGCTTTATAAAGGCTACACCATTCAGCCGTATTCTCCTGCTGCCGGTACGGGCTTGAGCTCACACGAGCTGAACCTGCCAGGATGCTATCGTGATGTGAAGGATACGACGGTGGTGGCTCAGTTCAAGATGCTGGATCCTAAGCCTGAGATGGCAGAGTGGGGCACTCCTGTGTTTATCGCATGGACCACCACACCTTGGACTTTGCCTTCAAACACGGCGCTTTGCGTGGGTCCTAAAATTGACTACGTTGCTGTGCAGAGTTACAATAGCTATACGGGCGAGCCTATCACTGCTGTGCTGGCAAAGGCTTTGCTTTATACGCACTTCAACCAAAAGGGCGAGAATATGCCTTTGGAAGACTACAAGAAGGGTGACAAGGTGGTGCCTTTCAAGGTGGTGGGCGAGTATAAGGGTACTGACCTGCTGGGTATGAAGTACGAACAGTTGCTGAAGTTCGTGAAGCCGGTGGAGGTGGATGCTGAAGGAAAGTGGCATGAAGCCTCAGATAAGGCATTCCGTGTGATTCCTGGAGATTATGTAACCACTGAGGATGGTACGGGTATCGTGCATATCGCTCCTACATTTGGTGCCGACGATGCTTTCGTAGCTCGTGCAGCTGGCATCCCTCCATTGTTTATGTACACCAAAAAGGGTGAGTATCGCCCTATGGTGGACTTGACAGGTAAGTTCTTCGATACAGCTGACTTGGATGAGGAGTTCGTGGAGAAGTGTGTGAATTATGACATTTACAAGGATTACGAGGCTCGTTGGGTGAAGAACGCATACGACCCACAATTTACTGTGAATGGTAAGTATGATGACAAAGCTGCAGCTGCTGCTGAGAGTCTGGATATCTATATCTGCATGAGAATGAAGGCCGACAACCTGGCATTCAAGATTGAGAAGCATGTGCATAATTATCCGCATTGCTGGCGTACCGACAAGCCTGTTTTGTACTATCCACTGGATAGCTGGTTTATCCGTTCTACTGCTTGCAAGGAGCGTATGATGGAGTTAAATAAGAACATTAACTGGAAGCCAGAAAGTACTGGTACAGGGCGTTTTGGCAAATGGCTCGAGAACCTGAACGATTGGAATCTCAGTCGCTCTCGTTATTGGGGTACTCCATTGCCTATCTGGCGTACGGAAGATAATAGTGAGGAAATTTGCATCGAGAGCGTAGAGCAGCTTTACAACGAGATTGAAAAGGCTGTGGCTGCTGGTGTGATGACCTCCAATCCATACAAGGATGCCGGTTTCGTGCCTGGCGTCAATACGCAAGAGAATTACGACAAGATTGACCTGCATCGTCCGTTTGTGGATGATATCACCCTGGTTTCCGCCTCTGGCAAGTCTATGAAGCGTGAGGCCGATCTGATTGACGTGTGGTTCGACTCTGGTTCTATGCCATACGCACAAATTCACTATCCTTTTGAGAATAAGGAGTTGCTGGATTCAGGCAAGGTGTTCCCTGCTGATTTCATTGCCGAGGGTGTGGATCAGACTCGTGGTTGGTTCTTTACTCTGCATGCCATCGCCACAATGGTGTTCGATAACGTATCATTCAAGAACGTGATATCCAATGGTTTGGTTCTCGATAAGAATGGCGAGAAGATGTCAAAGCGATTGGGCAATGCAGTTGATCCATTTGGTGTGATTGAACAGTATGGCTCTGACCCAGTGCGTTGGTACATGCTTACCAATTCATCTCCTTGGGATAATCTGAAATTTGATGTGGATGGTGTGGAGGAAGTCCGTCGTAAGTTCTTCGGCACTTTGTATAACACCTATTCATTCCTAGCACTCTATGCCAATGTGGATGGCTTTACCTATGCTGAGGCTGATGTGCTTATGGATGAGCGTCCTGAGATTGACCGCTGGATTCTCTCTGAGCTGAATACCCTGATCAAGAATGTAGATGCTAATTTGGACGACTATGAGCCTACTAAGGCTGGTCGTTTGATTCAGGACTTTGTGAACGATAACCTGAGTAACTGGTATGTTCGCTTGAATCGTAAGCGTTTCTGGGGTGGTGGCATGACTCAGGATAAGTTGGCTGCTTACCAGACACTCTATACTTGCTTGGAAACGGTGGCTAAACTGATGGCTCCATTCTCTCCATTCTATGCCGATAAGCTCTATATGGATTTGATTGCCGTAACAGGCAGAGATACAGTTGAGTCTGTGCATCTGGCTAAATTCCCTGAGTGTGACGAGACCTTAATTGATAAGGAACTGGAGGCTCGCATGGAAATGGCTCAGCAAATCACTTCTATGGTGTTGGCTCTGCGCCGCAAGGTGAACATCAAGGTGCGTCAACCACTGCAGAGTGTGATGGTGCCTGTGAATGATGAGGCACAACGTGCTCACATCGAAGCTGTGAAGGATTTGGTGAAGAACGAGGTGAATGTCAAGGAATTGAACTTCGTGGATAATGCTGCTGGCATCTTGGTGAAGAAGGTGAAGTGCGACTTCAAGAAGTTAGGACCTAAGTTTGGCAAACAGATGAAGGCTGTAGCTGCAGCAGTGGCAGGCATGAGCCAGGATGACATCGCCAAGTTAGAGGCAGACGGTAAGTTCGCATTCGTGTTGGATGGTGTTGATGCTGTGGTGGATGCTGCCGATGTGGAAATCTTCAGCGAGGATATCCCTGGTTGGCTGGTGGCTAACGAGGGTAAGCTGACGGTGGCTCTGGAGGTGACTATCACTGAGGAGTTGCGTCAGGAAGGCATCGCTCGCGAGTTGGTGAACCGCATCCAGAACCTGCGTAAGCAGAGTGGCTTGGAAATCACTGACAAAATCAACATCACACTCTCAAAGAACGAGAAGACAGATGATGCTGTTATGGCGTTCAAGGACTATATCTGCAATCAGGTATTGGGTGCAAGCCTGATGCTGGCTGATAATGTGGCAGATGGCGTGAAGCTCGACATGGATGAGTTTGAACTGGATGTGAAAATTGAGAAACTATAATATTTTACCTTTAATCTAATAAAACGTTTGCGAATATGGCAACAGAAAAGACAAGATACTCCGATGCCGAATTAGAGGAGTTTAAGCAGATTATTTTAGAGAAGCTGGCAGTGGCACAGAAGGACTATAACCAGATGATGGCCAGCTTGAGTGGGGCAGACAGCAATGGCACAGACGACACATCGCCAACATATAAGGTGGTAGAGGATGATGCTTATGCCTTGACAAAGGATGAGACCATCCGCTTGGCTTCACGCCAGCAAAAGTTCATCCAGAGTCTGCAGGCAGCTTTGGTGCGTATTCAGAACAAGACTTATGGTATTTGCCGTGAGACGGGCAAGTTGATTCCTGCCGAGCGTCTTCGTGCCGTACCTCATGCAACTCTGAGCATTGAAGCTAAGAGAAATAGATGATTGATGATTGACAATTGACTATTGAAGATGAGACGTTATAAGGGTGGGCTGTCGGCCTTACTGATTGTATTGCTGTTGGTTATAGACCAAGTTATAAAGATTTACATTAAGACTCACATGTACCTGCATGAAAGCATACGTGTGACGGATTGGTGTTACATCTTCTTTACTGAAAACAATGGTATGGCCTTCGGCATGCAGATATTTGGCAAGCTATTCCTTACTTCATTCCGCATCATTGCTGTAGCGGCTATCATCTGGTGCTTGTATAAGTTTGTGAAGGCAAACCTCAAAACAGGCTTCCTGGTGTGTGTGAGCTTGATTCTTACAGGTGCAGTGGGAAATATCATTGATAGCATTTTTTATGGCGTCATCTTCAGCGAGAGTACTTTTTCCCATATTTCTACCCTTGTGCCATGGGGTACAGGCTATGCCCCCATGCTCTATGGCAAAGTGGTGGATATGTTCTACTTCCCTCTTATTGAGACAGATTGGCCATCATGGATGCCATTTGTAGGAGGGGAACATTTCGTATTTTTCAGTCCCATATTTAACTTCGCCGATTCTTGCATCTCCGTAGGTATCGTGGCTTTGCTTATTTTTTACGGCAAGTATGTAAACCGTGCTTTTGATGTACTGAAAACCAAGAAGTCATGAAATCAATGCGAACCATACCATTGAGCCTAAGCATGCTGTTTTTGACGGCATGCTTTTTGGCTTGTGGACCAGAAAGGCCTGACTATATTCTGTCAGATAGCCAGATGGAAGCATTGCTCTACGACTATCATGTGGCGAAGGCTTTGGGCGATTTGGAATCGCCATCAAATAAGTACAAGGCCACCATTTATTACATGTCGGCTTTCGAAAAACACCATACCACAGAGGAGCAGTTTGACTCAACCTTGGCATGGTATTCCAGAAATCCAGACGCTTTTGACCGTGTCTATCAGAAGGTTATCAAGCGCATACAGGATGAAAAAACGGTTTTGGAACGTTCTATTGCTATCAGTGGTCAAGGGGGTAGCATATCACAACGAGGCGATAGTGTGAACATCTGGACGAGTGTGCCTATGTTTAGTCTGACGAATCATCCTTATGACAATCGTGTGACTTTCCTGTACGATAATGACGGAAACTACGAGGATCATGACACCCTGCGCCTGAATGCCCGCTTCCGTTACTTCGATTCCAAGCGACCTATCAACTCCGATGAGGTAGCTGTAATAGCTCTATCTGTTCGCTATCGTAACGATAGTGTAATCAGTGAATTACATCATGTCTATAATGATGGCAAGCATACCTTGACACTCTATAACAATGATTATGGCAGGATTCACCAAGTGTATGGATTCATCTATCTGCCTGAGCAGAAAGAGAATCGTATGTTGCTGGTAGATAGCGTTTCACTGATTCGCCTGCATGCTAAGGAAATCTAATATCTCCTGCGAAACTCCGCACACGTTATTGCCGTAGCCACAGCTACATTCAAAGACTCTGAGGTACTTCTGCCTGCGGGGAAATTTGGGATGTATAATTTTCTATTAATCAGTTTTCTCACTTCGGCAGAAATCCCATTACCCTCATTTCCCATAACAATCAAACCCGTTTCACTTAACGACTGCTTATAGATATTTGTACCATCGAGGAAAGTACCATATACTGGCACTTCTTTCAAACCTTCAATTAGCTCAGTCAAAGAAAGATAATGCACATGAACACGAGCCAAAGCACCCATTGTGGCCTGAACCACCTTAGGGTTATACACATCAGCTGTTCCCAATGAACAGAAGATGTGTTCAATGCCAAACCAGTCGGCAATGCGGATGATAGTCCCAAAGTTGCCAGGGTCCTGCACATCATCAAGAGCAAGGCATAACTCACGCTCAATCACACTGGTATTTGTTGCCTCGTTTCTCTGTTCAAACACAGCAATCACATCTTGTGGGGTCTTCAGCAAACTGGCTCTCTGCAAATCCTCAAGGTTTGCAATGTCTTTTTCATCGGCTTGTACCAATGGGTGGGCATTCATCCACTCTGCAGTTGCAGCTAAATATCTGCAGTGAAAACGACCCAACAAATCGCCTGTCAGCTTGGGACCTTCTGCCACGAAAACACCTTCTTCCCTGCGTGTTTTCTTCTGCTCTAATGAGCGGATATACTTGATTTTGTTCTTAGAAATAGGCATAATTGCTAATTTTAAGGGCAAATATACTTAATTTCGAGAAAATTCTGCTAATTTTACAACCGAAATATGTAAATAGAATGAATGGATGGCTCCAACATAAGATGAAGCAAGGACTATGGGCAATGATTTTGCTCGTAGTAGCGGGCTGTTCTTCAACGAAATATGTGCCAGATGGCTACTACCTTTTAGATGAAGTAAATGTACATACTGACAACAAGGAAGTCAAGTCTGCTGACCTGAATATGTTTATCCGCCAGCAACCTAACACGAAGTGGTTTAACCTTATCAAGACACAGCTATACGTCTATAATATGTCGGGTAGAGACACTACCAAGTGGGTGAACAGGGCATTGCGCAGGGTGGGTGATGCACCTGTTATCTTCAGTGAGGAGGATACAGAACACTCTCGTCAGGAGGTGGAAAAAGCGGTGAGGAACCTGGGTTATATGGGAGCTGTGGCTGAAACCACTACCAAAACAAAGGGCAAGAAGTTAGAGCTAGATTATAGCGTCAAGACGGGTAGGGCATACAAGGTGCGTACTATCAGCTATGACATTCCTGATGCCAAGATCTGGGACTACATGCAACAGGACTCTGCTTCTACTTTGCTCAGCGAGGGGATGAATATGGATATCAACATACTTGATAATGAGCGCACTCGCATCACCTCGTTGTTGCAGCAGAATGGCTATTATCGCTTTAACAAGGAGTACATCACTTATACAGCCGATACCACTAGAAACACTTACATGATAGACCTCACCATGCACTTGGAACCATATCGCGTGACTACAGACAGTGTGCAGGTTGATCATCCGCAATACTATGTGAATCAGGTGCATTTCCAGACAGATTACAATGCGATGGAGAGTGAAACGGGCGAGCTGTTGCCGGAGGATTCGATGCTCTATAAAGGTTATCCTGTGATTTACAGGGGCAAACCATTTATCCGTCCACGCGTTTTGTTGGGTAACCAACGCTTGCAGAAGGGTGAGCTCTACAATGGTAATGCCGTTCAACAGACTTACCAGAATTTCAATCGTCTGCCTGTGCTTCGTTATACCAATATCCGCTTTGAGGAATTCCAACGCAATGATTCCTCTTGGGTAGATGCTTATATTCAGCTGACGAAGAATAAGTTGCGTTCTATCTCGTTTGAGGTGGAAGGTACTAATTCAGCAGGTGACTTGGGAGCAGCAGCTGCTGTTTCCTTGAGTAACAGAAATCTCTTCCGAGGTTCTGAAACGTTGACTTTCCGACTCAGGGGAGCCTATGAGGCCGTTTCTGGTTTGCAGGGTGACTATCGCAATGAGAGTTATACAGAACTGAGTGCTGAGGCAACGCTGAATTTTCCTCGCATTTTGTTCCCCTTCTTGAGTCATGGCTTTGTGAATCGCATCCGTGCCAACACGTTGTTTGAACTGAGATATAACTATCAGTTACGTCCTGAGTTCACCCGAATTATCGCCTCTACAGGGTGGAGCTATCAGTGGGGATTTAAGGAGCAGCGTGTGCGTCATCGCATTGATCTACTGGATGTAAACTATCTGTATATGCCTTGGATTCATCCAGATTTCTATGACAGATACCTTAACCAGGAAGACAATTATATTGTTCGATACAATTATGAGGATCGCTTGATTGTTCGCACAGGCTACACCTTTATCTATAATAATCGCGGGGCAAGTATGGCGTCAAATATCTTCAATGGTACTTCTTATACCTTGCGTGCCAACATCGAGGCGGCAGGTAACTGGCTTTATGGTTTGGCGAAGCTTACGAATATGCGTAAGAACAAAGATGGTGAATATGCTATCCTTAACATCCCATTTGCCCAATACATCAAGGCAGATTTTGACTTTGCCAAGAACATCGCCATCGATAATCGCAACTCTATCGCTTATCACTTAGCATTTGGCATAGCTGTGCCTTATGGCAATGCCAAGATGATTCCGTTTGAGAAACGCTATTTCGCTGGTGGTGCCAATAGTGTGAGGGGATGGTCAGTGCGTAGTCTTGGACCAGGCTCTTTCCCTGGTGATGGCAATTTTATGAATCAGACAGGTGACTTGAAGATGGAGGGTAGCTTGGAATATCGTTCCAACTTGTTCTGGAAATTGGCTGGTGCTGTTTTTGTTGATGCTGGCAATGTGTGGACGTTGCGAAATTATGAGAGCCAGCCTGGAGGCCAGTTCCGCTTTGACAAATTCTACAAGCAGATTGCCTTAGCTTATGGTATTGGTTTCCGTATTGACCTGGGCTTCTTTATTCTTCGCTTTGATGGTGGTATGAAGGCTATCAATCCATCCTATGAAAAGGGTCGCGACCGATATCCGATTTTCCATCCGAAATTCAGTCGCGACTTCGCCTTCCACTTTGCAGTAGGTTATCCGTTCTAGTTTCAAATTGCAAAGCTTTTATTTTTATGCTACTGGCTTATACTTTGGAACAAGTGCCTTCATACAAATCCAGCCAACCAAGTATGCCACAGAACAATAGCAGAAAATGATGAAGTAACCTGCTGGTTTACCTTGGAATCCTAAGAACGTCATTTGCGTAGCATCAGCATAATCGAACAACTTACCAGAACCAATGTTGATAAGGAACGAACTCAAGCCACCAGCAGCACTATTTAAGCTCGTAATTGTAGCAATGGCACGATGTGGAAACAAATCACTACCCACTGAATATAGATTAGCCGACCACGATTGATGAGCAGCTCCCACCAAACCTATTAATATAATAGGTAGCCAATAAGAGTAATTGCCCAAAGGCTGTGCAAACAAACCCAACAAGGGGAACAAGGCAAAAATCAACATCGCCCTCATGCGTGATTTGTAAGCGTTCCAACCTGTGTGGTTGATGATGATGGTAGGCAACTTGCCTCCATAGAGCGATAACATCGTGATACCATACAATACGAAGATAAGCATTTGAGCCGTAGGATTATCCGATGCCAATCCATATACGTCAGACAAATAGGCTGGTGTCCAGAACAAGAAGAACCACCACACACCATCAGTTACAAACTTGCCAATTAATATCGCCCAAGTCTGACGTAACTTCAGGCATTGCAAAACAGTATATTTAGGTAAGCCTTCCTCTTCCTTTGACTCAGCTTGTTGTACAACTCCATCTTGCTGAATATAAGCCAATTCAGCTGCATTCACGTGCTTGTGTTCTGTAGGCTTATCATAGATAAACACCCAGAAAGCCATCCAAATGAAACCCAAGGCGCCAATGATGATGAATGCCATTTCCCATCCGTTTCCCACGCCAATGTTCTTGAAATAGCGAGCCAGAACAGGGATGCTCAATGGTGCAATCAAGGCACCCACTGTTGAGCCGGCATTGAAAATAGAGGTAGCGAAGGCACGGTCTTTCTGAGGGAAATACTCAGCCGTCACTTTCACCGCCGATGGGAAGTTACCTGCTTCACCACAAGCCAAAATGATTCTTGCGGCAATGAAGAAATACACACTCACCATCGCAATCATCGAGGCCGTCTCACCTACGGCACTTACCATACTGGCAGCACTGTCCAGACCTACCACCTGCTCGGTTGCCCATCCGCAGAAAGCATGGAGGCAGGCACCAGCCGACCATATAGCGATGGCCCACAGATAGCCTCGCTTGGTACCCAGCCAGTCGATGATTCTACCAGAGAATATGTTGGCAATGGCATACACAATAGAGAAAACAGCAGCTACATTACCATAGTCGGAGTCGCTCCAATGAAACTCAGGAGCAATGAAATCCTTCCAAGTCAGTGACAAAACTTGGCGGTCTAAATAATTCACGGTAGTAGCCAGGAATAGCATGATGCAAATCAGCCAACGCACGTTGCTCATCTTTTGTTGTACATTTTTCGCGTCCATATTGTTTAATATTTATTGTTTTGATTACAAAAATACATTATTAATCGAAAAAAAACAACATTATGCGTATTTTTTTTCAAATTTGCTTGCAAGATATAAAAATAAACTATAACTTTGCAACCAGAAAAATGAAGATATTATTGCATAAAGGTTGGTTTTTTTTCAAAGGAGTTAGCTTTTTAAGGAAAAAAGCAATAGGTTAGTTTTATTAGGTTAAGTTGATTTTGAGAGAAAAGAAAAGCCAATTCGGGCTTTTCTTTACTCGAAAGGTAGGGAATACGTGATGTATTCCTTTTCTTTTTTCTATATGTATAGAGCATTTTATTGGGAAATGTGTATCTTTGTGGTGAATATGTTGAATTTAATCTCCTGATATGATGAAGCAGCTGTTTTATATTCTGTTTGGTATACTTATCTGCATTACTTGTAAGGTTCAGGCACAAACCATACATAAGGGTGACCGTTTTTGGGATGGCGAAACCCTTTGGCAAGTCGATGCCATCTATGGTGGCCAAACAGTGTTTATGGTAGGTACAGGTGAAGTCTATCTCTCGCTCGAAGTGGTGGATACCAATAGGGGCGAGTACAAGCTTGTTCCCAGTAGCGAGGCTGATGAACCATCTATTCCTGGTGCCAAGTTCGGTTGGCGTGTGCAATACATCCGTCAGGATGGCATGAATTTCCTGGCTATAAGGAAGCCGGATGGTGATGCCATGTGGTCGATGGTGCTTACTCCTGATAATGAGACCAATTGCAGGGCACAACAAGAGAATATAGACAATGATAAGGATTACATTGCATCCAACACCTTGCTCAATAGACACTATCTCTCACTGATTCCCAGCAGAGATAAATTACGTCTGTTGCGCAATGAGATTTTGGCTCGTCATGGGTATCGTTTTCAGGCAAAGGACTTGCAGAACTATTTCAATAGTCGTTCTTGGTACAAACCAGGCAACGACAACTCTGCTATCCGCCTGAATATTATCGAGCAACACAACATCCAGCTCATCAAAAGCGAAGAGGCTGATCGTTCCAAAGATGAAGCCTCTGGTAACCAACAGCAAGATGAAAAGTCTATCTCGTCGATTCGTGAGAATTATTATTTCGTGTCTGAATTGAACAATCTTACTGATGATGGGCGCTATGGGGGTATTTTAGTAAAAGGCTATGTGATAGGTGAAGCCAGTTCATACTTTGAGCGTCAACACGACTTGGAGATTTGGGTTGATGCAGATAGTCAATCAGTTACCGATACTCGATGGGTGAATGATACTGAGGACATCAACTTCGATGGAATTCCTGACCTTCAGATCTTCCTTGGGCTCAATGCCGTTGGACGTGTTGAAGAATTCTATGCTGGTTATGTCTGGAATCCTCTGGGTTACTTTGAGGAAGTGAAGAACTACGCTGATATTATAAATCCTATAGTAGATTCTGAAAGCAAGACTATCACCAGCACATTTCGTAGTGACATCAATGAGCTGACCATTTGTACTTATGCTTGGAAAAATGGCGACCTGGAATTGATTCAAGAAGAAAAAGATAAGATATTTGATGAATATGAATAGATAGACCTTTTTTACGTTTTGACAACAATATAGATGTTGGCACAAAATGTTTTTAGTATACTAATTAACAACCTGCAAGAAAATACATTATTTTGAGAAAATATTTGTTCAAAAAATCATATTTTCACTACTGTCCCGTTAAAGTGGACTAGTCGTTCTTTGAAATAATTGAAATTCAGTCTATTAAGCGTGTTTTTGGGATGAAACGGACTTGATTTTGTAACTTTGCAGCCAAATACAATTGACTGCTATGTTCCAAGACAAATATGTTTTTGCTCAACTTACTGCTTTTCTGAACAGGACTCAGTTTAACAACTACGTTCGCAAGTATGATGGCAATCGCTATGTGAAGCACTTCACCTGTTGGAATCAATTACTTGCAATGATGTTTGGACAACTGAGTAATCGTGAGAGTCTTCGTGATCTGATTGTTGCTTTTGAAGCACATCGGGCCAAGCAATACCATCTTGGATTAGGTCGTGAACCTATCGCCAAAACGACTCTTGCGTCAGCAAATCAGAATCGTGACTACAGGATCTTCGAGGACTTTGCTTTCTTTATGATGAAGGAGGCGTGCGAGAAACGAACGACCAACATCTTGAATATCCCAGGAAAGAAATATGCTTTTGATTCAACAACAATCCCGTTGTGTCTGGCAACATTCCCATGGGCGAAGTTTCGAAGAAAGAAGGGAGGCATCAAAGCCCATGTCCTATATGACATTGAGGCTCAGGTTCCGGCCTTCTATACTGTGACCACAGCATCTAAGCATGATTCGATGGGAATGTCATCAATTTCCTGTGAACCAAATGCTTACTACATATTCGACAGGGCTTACGACTCCGTTAAGGAACTCTATAGGATACACCTTACAGGGTCTTTCTTTGTGGTCAGAGCCAAGACGAACCTGAAGTACAAGATAGTCAAATGGAAGCGAAGGATGCCTAAGAACATACTGACTGAT
>JAFXVZ010000012.1 GCA_017534535.1 Bacteroidaceae bacterium | reverse complement strand
GAGAAGAAGTTGAAGAAGATTCTCAATGAGGAGCAGTATGCTAACTACGAGAAGATCTTCCCAGCTTTGATGCCAAAGCCAGGTCAGAGACCTGCTGGTGCTCCTGGTGCAAGACCTGGTGGCGCTCCTCAGGGTAATTGATAATGAATAATGACTTTTTGGAGCAGCGAGGGCAGAGCCAAGCTTGCTTGAGCTATGCCGAGTCGCGACAAAATCATGATTAAGCGAGAGGAGAGCCAAGCTTGCTTGGGCTATCCCGAACGTGAGTGATTTATCTAAAATTGATGCGAAGCATAATAATCAACAATGAACAATGAAGGCTGCTCATTTGGGCAGCCTTCTTTGTTTCAGCACAGGCTTCTGCATCAGCCAATGCTTTCGCCTAAACATACTAAAGGTTTCGTATCAGTCCCTTCAGCAAGTTGTCTTGCGCAAAAACTTCATTCAACAAAACTCAATAATTGTGCTTACATCTTCGCCTATCGATAGCGAGACAATTATCATGTCGTCATGCTTGTATATAGTAGGAACGAGCTTATCACCCAACTTTGCAGCTACTCGATACTCTACACGCAAACCATTGACAACGAAATTCTCAGGTAACAGTTCCATCGCCATGCGTACATAGTTGGCATTGTTCAGATGTCTGTTGTAGTCGATGTCGGCACGAAGCACCTTGATAGGTTCCAAAACCTCACCTTCTGTTTTAGGTAGAATAATGCGGCGGTCTTTGTAGTTCATCTCCAACTGTTGATCCAGCGTCATGGATTGTATGGTAGCATCATCCACACGCTTTAGCTTTCCTGCTGTCTTATCCACGAAAGCGCCCATGCTCCAAGTCTTGTAGCAGGGATTACCATCTGCATCGTAGATGAACGTGTTGCGGAATCCGAACATCGGTTTCATACCATAGACGGAGGTTGTGACCGTCAATTCTTCTTTATATTTAGGCACTCTTATCACTTCCACTTGCCTGGTGGCCAACAGCTGAGTCATGTTTTGCTCTGCAAAATACTGCTTCACACCAGGCTCGCTATCAATCCACATTTCCGAACAGTCCTGCATCATTTGGAGTGCAGAATAAAGTTTCAGTTGTCCCTCGCTGTCGCAGGTACTTGTTGTTACCTTGTATTTTAAGCTGTACATAGTGTCTATTGTTGAGAAATTATCTTTTCTGCCATCTTTTTACCGGCATCGTAGGCTTTTCGCAAATCCTCTTCCCAATACTCATCACGGTATTGCCGTTTGGCTTCTTCTGAGAATCCTGCCAGTTCGAAACGGTCGTAGTTCTTCACCTGATAGGTATTATAGGCAATGAGTTTATCAGGTTTACCAAGAGCCCCTGAAATACAATACTCCATGGAACCATAACCATTGTCGTTATTCATTTCCCTCGTGCCGTTCATAGTTTCTATTAGCAGTACCGGCATCTTTTTGGGAGCCGTCAAGCTGTAGTCATTGTAAGAGAGCCAAGGGAATGCCAGACGCTCCAAGAATGTGCGCATCTGACCAGTCACGTCTCCAAAATAAATGGGTGAACCCAGCACCAATCCGTCAGCTTGGGCAATCTCTTCCAAGATAGGAGTCAGGGCATCCTTGAACTTGCAGACGTTCGATGCCTTGCCCTTTATCTTACATGCCATACATGACATGCAGCCCTTATAGTCAAGCTCATAAAGGCGTACAGTCCTTACCTCCACATCACTACTCACTGCGTTTGCTCCTTCAGCAAACTTCTGCAGCATCGAGGCAGTATTGAAATTCTTTCTTGGACCACCGTCGATAATCATTATTTTAACCATAATCGTTATTATTAAAAAGTTATAATCTATTACTTTGTTTGTTTGCAATATCCCCATGACCTCACGGCATTTGATACATGGAATTATTGACACTTCATTCATCATTATGTCTATTTCTGTGAATCCATGAATTCAGTAGGAGAGAGAGTCTCAATTCTCTTAAACATGCGACTCAAATGTTGTGGATATTCAAAGCCTAACTTGTAGGCTGTCTCTGAAATACTTTCGCCATTTAGCAACAGGTTTTTAGCCTTGCTGATGATGAAACGGTGGATATAGTTCAGCGCACTACTGCCTGTACCTTCTTTAACGATGTCACCCAGGTAATTGGGAGTAATATGTAGCTGGTCGGCACAATAAGCCACTGTGGGTAGCCCATGCTCCAACTGCAACTCGCCATCGTAATACTTATTCAGCAAGGAATAAAGCTGCGCTATACGGTCGTTATTGTTAACATTTGGATGTACATGATGCTGGCGGTTGAAAGCTCGTTGGCTATAGTTCAGTATCAGCTCGATGTAGTTCACGATGATAGATTTCAGCTCGCTGTCATTTCGGTGCTCTGTCAGTTCATAGAGGATGCTACGAATGATGCTCACAATGATGTTTCGCTCATAAGAATCCAGCGTCAGTGCCTCGTTGGTGGGGTAGCTGTAAACACTGTATTGCCTAATGCTTTTTTCTAATGATGTACCTGCCAATAGAGTCGGGTGAAACAACAGTGCCCAACCGGTAAGTTGTACGGTGTTGCCATCATCGTGCTTGCCACCCATGCCTCCTGGTTGCACGCAAATCAATGAGTCTTTGGTGTAATGATACTGACCTTTGCCTAAAGTCAGCTCTATCTCATTACTTTCGTGGATGAAGAATCCATATACCTCATAATGGTTAAAGCTGTGACGCACCTCGGGCAGTTCGTCGAAATGCACCACGCTTACCAGCGGATGCTGAACCTTGCTGCCGACAAAAAGGATGTAATCAGCCACTTGCTTGATATGTCTCACATCGTTCATCTCCTTCATTTTTTTGCAAAAATAAGCAAAATCCGTAAAATTGATACACCCAACCTTATTTTTATTATTTTTATGTTTATTTTTAGGTGTAATTTTGCATCGTGAATAATAAAAACATAATTAATAATTAAAATAATTAGAATTATGAAAACTAAAATCTTCTTTGTGTTCGCTTTTGCAATGTTTATGCTGTCAACAATGAGCGTAAGTGCGCAAATTACCATCAACATCAGATATACTGCTGAGAATGGCAATGCACGTAAATATGTAGAGGAAATGGAGGCAAGTGGTATAGCTGCCCGTATCCGTGCGGTAGAAGGTTGCTTGGGATATGATTATTTCTATCCAGCTGACGATCCTAATGGTTTGCTGCTGATTGATAGCTGGCAAGATCAGGCTGCCCTGAACCGCTATCACAGTTCACCTATGATGCAAGAGGCTGCTGCCCTGCGCGAGAAGTATGGATTGGGTGGTCGTAACGTTCGTATGTTTACTCCTGTAACACCTCCTGCAAGAAGAGAGGGGGCTCCAGCTAATAACGACAATAACTAAAAACAGATAATAATGAAACAGAATATTGGACAGAAACTTGCTCTTTATCCTACCCCAGCTACAGTAGTTGGCACTATTGACAATGAGGGTAAATTGAATTGGATGCTGGTGGCTCATGTTGGCATCGTTAGTCACTCTAAACTGCTACTGAGTGTACATGCAGTACATCATAGTGTGAAAGCTATTGACGAGACACATCGTCTTTCTATCAATATTATCGACGAGCAATTTGTGGCACAAGCCGATTATACAGGAACCGTCAGCGGTGCGAAAACTGACAAGTCAAAGGTTTTTGAATATCACTTGGGCGAAGCTGGTATGCCTGTTATCGAGCAGTCGCCGTTGGTGATGGAGTGTGAAGTCATTGACACCTATGAGATAGATGGTTTCAAGAACTACATTTGCTCTATCCTCAACACTTATGTTGAAGAAGAAATGTTGGACGATAAGCAGAAACCAGATTACAACAAGCTGAAGCCAGTGTTGTTTGAGATGCCTACCTACAAGTACCTGCGGACTGGTGATATCATTGGTGACTGCGTTAAGATGGGTAAGGCTTTTGGAGAAAATTTAAACAAGTAAAACTAGTGATAAAGATGAAAGATTCAAAAATTATATTGGGCACATGGTCATGGGGATCGGGTGCAGTTGGAGGTGATCAGGTATTTGGCAACCATTTGGAGATGGAGCAACTTAAACCTGTTTTTGAGGCAGGTATGCAGGCAGGTCTGAATGTTTGGGATACAGCTACCGTTTATGGTATGGGTGCCTCAGAGTCTATCTTGGGTGAGTTGGCTAAGGCCTATCCACGTAAGGAGGTTGTACTATCTACTAAATTTACGCCGCAGATTGCTCCTGATACTGCAGACGCTGTAACAGAATTGATGGAAAACAGCCTCAAGTTGTTGCAGACCGACTATATAGATATGTATTGGATTCATAACCCAGCTGACGTAGAACGCTGGACACCAGGTTTGATTCCTTTGCTGCAGAGTGGTAAGGTAAAGCGTGTGGGTGTGTCTAACCATAATCTTGCTGAGCTGAAACGAGCTGATGAGATTCTTGCAGAAGCTGGTTTCCATGTGTCTGCTATACAGAATCATTACAGTTTGCTCTACCGTTCTTCTGAACGTGGTGGTGTGCTCGACTATTGCTTGCAGCATGGCATTCAGTTCTGGGGATATATGGTGCTGGAACAAGGTGCTTTGTCTGGTAAGTACAATACACAAAAACCTTTGCCTGCAGAGAGCGATAGAGGTCGTAAGTATAATCCTGTATTGCCTCAGATTGAAAACCTTACTAATGCAATGAAAACCATAGGTGAAAAATATGGTGCTTCTTGCTCTCAGATTGGCATAGCATGGGCTATTGCGAAAGGTGTGATGCCTATTATTGGTGCCACTAAGCCCCATCATGTTCAGGAGGCTGCTGAAGCTGCCAAGATTCATTTGACAACTGATGAAGTGAAGGAACTGGAAGTATTGGCAGAGGCTACTGGTGTTGATACGCGTGGTTCTTGGGAACATTCAATGGAATAAAATAAAGATGAAGAAGTTAGGTGTTTCAAGTTGTTTATTGCTTATGTCAATGGTGATGTATGCTCAGTCGGCGATAGATCTGCACAGCCATTTTACCACACCTGCCTTCTTGAAGGTGTTGGCTGAACATGATGCTTTGCTGGATGAGGGATTCCCTATTCCTGACTGGACGGTAGAGGATCATCTGCAATTTATGAGAGATGCTGGCATCGAGAAGTCTGTGCTAACCCTTCCGGCACCTCAGCCTTATTTCGGTGATCCTGCTGAGACGGCTCGTGTGATTCGTGCAACCAACGAGGCTGCTGCCAAGTTGAAAGCTGAGCATCCCGACAAATTCTTGTTTTGTGCCGCTTTACCTTTACCCGATGTGGAGGCTGCTATGAAGGAAGCTGTCTATGCGCTTGATACCTTACATGCCGATGGCGTGAAACTGGCTACCAACAGTCGGGGACAGTACTTAGGGGAAGTGGCCCTCGACCCCTTGATGCAACTGCTCAGCGATAGAGGAGCTGTAGTGATTTTACATCCTCATAAACCTGTGCCTTATGCGCAGCAAGTGATGAAGCAGACGCCTTTGGCTCTTTATGAGTATCTGGCTGAAACTACCCGTGCATTGGCTAATATGATTACCCGTAATGTACTGGCGCGTTATCCAGGTATGAAGGTGGTGGTGCCTCATTGCGGTTCTTACCTGCCATTGGCTATTCCACGCATGAAGTCGGTCTATCCTGCTGTGCTGGCCAAACAGATGGTGGGTGACATAGACTGGGATGCCAACCTGAGGTGCCTCTACTACGACTTGGCGGGTGCTGCTTCTCCAGCTGTCATTAAACAGATGCTTACTCTCACAGAACCGAGTCATATTATGTATGGTTCTGATTATCCGTATGTGACAGCTCAAGTGTTAACTATGAAAATCAAGCAACTGCGTGAAGAACTGAAGGCTGACGAGGAGCTGGCTCCCTATGTGGATATGTTTATGAAGGATAACGCTATCAAACTATTTGAGAAATGAAAAGAATAATCATCGCCCTGATGGGCTTAATCGTGATGACCATGATGACCAGTTGTAATGAGAACAAAACTGCTGCCACAGAGGCACAGCAGGAAGAAGTAAAGGTATATGACCCAGCCAAGATGCTGGTGCGCCTCTCTGTAATCGAGGTCTATCCTGAATATTTGGAAGAATACCTGCAAGCAGCTGCTACAGTGGGTGGCGAGTCGGTAAAGAAAGAGCCTGGTGTGATTTGCATCTATCCATCTCACCTTAAAAGTGACAGTTGCCAAATCCGTATTTTGGAAATCTATCGTGACCAAGAGGCATACCAGAGCCACATTGCCAGTGAACATTTCCAGACCTACAAACAAGGCACTCTGCACATGGTAAAGAGTCTTGAGCTGTTGGATATGGAGCCGCTTGACCCTGCTGCAATGCCTTATATCTTTAAGAAATAAGCCAAGTAAAGGAATCATAATGTGCTTTTAGAGCATTTTGGTTCCAAAATGGTAAAAAAAAGGTAATAATGGTAAGAATATAGGCAAAATGTGTATGTTTCTATTGCTTGAAGATTACTATTTTTGCAGTAGAAATTAAATTAATAATGTAGTAAAGTTATGATGAAACACAAGGCTGCATGGGCAGCGATCTTATCTATCAGTTTGGCTATAAACGCAAGCGCTCAGCAAGCGGTAAATGACAGTGTGAAAACATCTTCTGGTGAAGGCAGCAACCGTGACTTGCTGATGAATGCTGCTTCTGCCAGTCAGCCACGACAGATATCTTTGGGCTTACCCATCAGCGGAAATGCTTACATCTATGAAGATGGCCTGCCCGTCTCTTACTACAATTACCAATTGTATCCCTACAAGAGTTGGCACAGCGGCGTAAGTCATGAGAGTACTGCCACCATGAGTCCGCAAGATATGGTGCTGAAATATGGTATTATCAGCTATAGCGTTGATAGTAAATCGAAGTTGGCTGGCGATAAGTTCGAGGGGCGTGTGAACTATACCCTCAATATGTTCGGTCGTCAGGCCATCGATGCCAACATCTCTACACCAGTAGGTAAAGGGTGGGGCATTAGTCTAAGCAGTTACCAGAACTTCGACCCAGGTAGTAACCGATTGTCTATGAGTAACCTGATGGAGCGTACTCAATTTTATAAAGGAAGTATCTCCAAGACTTTTGCACAGGGTAAGGGTAAAGCTGGCATCATCTACCAGTATTCTGAGTTTCTAAACCACATCGAGAATTTCGGTCCGTTTGTATTTGTGGGTGACGGCAGTGTGAAGGAACTTGATGGATTCAACTTGGGTCGTGACAACTACCGCCCAGATGACAGGTATGTGCGGTTCCTGGATATGAAGACAGGACAAATGGTGGAACAGAACATTGATGCTGCCAATACCGATAAGATACATAATGTGAATTTCGTGCTGGATTACAACTTCGCCAATGGTATGAAGTTAGCGATTCATAGCAAGTATAAGAACGGTCGTAGCTATCGTTCCAATCCCACAATCTCAGGTGTAACAACTGCTACTGCTGATGCTGGTTTTACTTATGCTGACGGAACCCCATATGAGGGGAGAGTGCAGAACCGCCGTTACTTGCATTTCGATGCTTTTGAAGAAAGCTGGATGACCAATGCCTCGCTCAGCGGTATCAGTTCCAACCGCCGACATCGTTGGATGGTGGAGGCCGACTACTGGCTGAATCATGCTGGAACCGAAACCTCTATGTGGATGATGTCGCACGAGGTGAAGAAAGACCCTAAACTATTATATATCAACGGTCAGAGTGGTCGTGCCTACAATAGTTACGCTGAATACTATAATGGACATGAGCACAAGCTCTTTGCCTTTGCGAGCGATGAGTGGGCGGTGAATGATCGCTTGTGGCTAAAGGCAGGACTACGTTTGGAATATCTGAATGTGCGTGGTCGTGCTGCCAATGATGTATATCAAGGCAATGCTCGTCATACAGGCTTCTCTCTTGCTGATAAGGGTGTTAAGTTGAACAAGTTCAGCGACAACCACTTTAATCATGCTTACCTGGTGAGTGCCCGCTTTGCCCTTTTGGACGGCTTTGGCTTACAGGCAGAATACAACAGCGCCACCATCCACTCCCAGCTGTTCCATTATGGCACCTATTCCTACCCATCTATGAAAGGCATAACTGCCAATTATTTCCGTGGGGGTATCTACTGGAAGAACAGTTGGATAGACCTTACCTCTCAGATTACTTATATCGAGCAGAAAAATGCGCAGGAAAGGCCTAATTTCAGTCATGTTCTCACTAAAGATGCAGGAGGCATGAAGGCTGGACAGGAAGAAAACATCACCATGTTCACCTATTATAATCTGGGTACCCTGGGTTGGCTCACCGATGCAGTGATAACACCTTTCAAAGGCTTCAATGTACATCTGATGTTCACTATGCGCAATCCTCAATACAAGGATTTCAAACTTACTCCGACATTCAGTGATGGAGTAACAGAGGAGCATGACTTTAGCGGCAATACTATCACCGCCCTCTCAAAGACAGAACTTGAGATAGAGCCAAGCTATACTTTTGATAAGTGGCGCATCTGGCTTAGTGCGCGTTATTTCAGCAGACAGTACATCAACAAGACCAACTCCCTCTATTTCAACGGTCGCTGGGAAACCTTCGGTGGCGTGGATTACACGTTAAACAATCATGTAAGCTTTGCTGCCAGCGTAGTGAATATCCTCAACCAGAAAGGTGCCAGTGGTTCTATTGCATCTGCCGACTTAGTGACTGACCCCACCCCTTATAAGAACTATGTGATGGCGGGTACATTCATTCGTCCGTTCACTGTTGAGTTTACAACGAGACTTAAATTCTGACGAGGAAAGCCG
Organism: Bacteroidaceae bacterium; assembly: GCA_017534535.1. GTDB lineage: Bacteria > Bacteroidota > Bacteroidia > Bacteroidales > Bacteroidaceae > Bacteroides. Next base: position 18,408 of record JAFXVZ010000012.1, on the reverse strand, counting down.
AAGTGATGTGAAGTTGTTTCTATGGCTTCAGAAGTAATTAGCCAGTCTGCTCAAATTGCAAAGCAGGCTGGCTAAAAAGATTGGCAAATACGAACCGGTTAGAAGAGAATTTTATAATGTTCCTTGCTTTAGAGCTTCTACATATTTGTCGATGCGCTGCATCTCCTGTGGAATGTTGATGCGCTGAGGACAGTTCGGCATACACTGCTTGCATCCTGTGCAATGGGCTGCCTGACGGAGTTTGTGCTCCAACTTGCTAAAGAAGTGCTCAACCTGAACGATACATATGCTTTACAGCACAGGTCTCAGCTTTGGTAGGGTGTACGATTGATGATAGACCTTCCGAGCGTTATCTCATCGGTATATTCCAATTCGTCGCCAACACTGACACCGCGAGCTAAGACACTGAGCTTGACTGGATAATCTTTCAAGCGTCGGGAGATGTAGAAGCTGGTGGTATCACCCTCCATTGTAGTACTCAGGGCAAAAATAACCTCCTTGACTTCACCACTTGCTACACGATTAATCAGACTGTCAATCTCCAAGTTCTTGGGACCCACACCATCCATCGGACTAATGATTCCACCCAGCACATGATATAGTCCCTGATACTGTTGCGTCGCCTCAATCGCCATCACATCACGGATATTTTGCACCACACACACAGTTGAAGTATCGCGCTTCGGACTTGCACATATATTACAAACCTCTGTATCGCTGATATTATGACACACACGGCAATATTTCACATTGTGCTTCAGGTCAATCACAGCATTGCCAAATGCCTCCACCGTAGCTGTATCTTGTTGCAATAGATGCAACACCAGTCGGAGGGCAGTCTTACTGCCCACACCTGGCAACTTGGCAAACTCGTTTACAGCTCTCTCCAAGAGCAAAGAAGGATATTGGTTATTCATAGTCAATCATTTTTTATCTTACATAGATGTCGATAGTCGCAAAAACGACAGGCATCAGGACGGTTCTCACTCTGCTTGAACGCCACATTACGGTCAAACAGTTCTTGCAACAAACCTTGCAGTCGTTCACGAAAATCATTATCAATCATACTAAAGTCTGTTACTCTCTCTTTATTAAAGAAGATGTCAGTAGAGAAATCATCCGATGCAGCACGATGTATCAGCAGCAATCCAGGTGATACTTTCAGCGATTGCTGCCTACACATCACCGATGCATAGAGGAATGTCTGGAAGATACGCCCGTCACGTCTCTTATCCTTGAACACTGCATCCATATCCGAAGCACGAGGAGGCTTGCCACCTGTTTTATAGTCAATGATTCGCAACACCCCGTCACGACTGTCCATGCGGTCGATGGTTCCGCCAATCTTTACGGGCAATGTGCCGTCTGCCGTTGGTACCATCAATGTTTCTGTCACCACCTTCTCTACATCTACCAGTGTGAACGGCACATGCAGCAGGTCATAGCGTATCAGGTTCTCCAGGTAACGGATAATCACACTGCGGTTAATTTGCTGTGTGCCATTATACGCAGCTTTTTCTGTTGGGTCAATTTGGAAGAACAATTCTTTGAAAGCATTGTCAACATAAGCATGCAGCTTCGGTTTGTTCTTCAATATTGCCTCTAAATCAGAGCCATTGATGACATTTCCGTGAACCGTAAGATCGCGATACAATTGCTCTGCAGCTTTGTGGAAGATACTGCCAAAGGCAGCATTGTCAATCTCAGCTGACACCTCATCGGGCTTGCGGATTCTTGCTATATATTTATAGTAGAAGCTTAGCGGACAATTCAAGTATGTGTTGAGTGCTGAGGGTGAGATAAACCAATCTGCATGCTGCGGATTGGCGTAGTTCTCAACCAACAACTGCCAGATTTCTGGTGTCTTCTCCACGGTAATATCACGTTCCTGCACAGGCGATTGACCAGCTTCCAATTGTTCTCTGCTGATGCTGTGGGGTGATTCCGTAAGCAGCTGCAGCATAAATCTCGACATCTCCCCACGGTTCAACCCTTCCGTCGAAGTGTTATACATCATCGTTACCGTCTCAGCACGTTGTATCAAACGATAGAAGTAGTATGCATACACTGAGTTTTTGTGCTCGATGGTGGTCAGACCAAAGGCTTTGCGTAAGTTGTATGGAATGAACGATGCTTCGCCCTCAGCCTTTGGCAGTTGTCCCTCATTCACTGATAGCAACAAGAGGTTTCGGAAGTCCAAGTTTCTGGTTTCCAGTACACCCATCACCTGCATACCTATGGCAGGCTCTCCGTGGAATGGGATGGAAGCACCAGCCAAGATGCGGTTCAGCAGTTTCCTGCATGTTGCTGTAGTTACCTGCAAGTCCCCTTGCTGGATAAGTGCCAACAAGCGGTTCACCAGCGTATAACTCTTGAATAGAGATTCACGATACAACTGGGTAAATATCTCATGATGTTCCTCCTCTTCTGTTGCATTACGGAACAAAGCAGTGGCTTCCAACAACATATTAACCAAGTAGGTACAGAGCGCTTGGTTGCCCATCACGGGTGTGAAAGCCTTGTCGAGAAACTCATCCGCCTTCAACTCGGAGGGGTAGGGGAAGAAACGGTTCTTGCTGGTCAGCTCTTGCTCCACTCGTGCAGCTGCACCTGACAACCTTTTCGTATAGGGATGCCTCAGGAAAGCCAGCACAGCCTCGTAAGTATAATGTCCTTGCTGGGCATCATAGCCTATGGTTTGCAAGTCTGCCAGCACGTTGAGGAAACTGAATACTGGTGTTTGCGACAAGGGGAAGCCCATCGTCACATTCACGTGCTTTACCTCTGCAGGTAAGGCATGCAGCACAGGCTGCAACAATCGTTCGTTGCACAGCACCACCGCATGCTCTTTCTCTGCGCAATCCTTCGGTAACTCGTCATACCATTGGGGAATATAGCGAGCTTGCGCATTCTCAGTGGGCGATGCTATGTATTTGATTTCCTTTGGACTTGACATCTCGTGGAAATGCTCCTCACCCAAGGCGTTGGGGAATACTTTCATATTCCTCAGGATAAACTCACCAGCCTCATGCATATATGGCAAAACCGATTGTCTGGGCTCTGTGGTATATGAGGTGTCATAGTCCCAATAGAACAGCGCTTTGTCGGCTTCCTTCAATTGTCTGAACAACGATGTTTCCACCTGATTCAATACGTTGAAGCCCACAAATGCCAGACGCTCATAGGGTAGTTCGGCTACGTTTAACCGCTCGATAACATCACGATAAAGCATACCTTCGTATGCGATACCCAGTTCTGCCAGTCGGTTGCGGAAACGCTGGTAAATGGTGCCCAACCTGTTCCAGACACTGATGAAGCGTTGCTTCAGTTCCGAGGTTTTCTCGATGGAGAAATTCTTGAAGAACTGACGGATAGCCTCCTGTTGCTCCTCAGTGAGATAGCTTAGGTCTTCCAGGTCCTTCAAGTCTTGCAGGTTGCCAAACAACTGCTTGGCATCTGCCATGTTCTTATCCACATCGTCGAAGTCGCTAATCAGCAACTCGCCCCAATAATAAAAGTCGTCCAGTGTTTCCTGGCTTTCCGTCTCCTCCCGATACACCTTGTATAATTCGCATACCAGTCGAATGGGGTCACCTGTTTTCCAAGGTGATAGGGAGGCAAATAATTCCTGTATGCTGATGTAGGCTGGTGACCAAACGGGTGATTGTGCCTGACGTGCCAGGTGCTCGCTGAAGAACAGACTGGCTCGTTTATTGGGGAAGACCACTGCTGTGCGTGAGAGGTCTGCACCTACCCGTTGATATAAGTCCTTGGCTACTATTTCTAAGAATGTCTTCATATCTTTACAATTTGATTTTCATCTACATACCATAGATATCCAGTGATATGCTGATAGTTCATCTTCGTTAGCAGGTTGATATATCCCTGCACCTGTTTGCGGTGACTTTCCTTCGGCTTGCCGAACTTGAAATCCAGCACCACCATCTCATCACCTCGCAACATCACCCGGTCTGGACGTCGTTGCTGTAAGCCATTTTCATCCATCCAAATAATCTCACACTCGTTAAACAACTGCCAACTGCCATCGTACCAGGGTTGTATGGCTGGGTTGGCAAAAGCCCGAGTAACCTCCTGGCATATCTCCTCCTCACTCACTATACCACCCACGATACCTTCAGCTACCAGTTCATGGATGGCTGGCTCAATGTCGTCTTGGGTACGAATGGAGGCAAATAATGTATGCAGGATACTGCCTCGGTTCATAAAGCGCTGTTTCGACTCAGCTTCGTCAATGCCGGCGATGAAATCGGCTGAGCGGTTAGACTCTCTGAATTCCATATCTGGATGCCTGCTCACCATCGTTATCCCCAATGGCTTTGGCTCACTGGCCAGGAGGTTCTGTGATGTCTTTTGTGCCTTTGCTTCATAGCCCATCAGACTACCAAATTCAAACAATCCCTCCTCGTCGTTCCATGTAGCTTCCAACGCAGGAGCGATTTGTGGCAAGCAACTCATCAGTAATCCGCTGACATGGTTCGTTTGTCGTTTTGTATCTTGATTACTGAAAATAATCATATTCTTTTCGGCTCGCGTAAGTGCTACATATAGAATGTTCAGATTATCCACCCACAGCTGCAGACGCTCGTGCAGGAAATCATCCTTGAACACTGATTGTAGCATCTTCTCGCTATATCTTACAGGCACCATATCCAACTCGTTGTAAGGCCCTTCCTGAGGTGAACACCACACCATCTGCTCCATGTTGGGCTCCATCGTCAGGGTCCAGTCGCAGAATGGTACCAACACCGTATGGAACTCCAGTCCCTTGGCAGCATGTACAGTCATGATGTGTAAGCCGTTGATTTCACCGCTTGGTATTGTCTGCTGACAAAGCTTCTCATCCCAATACTGCAGGAAAGCCGTCAGTTCTGACGAGTGATCCTGTAGGTATTCACCCACCACATCGTAGAATTTAAACAAGTAAGCATCCTGCTGTTCTATGCGTTGCAGGTTGAAGATGCTGAACAGTTCCTCCACCAATTCATAAAGTGGCATCTGTTGCAGTTCACCTTGTCTTGCAATGAAGTCTGCTGGCAACATTTCTGCAGCAGGTGAGGTAAGTAGCTCATGCTGGCAGATGTCGTCACGTTGCTGCACCAGTAATTGATAATCCACTTTCAGCGCTGCCAGGGCAATCTGGTCGTTTGGGTCAGTCAGGCATCGCAAGGCATTGATTATGATTTGTATAGCTGATGATGCATCCAAACGGAATGCCTCATTAGATACGATGGGAATGTTCAACTCCCTGTCGAAATATGTGGCTATTTTCCCTATGTTCCGCTTGCTGCGCAGCAGTATCACCATACTGCTCAAGGGGATGCCCGCCTCTTGCAGACGCTTCACTTCCTCGCCCAATGCCTGTATGGTGCCTTGTTCATAGTTGACATCATCCTCGTCCTTGCCCACAAATTGCACCTTGACATAGCCCTCAATCTTGGACTTCTGTGATTGTTGCTCCACATCCCCATAGGCGTTGAGCAGAGGCAGACAGTCAGTACCCAATTCCTCGTGGTATTGCTGATTCATCTCCTTCACTATCTGCTTGAACAACTGGTTGTTGAAGCTGATGATGCGTACCTCACTACGGAAATTGTTAGTCAGCGGTTCTATGCGTATCCTGTTGGGAGTCTGTTGCTCACGCATGTCATTCAGGATATTCCAGTCTCCATTACGCCAACGGTAGATGCTTTGCTTCACGTCGCCCACAATCAAGCTGTCTGAGCCTTGTGCCAAGCCCTCTTCCACCAGAGGTTTGAAGTTGTTCCATTGCATCCTGCTGGTGTCTTGAAACTCATCTATCATAATGTGCGTAATGTTGGCACCAATCTTCTCGAACACAAATGCCGAGTCACTGTCGCTGATGAGGTTCCCCAACAGTTGGTTCGTATCTGCCAATAGAAAACGGTTCTGTTCGTGGTTCTCCTCTGTCACCTCCTCGCGGATGGCATTGATAAGCTGTAGTTGATAGAGATAACGTGTGGCCATGTCGCAGCTACGAGTCACTGCTACAGCCTGCAGGCGATACTGCTCTGCTTCATTGAGTAGGGGCATTAGCTCATCCTGTACCACCTGGACGACAAGCGCTTTCTGTTTCGACTTGGCATTCACCCAGCAATCTGCATCCGTCATTCGTTCCTCCATACGTTTTCCAGGCATCTTGTCGTCATCGAACTTTTCTTTATTCAGTTTATCAAAATAGCCCGTCACAGTAGAGCCATACTTCAAGTCGGTGTCATAGATGCCGTGGGTGTTCATGGTTGTGACAAAACGTTTGGGGAACGAAGCCAGTCCGTCTATCGCCTGTTGCTTCAACTTCCTGAGTTGTTGCTGATAACGTTGTATCACCTGTTTATCACGCAATTGCGTATGCAGGTGCTTGCTCTTCTCCACAAAACCCTCGTTGAAGATATGGCGACCGAATGATTTCAGTTCGTCATCCACCTGCCATCGTGAGGCATCATCAATCTTGGCATCGATGTAGCTCAATATCCATGCCAGTTCCTCAGAGTGCTCATCCAGACGGGCAATCATGTGATCCACCGCCTTATCAAGCACCGCAGCAGTGTCCAACTCAATGTTCAGGTTCGAACCGATGCCCAACTCACGGGCCAGGTTACGTGTCACCATCTGGAAGAAAGAGTCGATAGTGGTTACCTGAAAACGATTGTAGTCGTGCAGGATACGCTTCAAAGCAATGCCAGCGCGCTGTTGTATCTCTGCTTGGACAAACGCCTTTCCTTCAGCCTTTAATCGCTGAGTCAGTGCCTGTAGATATGACTCTGAGTCAGCTTCACCTTGCCAGATGCCCCACAGCTGTTGCAGGATGCGCTCCTTCATCTCAGTGGTGGCCTTGTTCGTGAAGGTCACCGCCAAGATATGGCGATAGGCTGCCGGGTTGATGATGAGCCGTTTGATGTATTCCACCGCCAGGGTGAAGGTCTTGCCTGACCCTGCCGATGCCTTGTAAATCAGTAATTCCATGTTACTACACCTAATTTATATATATAAGCTGCAAATTCTACGTCAAAATAACATGGTAAAGATAAGGAAAAAAAGCGGGAAAACCAAAAATAAAATACTATCTTTGCAACATAAATTGAAAAACAATGAAATCATGAAAGAAAAGATTTTGGTAACGGGAGGCACAGGCTTCATTGGCTCCCACACGGTAGTGGAACTGCAGAACGCTGGTTATGAGGTAGTCATTGTTGACAATCTCTCAAACTCAAAGGCTGATGTGGTAGATAACATCGAGCAGATTACCGGCATTCGTCCTGCTTTTTATGACATCGACTGTCTGGACTATACAGCCCTCAAGATGGTGTTCCAGAAGCAGCCGGACATCAAGGCCATCATCCACTTTGCTGCCAGCAAGGCAGTGGGTGAGTCGGTTGAGAAACCCTTGAAGTATTACCGCAATAACCTCAACTCGCTCATTAACCTGCTGGACCTCATGCCACTGTTCGATGTGCAGGGCATTGTGTTCTCATCCTCTTGCACCGTCTATGGACAGCCAGACGTACTGCCTGTTACTGAGGATGCACCCATCAAGCAGGCTGAGTCGCCCTACGGACAGACCAAGCAGATTTGCGAGCAGATCATACGCGACACGGTCAAGTCGGGTTCACCCATCACCTCCATATTGCTCCGCTATTTCAACCCCATTGGTGCACATCCCAGTGGCCTGATTGGCGAATTGCCTAACGGTGTGCCTCAGAACCTGGTGCCATTCATCACACAGACCGCTATGGGCATCCGTGAACAGCTCAGCGTATTTGGCGACGACTATGATACCCCAGATGGTTCCTGCATTCGCGACTACATCAACGTGGTGGATCTGGCGAAGGCGCATGTGCATGCCATCGGTCGCATCCTGCAGAAGAAGCAGCTCGAACCAGTGGAGGTGTTCAACATCGGAACGGGTAGGGGACTCTCTGTGCTCGAGCTAGTACATGCGTTCGAGGAGAGTACGGGTGTAAAACTTAATTATCGCATTACAGGTCGTCGTGCAGGTGATATTGTGAAGGTTTGGGCAGACCCCAAGAAGGCAAACGAGGTGCTGGGCTGGAAGGCGCAGGAAAGTATCGAAGATACGCTCCGTTCTGCCTGGAATTGGCAGGTAAAACTGCGTGAAAAGGGCATACAATAATGTTTTTTGACATTCTTTGTAAAAAAATTGCTTTAAAATTTTTTTTATTAAATAAAAAAGCTTAATTTTGGAGCACATTACCTGATTGAGGTGGACAGTATGAGAATATAGTCCGCTCATACCGATGCATTTTTTTTAATTGCATTAACAGGAAATTGAATAGTAGTTTTGTCGTGTTTTATTTTGTGTTTGTGTTGTAGGCCAGGCTTTGTTGAGACAACAAGGCCTGGTTTTTTTTATCTCAACTTTGCCATTTCTTTTGGCAAAACTCTTGCAAGAAATCTCAAAAAAAAGTGTAGATTTGCTTCGTAAACAACCTCAAAAAAAGGTGTAAATGGGGAAGAAAAAGCCTCTGCAATCTCATGCAGAGGCTTCTGTTCGTTAGAAGTAGATGGGACCATGACCCATACAACTGGTTGTCCCCATGGCGGTCAATGCTGCTGTCAGTATTGATATGGTGAATTGTATCACCGCTTTCCAAAGTTCCTTGTTTTTCATAGCTCAAATGAATAATGAATAATGAATAATTATACTTGTTCTTTCTCTTTCTGTCACCAGAGTTCTTTCTTCTCTCTCTGCCCGCAGAGAGAGAAGAAGCAAGAGAGAGACTGCCGACTGCACCTCCGCAGCTAAAAATGAAGGGTTTTGCCTACAAAAAATAACTCGCTTCGCTCTACAGATTTTTTGCTTAACGTCAAATTCCCTTCATTTTATTAACGCTGCTCCGATGATGTCGGCTTTTCTATCCAGATGGAACAATGACTTTTCGGAGCAGCGAGGGGCAGAGCCAAGCTTGCTTGAGCTATCCCGAGCGTAAGCGATTTATCTAATTGTCAATGGTCAACGTTCAACGTTCAACGGTCAACGGTCAATCGTCAATTGTCACTTTTTGGAGCAGCGAGGGCAGAGTGATGCTTGCATCAGCTATGCCGAGTCGCGACAAAATAGGACGGAGTCAATTGTCAATCGTTAGATATCCAGGTCTCCATCTCCGTTGCCGCCATTATCGCCGCCGCCACCAGTGTTACCACCGGTTGAGCCACCATTGCCACCAGGGGTAGGGGTAACGTTACCTGAGCGGATTTCAGCCACCGCCGTAGCAATAGGTTTCAAGGTCTGCACCTTGCGCGTCTTGCCGTTGATGACAACCTCCTGCGTATCCACGATGTTGCGGAGTTCCAGCGAGCAGGCCTCCTTGAACGCAGGACCGCACAGGTTATCCAATTTCGATGAATCGGGCAGGAAGCGGATGTGGATGCCCTGCACGATGTCGTTGGGGTTCAAGCCCTCCATCTCGGCAATGCTCGCCACGGCTGCCCCCTTCTTCACCTCGGCAGTGGGGTAGAAGGTACCGAGGTTACCCAACTGCACGGGTACGCCCTGGCTCACCAGTTCGGGCAGACACTGTGTAATCTTGATTAAAACAGCCTCCAGCACGTCGCGGCCATACAGGCTACCATGATCAATCATGTGCTGAGCGAAGCCACGCAGGCTGAGGGTTTTCTGGACATCCACTTCAGGGAAGTACTTGCCATTGGCACTGGCGATGTTGCTCTTGTTCTTGCGCAGGTTGATGCCCAGCGCAATTTTCTGTGTTGACATACTCTGTAAGTTTTTAAGTTAGACAAATGGGTTAATGTAGTGAGATCTCATGACTGCAATTGTTGTGCAAAGATAATAAAAATTTTGATATGTTTCACAAAATGGCAAAAATATTTTTCGACTTTTTTTGAAATGTTAAAATTTGAATTTTCATCCGCTCCAACTAAACTGCCAGTCTTGTCCGACAAAATGAGCCATCCTTTCCGAGTAGATGATTTTCCGTCCTGCTAATAGTAGTTCATAAGGATGACTTTGGGAAACGTGCCACCGTACCATCGTGCCATTTTGGAAAATGAATATTCGCAGCATCATGTCATAAATGACTTATATATTTATATTAATATTATTAATATATACTAATAATATTAATATAAATATATAAGAGGGATTTCTCCCTTTTTGGGGACACTTGAAAGTAAATTTGAAAAACAAATGGTACGATGGTACGATGGTACGAATCTTTTTAAGCTGTTAATCCAGATTTGTTTTACAACACACATACTATTATGTCCCATCACTTGTATAAAACCAAAACTTTGTTTAACTTTGCGAAACCTATTAGCATCTATGGCAATGAGCCAGGCGTTTTCGGTATCCCTGTTAAAAATTGAACACTTTTTTTAGAAACCTAATATAATTAAGATAATTGAATTATGAAACGAATGGATTATTCAAAGATAGCCGAAAACTCCCTTATCATGTTGACAGACAATATGTCTTATGTGGTTTACAGGATACTTAATAGTTTTCTGAGTGATGGTGAGAACCTATCCCCTCCAGAGATTTGGGACGAGGCGGTGAGTTCACTGCGTTTATTCATCAGCAATGCTCGCGCCAAAGAAGCCTTGGACATCCTCACTTATCAACTGAGGCAACGCTATTCCAGTTTTGATGACAATCAGCGTTCTGCAGAAGAGGTTGATATGAGCATCTTCCTGGTGTTCAACACGATGCTATTCATACTTAGTGTCTTGGAAGATGGAAATGAACAGACCAGCAAGCATAAGGAACTGCTTTCCAACCTGTTGTGCCAGCATCCCCTCACCTACAAGTTTGTTGAATTAGCTCAGCAAATCGAGCAAGAGATGGAGATCAACTGGCGATGTGCATTTCATGACGACTATCTGAAAACCTGCTACCCTAAAGAAGCTGTCAAAGAACTGATTAAGCCTGAAACATGGGAAGAATTGATAGAATTGATTATTACCAAGCTTTTCAAGGTGGGCGAAAACGGCAATCCATTCCTGCAGAACTATATGGGTGGAGCTACCCACCACGAACAAAACAATACCATTATCATCGACCAAGACAAGATGAAACTGAAAGAGTTCTTGCAAAATATCTTACAGGAAGATGAACAGTTCGTTTCACATTTATCTTCTGATAATCAACAGGATGAAGTCAAAACAAAGCCAACCGACTATGTACAGCCTAAACAGGAAACCTTTATAGTAAGACTGAAGTACATCATGCGTGATGCTGCAAAACACAACAATAAGACCATCAGGAAGAAGCCAAGGGGATACCAGAGTTCATACGTTTTCTACCTCAATGCAGAAGCTTTCTGCAACGCTTTGGACGAATTTGAAGCAAAGGAAAGAGAGTACTTGATGCACTTCCTGGAAGGCAATATTTATAATGTGCAGATTAATAAGGTGGGCTATTTCATCGGCCAGACCATCAACATGCACATCATCAACCAGCAATGTATGCAGGCAACGGACATAGTTTTTGCTTTCAAGAAGTTTTATGATAAGGATAATTCGATTAGAAGCAGCCTGAGCAGTAAGCCCAAAGACCACGATTATAAGCTGATGATGCTTGAATTTGAGAAGTATTTGAGGCGTCAAGTACTCTGAGTTTATCTGAGTTTATTGTAATAAATTCAGATAAACTCAGTAAACGCCTCAATGAATGCTATTTGTGCGGTCTGAGTTTATTTGGATAAATTCACGAACATAGCCAATAAATTCAGAATATTTGCACCAGAGATTTCCACGACGGATTTCTCTGGTGTAATTTTTATATGTGTTTTGAAATGGAAAAAGAATTTAGGAAAGTGGAAATGGCGTTGTCTTCCGAGGAGCAGGACATGGCTATGGTGAACGGTATCGGGGCATACGCCTACGAAGAGTGTGAAACCGACGAACCCGAGAACGAGGACGATGAGGACGACGAGGATGACCTGGACGAGGAAGAGGAAGTGGTACGTGAAGAGACGGGTGCCGACGAGAAGACGGATGAGTATTACATCGAGAAGATGATGGAGTGGCTGATGCCTTGGGCAGAGAAGAGTGGTAACTTGCAGGAAGTGTCCGACTGGGAGATGAAGCTGCCAGAGATGATGATGCTGAAGCTCCTGAAGCTGTGGCTCACGAATGCCAACCGTAAGCGACTGGACAAGGTGTTGCATGGCTACCATCCCCTGGACAGAGCTGCCATGTGCTATGCCCTGTTGGTCTTCGTGATGACTGGCCACCGCATGCACTTCAAGAGCATCCTGCCGGAGCAACATTTCAAGGTGCTGTGCGATGCCATCGAGGCCGATATGCCGGAACTGTTCTTCGCAGAGCACTTGTTGTACAACATCATCAAGTTTGGCAAAAAGCACCTGTTGAACGATGGAGAAGATGGCATTCAACAGGTTTAAAGTGCCTATCCGCCGCTGTTGCGCCTCGTGCCTGCACAAGGTGATAGGGGACGATGGCGTGCGGATTTGCAAGAAGATGAATCTGGTTGTGGAAGCCCTGTTCTGTTGCAATCTATGGACAATGGCTAAGCAATGGATTGATCTAAGAATCAGTAGAATAAAGGTAAAATAGTTCATTATTATGCTTTGCATCAATTTTGGATAAATTGCTCTCGCTCAAGATAACCCAAGCAAGCTTGGTTCTCTTTTCGCTTACTCGCAATTTTATCGCGACTCGGCATAGCCGATGCAAGCATCGCTCTGCCCTCGCTGCTCTAAAAAGTTCATTATTAATTATTCATTGTTCATTGTTTATGAAGAAGTTCATTGAAGTCTCGGCGGAAACGCTGGATCGCCTGCAGACAGGCAAGTATGTGGCAGGATCACTGCAAAGGGACAAGGAAACCGGCAAGCTGGTTTTCACAGGATGGAAGCGTTCAACGAGGAAACGCAATCGCGACAAGGTTATATGCCGCTTGGAACATGGCTGGCTGAAGGAGAGTGCAGAACGCTACAAGTTCTACAACTCTGTGGATAAGGCTATAGGAGTGGTGCAGGTCAGCAAGGCGATGAGTCGCGAGCTGGAATTCGCTTTAGAGGAATTGATTCTAAGGGAAATCCCTTAACCCCTTTTTGTTCTTTCTCTTTCTGAGAACAGAGTCCTTTCTTCTCTCTCTGCCCGCAGAGTTTGTTCTTTCTCTTTCTATCACCAGAAAGAGAAAAAACCAAAGAGAAAGAGTGCCGACTGCACCTGCGCAGCTAAAAATGAAGGGTTTTGACTACAAAAAAATAACTCGCTTCGCTCTACAGATTTTTTTGCTTTACGTCAAATTCCCTTCATTTTCTAAACGCTGCTCCGATGATGTCGGCTTTACCATCCGGATGGATAATTGTTCATTATTATGCTTCGCATCAATTTGGATAAATTGCTCTCGCTCAAGATAACCTAAGCAAGCTTGGTTCTCTTTTCGCTTACCCGCAATTTTCGTCGCGACTCGGCATAGCTCAAGCAAGCTTGGCTCTGCCCTCGCTGCTCCGAAAAGTCATTATTCAGTCCGCAAGGTTAAGGGCCTATGTGGAGAGGCGTTTAGAAAAAACGAGTTTAGGGCGTTAAAAGCGGTAATCTGTAGAGCGGAGCGAGTTATTACCGCTTAGCCATAAGCGAAGTTTTTTTAGCCTCGGAGCATCCAGCCCTTGACTTTTCTTTTGCTTCTTTTCTTTGCGTCAAGGCAAAGAAAAGAAAGATTAATAAATAATTAAAGACAATGTTTTGCTACCAGAAAAACTTATTTAATCCAACGGAGCCAGTGGATGAACAGGTGTTCTATCAGCTGGTGAGAGACAAGAGGAGCAACGACCTGATTGACGGATTCCGTCAGTCGGGCGACGCTGCCCTGAAACGAAAACTGCCTGCCTTTATCTTCCAAGCCATGTTCGATGAGACCACCTCTAAGAAGGGTGTTTCGGGGGCTTGGAGGAAACAATCAGCCACAAGGCTGACAGGCTTGGTGGTGATGGACATCGACCATGTTGATTCGCCCAAAGAACTTTGGGCTCAAATTGACAATGGACGACTGACCATTGACAATGATTTACGCTCATGTATTCTATTGGTGTATGTAACCCCTTCCGGCAAGGGCCTGAAGATTGTGTTCAAGGCGAATGTGCTTTGGGGCAACCTGATAGACAATCAGCATCGTATGGCTGAATTGCTGGGGTTGACTGTAGATGAGAGCTGCAAGGATGCCTCTCGCATGAGCTTCGTCTGCAAGGAAGAAGATATCTTATTCATTAACAAGGAATTATTTACTTATGAAAATCAAAAATTCGCTGAGAAATACAATGATCAGTATAGGGATGGGCACAGCTCCGCTTCCATTGACCATTTACCATTGACCATTGACCATTGCCATGCGGATAGAGGCGGTCAAATAGCTCCTCCCCTTGAAAGGGGTTGTACTCCACCCGCAGAGGATAACGGCCAATCGTCACAAAACAGGACGGAGTCAATTGTCCATCGTCAATCGTCACATTTTGGAGCAGCGAGTGCTAAAGATGCTTGCATCAATTTAGCCGAGTCGCGACAAAATAGGACGGAGTCAATTGTCAATCGTCAACGTTCCTTCAAGGGTGTTCCTTACGCTGCCATCATTGATGAATGGTGGAAGCAGCAAGGGGGTGCGCCACAGGAGGGTGAACGCAATACAGGTCTGCATCGCTTGGCCGTACACTTGCGTAGCATCTGCGACAACAACCAACAGCTATTGTTGGAAATACTACCCAACCTGGGCTTGGAAGAAACCGAAATGCAGAGCATCATCGCCTCTGCCACCAAAGACCAACCCAAGGGCAAAACCAAGGAACTGAAAGCTGTTCTCGATGCATTGGGTATTGGCGATAATCGTCAATTGTCAATGGTCAATAGTCACTTTTTGGAGCAGCGAGGGCAGAGCGATGCTTGCATCGGCTATGCCGAGTCGCGACAAAATAGGACGGAGTCAACGGTCAACCGTCAACGTGAGGACGATGCCATCGACAGCAAACTCTGGTATTGGGGTGAGCAAATCGAAGCCTTATCCGAACATTACCCCATATTAAAGGATGTATGCAAAGGCTTGAAGAAGAACCAGTTTACGGCAGCCTTGTTTGTGGCAGGGGCATTCATGATGACACTCATGACTCGATGCACCTATCGCTTCTATCACAGACCTGAAGAACCTCGCAGGTTGAACAGTTCTGCCATCATCATCGGTGACCCTGCCAGTGGTAAATCATTCGCCACCAGACTTTACAAACTCCTGATGGCTCCTGTTTTTGCTGCAGACAAGATAGGCAGGGATGCCATCAATGCCTACCGAGAACTGATGAAAACGAAAGGAGCCAACAAGGAGAAACCCAAGAAGCCGAAGGTGGTGGTGAGGATTCACCCTGCAAGAACCAGTAATGCTCAGTTCATCCAAGATATGGTGAATGCGGTGGAAGAGGTGGATGGCCAACCTATGCAACTCCACATGCTGACATTCGACACCGAGCTTGATAACACCTTATCTATCCAAAAAGGTGGCTCATGGATAGACAAGATGAGTCTCGAGTTGAAAGCCTTCCACAATGAAGAGGATGGGCAGGCTTACTCCAATGTGGACAGCATCATGCAGGATTTCTATGTGACTTGGAACTTTGTCTATACGGGAACGCCCATCGCTTTAAAGAAGAAAGTGAATGATACTAATTTCGGCTCCGGCTTGGCCACTCGCTTGACTTGCATCCCTCTGCCAAGTACCAACTTTGAGATGATGACTCGCGAAAGGCTGATTGACTATGAAAGCGACAATCGTCTGAAGGATTGGGCATTCAAGTTGGACAAGACCAAAGGCGAATTGTCAGTTCAGAAGCTGGTGGATGAACTCTATGATTGGACAGCAAGACGAATGGCTGATGCCCAAGAGAACGAGAGTAAAGCCGATGAGATGCTCCTCAAACGCTGTGCCTATCACGGCTTAAACTATGCATCACCCTTTGTCATCATGCGCCATTGGAATGAATTGCATCAGGATGGCGAGTTCTGGTGCGGTGAGTTTGAGACGGATGACATCGACTGGCAATTGGCAGAGTTGATTGTCAACATCCAGTATGCTTGTCAGAAGCACTATTTCGGAGCGATGGCGGAGATGTACTTCGATAACAAGTTGAAGGATGCTGCAGTCAACAAGCAACGCAGGCTGCATACGGTTGAAGCCTTCAACCGCTTGCCTGAACAGTTCACCACAGAAGATGTGATGAGGTGCTTCAATCTGGCGTCTGAGGGTGCTGCACGTTCCAAGATTAAGCGATTGCGATCCGACCGTTTAATCGACAAGACCAGTGAAAGGAGGGGCAATACCAAGCCCAAAAACCTCTACCGTAAGATTGCATCTGCTATGTTTTAGATTCGTGCCATCGTGCCATTGTGCCATTTGTATTTTTCATTATTATTATTATGATTGACAGAAAACAGAAACTTTCCGTGCACTTTTCGCTTGAAGAACTGACACATACCGATTATGGGAAGCCTGGTGACAATGAGCCTCCATTGGAAGCCATTACGAACCTGATTACCATTTGTGAGGACTGGTTAGAAGAGCTTCGTTTCCGCTACAATATGCTCTATGTACTTCATTTTCTGGAAGATTACGATACCTCTGAAAATGTAGAAGGCATCATCATCAACCATGGATATCGTTCCTTGCTGGTAAGTGAAGCTATGAAAAAGGCTGGCAAAAATCCCAGTCCTACATCGAATCACCTTAGGGGTTGTGCCGTAGATATCCGCTGTGCCGGTGTGGAGCAAGCCATCCGCTACCTCACCATCCTGCTGGATATGTCTGATGAGAACAAGAAAGATTCCGATGAACTCATCTTGGAGCGTCGAGGCATCAAGTACTGGATTCACTTTGCGGTCCGTCCTGAGAATAACCGTCGCAAAATCCTCTTCCTGCTGGAATAATCTTCATATTTGCGATTAATCATCATCATTCCCACCACATGGTCTGCGAAGATTGTGTGGTGTTTTTTTTATAAAAAACCAAGTATTTCTTTGGAGTAATTCATATTATTCATATCTTTGCAATAATAATTGTTTATTTAACAAGGCATAAGATTATAGAAAAGGAAGTAAAAAAGCAGGGACGATAACAAATAATAAAGTCGAGGTCAAAAAACGGGAATGTATATGGCATTTGTAGAAATTGGTATTCCATGCATTTGCTTTTCGAATATGGAGTAATTGATTGCTTGCAAAACCTAATTGAAAACGGTGCTATTGTTCAGATTGAACTTTAGCTGATTACCATGAAGAAGTTTGGTTGATTCATTAAAAAAAACAATAATTAGAGATAAATTATAGGTTTAACAATTTAAAGATTAGGTATTATGAGTTACAATGATGGTTATGTACAACAGAAGCCGATGTTGTCATTCGGCCAGGCTGTTAGTAGTGTTTTAAACAAGTATGCAACATTCAGTGGCCGATCAAGACGCTCTGAATATTGGTGGTTCGTGGTCTTCAATTTGATTGTATCAGTTGTAGCTATCATCCTTGATAGTGTATTGGGGACGAATATAGGGTCTTTACCTTATGGTCTTTTCTATGTAGTTGCTTCATTAGGACTTATTATTCCTCATTTGGCGGTATTAGTAAGGCGTCTTCATGACATCAATAAGAGCGGTTGGAACTTTTTCTGGTCTTTAATACCTCTTGTAGGTACTATTCTCTTATTAGTGTGGTTTTGTAAAGACTCTGATAGAGGGGCAAATCAATATGGCGAATCACCAAAATACGTATAAATATTCTTTATCATTTGCTTCTTCACAATATGGAGTAGGTGATTGAGTGCTTGCAAAACCTAATTGAAAACGGTGCTATTGTTCAGTTTGAACTTTAGCATCGTTTTTTTTATGATGTGATGATGAAGAATGACAACCCGATACAAAACCAAGAATCTGGTCTCATTTCATACATTCCACATCCCGTTTCATATATTAGATTGTTTTATCTTTCCATAAGAATTTAAGAGGAAGAATCATTATATGGTATCTTGTTTGGAAAAAGTCCGACGCCATCGGACAAATTCATTACGTCACTCCAAGATATTATAAGTAAGTTGTCTTTTTAAAGGAGGCTCTGAGAATGAAATCTATCTGTCCAGAAACGGTAGAAACTATATTAAACTTAATCGTTTACTATGCTGGATGAGTAGCATGAGTATTGAGTGATAGAAAAGATATAGAACTAGTATTTGCAAGTCATTTTATATCAACAACTTGCATGTTAAATGGTAGAAAAGTGATTACATAGATTCTATGGGTTTAAGAAAAGATGAATTTTTAACGTATTTAACTTTTGCAAACCACAAAAATTGTATGTATGTGCAATATTTTGCAAAACTTGACTACTAATCATCTTTGAGTT
>JAFXVZ010000011.1 GCA_017534535.1 Bacteroidaceae bacterium | reverse complement strand
CCCTCCTCACGAACGCGTCGGCGTATCTCCTTGAGGTTTTCTGCCTCACGCACACCTTGGGTGGTAAGCCTGACCAGTTCACCTCCAGCCCTTGCAATTGCCAATATCTGACGTACGCAGCCTTCTGTGTCCATCGTGGAGGTGGTGCACATCGACTGAACTCGAACGGGATTGTCTCCGCCGATGCCGATATTACCGACCTTCACCTCATGGGTTATTCTTCTTTGCATTAGTTTACCTTAAACTTATATTTCACCTCTGCCAGTTCAGCATTGGCCTTCACAATCTTCTCTTTCAATCCCTGCTTGTAAGCCTTCAGCTTTTCTGCCAAGTCCTTATCGCTAAGGGCCAGCATTTCAACAGCCAATAAGGCGGCATTCTGGGCGCCATTGACACCAACCGTAGCAACAGGAATGCCAGGAGGCATCTGCACAATGCTGAGCAAGGCATCCAACCCGTCGAGCATACCCTTAATGGGAACGCCAATGACAGGCAACGTAGTGTTGGCAGCAATTACACCTGGCAAAGCGGCAGCCATGCCTGCTCCAGCTATGATGACACGCAAGCCACGACCTTCGGCATCACAGGCAAACTCCTCTACCTCTTGTGGTGTACGATGAGCCGACAAAGCATTCATCTCAAAAGGAATCTCCATTTCATCAAGCACACGAGCAGCCTTCTCCATCACAGGCAGGTCGCTGGTGCTACCCATAATAATACTTACCTTTGGAACCATATTAAATTCAAATTATTTATATTCTGATATTACACAAACAATCCTACAAGTCCACATACAAATCCCACAAGGGTTCCTCCCAACACCTGCCATAGTGTATGCTGACGCAAGAGCATGCGACTGCTGTTGACCAACCCGCTGAACAACAAAGCCAGACAAAGCCACCACACGGGATTAAAGTGGAAAATATAGGAATAACTAACCAATGCACCTATGATGGCTCCCATACCTGCCGAATGGATGCTGATTTTCCACCAAAAGTTGATGATGGTGCAAGCACACTGTACCAACAGGCTGATAACAATGATGCCGCTAACAAACGAAGGGGCATGGATGTTGTTGAGAAAATAAAGGAGCAAGCAGTAACATACGATATGCAGAACGTAAGGCACAAGACGATTGTGGCGCAACTGCAAGTCCTGAGGTGTGTACTTATGGATGTAGCGATAGACGTAGATGCCCACTGCCGGAAGGAAAAGGGTCATGACATAAACCAAAGCCAACAAAAGCAGCTTCAACTGCCAGGAAAGTAGGGAAAGGTAGGTGAACAGGAACAACAGCACGAAGCCCAGCAATGGGAAATAAGAAGGACGGAAGACATCAGACAATGCCTTCGCTATCACGTTAATGGTAGCACGCTCCCGGGCTTTCAACTGTTTGTCCATCTTTACGTCCCTTTTCTCATCCTGCTTTCTGGAATACCCAGTTGTGTACGGTATTTTGCCACCGTACGGCGAGCCACATCATAGCCTCGTTCACGCAATATTTTCACCAACTGTTCATCACTCAACGGATGACGCTTGTCCTCAGCCTCCACTATTTCTCGAAGGGTTTGTAATATCTTACGCACCGTAACCTCGTCACCGTTATGTGTCGTTCCCGACGTAAAGAACCAACGTAGGGGATAGATGCCATGAACCGTCTCGACATACTTGCTGTTCGAGACCCTGCTGACAGTACTTATATCCTGCCCTGTCTTCTTAGCCACATCCTCTAACTTCATGGGACGCAACAATGTTTCATCGCCTTCAAGGAAGAAGGGGCGTTGCAGCTGGGCAATAGCTTTCATGGTACGCTCCATCGTGTCACGACGCTGTTTAATAGCATCAACAAACATCCGTGCTCCTCCCACTTGGCGACGAAGATAACTCAATGCCTCCCGTTCGTTCTTGGTCGTAGCTGGCATATTTAACTCCTCCTCGGCATCAGGACTAATAGTAAGAGTTGGCAGTTCACCTTCATTTAGGGTCACACGAATCTCGCCATTTTCATCGGTTTCAACGATAAAATCTGGTGTTATGGTGTGGTTATCACTATGGTCTCCACCAATGCTTCCACCTGGACGAGGGTTCAGGCGCTTAATACGGTGTTTTAGATGGTCGAGTTCCACGTCATCAAGTTTCAAGGCTCGCTGTATTCTTTGCCAACGCAAGTGAATGAAGTCATCCCAATACTGCTGGAAAAGAGTTATCAGTTGCTCACGCGTCTTTCCACGATAATTTTTCTGAGCCTGCAAAGTAAGACATTCCTTAAGGTTACGCCCCCCCACACCCACTGGTTCCATTTGTTGCAGAACATTGGTAAGCAAATGCTCCAGTTCTGCCTCGCTAGTCTGTATGTTTTGATAAATGTCGAGTTCGTCAGCTATTTGTTGCAAGGGTACACGAAGAAGTCCGTCATCGGCTAGTGAACCGATAAGATACGTCATCACCTCTCGTTCATGGTCGGTAAGGTCATACTCACCCAACTGTCCCACAAGATGATCATAAAAGGATTCGGAATTGTCGCCAAGTTCATAACTCCGGCGTTCCTCGTTACTGTCGCGGGGCTCACGAGGAATTCCGTCATCTTCATCATCGAAGGAGTCAGATGTCTCGTGAGTATTTGGATTCTCTAAAGCGTCTGAATCTTGTGAATAATCAGAACTATCAGAGTTGCCAGAGTCATCAGATTGTCCTGAATGCTCGCCTTGCAAATAAGGATTATCCTCCAGTTCTTTTTCTATACGATCACGCAAGTCATTAAGAGGCAATTCTGTCAAGCGCACCAACAGCACCTGTTGGGG
>JAFXVZ010000010.1 GCA_017534535.1 Bacteroidaceae bacterium | reverse complement strand
GGGGGGCCTTCCTCTCAGAACCCCTATCCATCGAAGGCCCGGTGGGCCGTTACCCCGCCGGCTGCCTAATGGAACGCATCCCCATCCCTATCCGACAAAATGCCTTTGCCCACGGGAACATGCGGACCCGTGGGAACATCGGGAATTAATCCCTCTTTCGAGGGGCTGTGCCCGAGATAGGGCCAGGTTGGATACGCGTTACTCACCCATCCGCCGGTCGCCGCCAGGGACATTGCTGCCCCATGCGCTGCCCCGCGACTTGCATGTGTTAAGCCTGTAGCTAGCGTTCATCCTGAGCCAGGATCAAACTCTTCATTGTAAAAAAATATCTCTGATAACCCCAAAAAGGGGAATATCTGCTTCAATCGTCAGGATGCACCGTATTCAAATCAAATTGAAACTTGACGGTTCACATAAACTGTAATATGTACAAACCTTATCTTCAGACCAACCCGACACCATAAAAATGAACGGTGCCGGACGCTGCCTGTCCTCTGTCCATCAATCATTCATAGAACTCTCCAAATAAGCTCCCCTCTCGGAAAGCGGATGCAAAGGTACACACTTTTTAAATTCTTACCAAATAATTCCGGGAAAATTTTTCAAAAAAATTGATACCTTATCTATAATACGCGCGATAAGAGGGGCTATTTCTCGATTCTCATCAGCAAAAGGCCTATCAAAATCCAGATAATTTCCCTCACTCGGCAAATGATGCTCACAAAGATTCCCAATGCAGCAGAAAGACCCAAAGCAGCGATGGAAAGTACAAATCCACCCTCCTGTACACCCAGCTGCATGGGCAAGAAACCAATCATATTGGCAAATAGTGTAGTAAAAGAAAGAATCAAGATAGAATGCAGGAACGTGAGCGCCAAGCCAGAGAAACCGCCCCCACAATCTACGCCAAAAAGCAACAGCATGAAGAAAATCTCAAAACTCTGCACAATGCGCGAGAAATATTCCAAGGTAAGACTAGAATAGAAAGCTTTCTTATCACGATGATGCAGCGAGATAATCTGTTCATCGATATTATGTAACAACTCATCATTCTTAGTCAGAAACCGAGAGCTCCATCCTTTCAAGCCTGGAATCTTACCCACCCAACGGATAAGTTTCACCACCAAGCCTTTCTGATAGCCCTTACCCAGCACATAGAACGCCACCATACAGAATACGGCAATCAAGCCCAGCAACACACCCACAGGAATGGAAAAAGGCAAGTCGCCTACAGCAGCCAGAACCAAATAAATGAAAATGGATGAGAACCACAGGAAGAAATGTGCCAAGAAGTGCATCATAGCGTACAAAATGACAGATGAAGTAGCACTCTCCTTATTGATATGCTTTGACAATTCCATAATGCGGTAAGGTTCGCCACCCAATCCACCTACGGGTGTAGCATAATTCAAGGCATAACCCACAATCGTCAACTGATAGATACGCCAGAAGCCTACTTTCTCCTCAGGATGCTTATTACTCTTGATAATACACCGCCAAGCAAAGGCATTCATGCCATAAATGATAATCCAAACTCCGACGATAGGAATCAACCAATAGCCTGCCCTCGTCAGGTGCTGCCACAATTCGATGAAACTAACGTCGAACGTCAGCATCATCACCACTACAGCTGCCACACCGATGATGAAAAACAAGTTATTCAGTCTATGCCTCGTCCACTTCATAGCTATTTAGAGTTTCTGTGCTACTGCACGACTAAAAGACTCATGACGATGATTGATGTACCAAGCCAAAAGAGACATTGCCACAATCTCAAACAAGAAATTCATGACAGGCACATCTAACAGGCATGCCAAGAAGAAAATGGCAGAGCGGAAGTTGAAAGTCAGCAAGCCATTCCACTTCATCAAAGCCAGCGATTCATCATGAAATTCCTGACGCAAATTAGCCGGCATCTGAGCCACATCACCATATTTCTCCTTAATCAGCGCCATCATACGCTGGAACTGAGGGGTCACCTTCTCCTGCTTGCGGGTATAATCCACATACGAGTTCAGGAAAGCCTTCCATACCCAGTTTCCTTTCCAAGGCGTCTGGTCATATATCTCCTTCTGCTTGGCGGAATTATCAAGCTCACTACCTTTCTCCCCTTTGAGGAAGAACAGATGAACCTGAATGTAATAATCCGCGAGTCGGGTTTGACCACCCATACAAACAAAGCCGGAAATCAATCCCAACAACACCACAACGCCAGTGGCTATCATGGTATTTTCAGGCGTATTATCAATACCTAACCAACCAAATTCCAAATCGTGATGCAAGTAAAAACGATAGGCGATGGCCACATAAATGAAGATATACCACACAAAACCTGCAGCACCATCGAGAATGCGTCCCAAACGGCTCTTCTGTCCTGTCAGACGGGCCAACTGCCCATCAGTACAATCGAAAATATCTGCCCAACAAAGCAAGAAGATCGCTATCAAGTTAAGTATGAAGCCCAATGCACCTTCATAATAGAAACTGCCGTGGGCAAAAAACACACAACTACCTGCACCGATGATAATCGACCAGATAGTCACTGTGTTTGGATGAATACCGAACTTGGCAAAGAACCTTGCCAAATGGTAACAGAACGGACGCACCACATGGAAATCCAGCCAATCCTCCGTTTCCACCGATTTCAAAGAAGCCAAGTAGCCTTCTTTATCTTTCTTATTCTCTGTCATCTATTTATTTGTTGAGAAACACCTGCTTGATAGTGTCACACACCACCTGCGTCTGTTCCTTTCGTCCTAAAGTAATACGCAGACAAGATTCCAAACCCTTATCCGCCATAAACTTTATCTTATATTCTTGTAAAGACAATGCCTTCTTCAGTTCCTCCTTGATTTCCACTGGATACTTGATGAGGATGAAGTTTGCCACCGACTTATACACCTTGAAGCCTGGCAGGTTGTCAAGCTCTCGTTTATACAACTGGCGTCCCCACTCCATATCATCAGCCACCTGACGATAATGCTCATCGCTATCCAGAGCGGCCAAAGCCACAGCTTCAGAGAAACGGTTATACCCCAAATACTTGTTCACATAACTCAAGAACTGATCGTGCCCCTTGCCCATGAAGCCGAAGCCCACACGCAAACCTGGCAATCCATAAAACTTAGAAAGAGTTCTTGAGATAATCAGGTTATTATACTTGTTCACCAATGGTGCGATATAATCGGTGTCTGTAGAAATAAAGCTGGCATAAGCCTCATCAATCAGCACCATTGTATCTTCAGGGATATTCTCCATAATGTGACCTATCTCAGGAGGGGTCAATCCATTACCCGTTGGATTATTGGGAGAAGCCAAAAGCAGCATCCTCGGATGCACACGGTTTGTATATTCAATCACCTCTTCCACGTCATAGGCAAAGGTATCTTCCGTTTCATGTAGGGGATACATCACGAAGTCGCCACCACACTCACTGGCCACGCGATTATAATACCACCATGAAAACTCAGGTATCAAGATGGTCTTATTATCACCCACCATGAGAAAATAGTGAATAGCGTTCTTCAAGATATCCTCACCACCATAACCCAAAATGATTTGCTCCTCTGGCACATGGTAGATTTCGCTCAGCCTTACGGAAATCACGCTTTTCTTCCCCTCGTCATAGATACGAGTATAAAAGCAAAGTGTCTTCGGGTCGAAGTTCTTAATGGCATCAACCACCTTCTGGCTGGGTTCGAAATTAAATTCGTTTCTATCTAAAAAGTTCATTACTACAAAATTTTAATCAATATAGGTTAGCTGGTATCAGCTTTTTAGCATTTTCAAAATCCTCTACGGTATCAAGCTCAATGGAGAAGAAATCCGTAGTATCAACAATTTTGAAGGTATGTCCTTGCGGAATGAGTCTTTCGAAAGCCTTCTCATAGAACACATCTATCAGCCCTTCGCCTTCAATCATCTTTTCCAACTCTATAAACAACGCAGTACTATAGTCGGCGGTCATCTTCTCGATGCCCACGCTCTCGCCTATCGCCTGTTCGATTGAGCATACCTTACTGATTTTCTGCACACGGTTCTCCTTATCCACAATCACCTTGATTTCCTCTTCGCCCAGTTCATGACGATTCAGAGCCAACGCACTACCCTCCTGCTTCAGTACAGCAGGAATGATGGCAGGATCAAAGAGTATGTCACTATCCAACAACAGGAAATCCTTGCCCTCGGTATAAGGTCTTGTCAGCCAAAGAGAGAAGATGTTATTATTGTGTGCATAGTCAGGGTTATCGATGAAATGAATGGTGACAGCAGGATAATGAGCCGTCAGGAAATCACGGATCATCTGCTGTCTGTAGCCAGTAACCACCACGAGCTCATTGATGCCCGCAGTGATAATGGCATCCACCGTTCGCTGCAACAGGGTGCGCTCGCCAACTGTCAGCAAACACTTGGGACGTTCATCAGTCAGGGGTCGCAACCTTTTGGCCATTCCGGCGGCAAGAATTACTCCAATCATACACATAATCATTTTATCAGCTGCAAAGGTAAGCATTATATTCGAAAATCAGCACATCAGTCTTAATATTTTAACATCACGCCACGTTTTCTCACTCTTTTTGAATAAAAAGAGAACACCGATTTTGAGTTGTTGGGTCTTGTCAAAAAGCTTAATCGCTTTAAAATTGCAACAAAAAAGGCTTTTTCTTTTTATTTTTTACCAAAACACACTATATTTGCGGTAAATAATGTGAACAAAGTAAAGGTTTATGATATGAAAGCTTTCAGATTTTACAGCTTGATGGTTCTGACTATCTTGATGACTGCCGGCTTAACTGCTTGCAGTAGTGATGATAAAGAGTTTGTGGACAATGAGTCTGTGGCTTCTTACAAGGGTGAAGTAGTGAAGGGCATCAGTGTGACACTATCCGATTTTGAATCTGCTGGAGCTGAAACGCGTACGGCTTATTCTGCTACTGATGGTGGCGTAAAGGTTACTTGGGCATCTAATGACACCATTGGTATCTTCCCGAATGTGGGTGGACAGGTGGAGTTTCCCATAGAGGCAGGCACAGCCAGCAACCAAGCCACTTTCGATGGCGGAGGATGGGCTTTGAAATCAAATAGTACTTATGCGGCTTATTATCCTTATAGTGCCAATAACAGTTATTACACCAACAAGACTATTCAGGTGGATTTTACGGGTCAGAAGCAAACGGCTAATGGTAATACTGCACATTTAGGTCAATATGATTATCAAGCTACAAGTGGCGTAACCACCAATAGCTCAGGTTATCTGAACTTCCAGTTCAAGCACCTCGGAGCTTTGATGGTGTTCCAACTTACTGTTCCCAAAGCAGGTACTTATACCTCACTGACTTTGACCTCCACAGAGAAGGTATTTGTCACTAAAGCCGAGTTGGATATCTCTGGCAATGAACCCGTACTAAAAGCTGTTGAAACAAAAGACCATATAACACTTAAATTAGACAAAATTGATTTATCATCTGATCTTTCTATTTTAAATGCTTATATGATGGTTTTACCTGTTGATTTGTCTCAAGGAAGTCTCAAATTATCATTGTATGGTTCTTCCTATTATTCAAAAACACTTACAGGTCATGATTTGGAAGCAGGAAAACAGTATATAATAGAACAGTCTTTTGAGAAAGATAATTCGCAAGAATCGGGTGAGGGAACCTCGTCCGATGAAATAATTGTCTTTGAAGATCCTATTGTAAAAGCTCTTTGTGTATTGAATTTTGATGCGAATAATGATGAAGAACTGAGTTATAAAGAAGCTGCAGCTGTAACTGACATAAGCGAAATTTTTAAAAGTACTAATATTAAAAAATTTCCAGAGTTCAAATATTTTTCGGGATTAATATCCATTGGAAATTATGCGTTTCAGAATTGCAGTAGCCTGACTAGCATAGTGTTACCCGAGGGGGTGACATCTATTGGATATTATGCTTTTTATGAATGCAGCAGCCTGTTCAGCATAGTGTTACCCGAGGAGGTGACATCTATTTATGATTATGCTTTTTATAATTGCAGCGGCCTGACCAGTATTGTGATACCTGAGGGCGTGACATTAATTGGTGGATCTGCTTTTGAGAATTGCTGCAGCCTAACCTGCTTTACGATTCCTAAAGGAATAGAAACAATTAATTTTCTGAATGGTTGCTTCAACTTAACCAGTATCACGATTCCAAAGGGCGTAACATCCATTAGTTTAGATGGTTGCAGCAGCCTTACTAGTGTTGATATACCCAAGGGAGTAACATCAATTAGTTTTTATGGTTGCAGCAGCCTGACCAGTGTTGAAATACCCGAAGGTGTGACTTCAATTAGCTTTTATGGTTGCACCAGCCTGAAAAGCGTCACGATTCTCGATGGTTTAACATCCATTGATAGTTATTGCTTTTTTAGTTGCTACAACCTGACCAACATAGAGATACCAGAGGGTGTGACATCAATTGGTAATTCTGCTTTTTCTGGTTGCAGCAGCCTGACAAGCATTGTGATACCTGAGGGTGTGACATCAATTGGTAATTCTGCTTTTTCTGGTTGCAGCAGCCTGACAAGCATTGAGATTCCCGAGGGTGTGACATCAATTGGTAATTCTGCTTTTTCTGGTTGCAACAGCCTGATCAATATATTAATACCTATGGGTGTAACATCCATTGGTAAAGAATCTTTTAGATATTGCAGTAGCTTGACTAAGATCGAAATACCCTTGAGCGTGAGATCCATTGGTGTTTATGCTTTTAGTGGTTGCAGCAGTTTGAGCAATATAGAGTTACCTATTCTTGTATCATCCATTGGAGATTATGCTTTTTCTGGTTGTAATTTGAATAGCATAGTGATACCAGAAGGAGTGACGTCTATTGGTGAATATGCTTTTGAGTATTGCAGCAGTCTGACTAGCTTAGTGATTCAAGAGGGGGTGACATCCATTGGTAATTATGCATTTTATGAATGCAGCAGTTTAAATAGCATCATAATACCAGAGGTGATGAAATCCATTGGATATTATGCTTTTGCTGGTTGTAGCAGCCTGAACAGCATTGAGATACCTGAGGGAGTAACGTCAATTGGTAGTTCTGCTTTTTCTGGTTGCAGCAGTTTAATTAGCATTGTGATACCAAAGGGAGTGAAATCCATTGAAGGATCTGCTTTTAAGAATTGCAGCAGCTTGACCAACGTTGAGATACCCGAGGGTGTGACATCAATTGGATATTATGCTTTTTATAATTGCAGCAACCTGACCAGCATCACATGCATGGCAACAAATCCTCCTTCATTGGGTAATTATGCATTAACTAATGTGCCTGGTACCATCTATGTCCCAGCAGCCTCTGTAAATGCTTATAAGGCAGCTAATGGATGGAAGCAATATGCAAGCCAAATCCAGGCAATCCCAGAATAAGCACTACTATCGCACATAGAGAAGAGATGTGGTTGGGAATTGATAATTTCCAAGCTCCATTCAGGCGGATTTAGATAATCTGCCTGAATGATTTGGCACTCACGTAGTCTAAATCAGGCAGTGAAACGTAATAAGGAACGTTTTCCTGAAAATTTTATGTTTCAACTCACAAAAGAAGAGTGTTTAAGGTCACATTGTGACCTTAAACGAAGCACAAGGAAAGCATCTCAATATATGCCTTATGCTTTCACAATGCTTGGAACAGCTATGCTGAGTAGCGTATTACGTTCAGAAACTGCTATTCAGACTAATCGCAAAATCATGCGAGCTTTCGTGACTTATCAACAATTGTCTGAACTTCCAATCGCAGCCACCTATATTGAACTTCGCAAGGAAATAGAGGCCGTTAGAACTGAGGTAAACGAAATACTTGCTGACCAAAACGATATCAATGAGGATACTCGTGCCCAATTGGACGCCATCAGCTTGGCATTGGCGGAACTGCAAGCTAAAGAGCCAATTAAGAAAGAACGGAAGCCTATTGGATTTATTCAACCGAAAGAGGACTAATTACCCTATTCTTGTTAGCTTTTGAGCACCGTTCTCGCTTGCCTTGAACTCCGTCCTCATCGCCTTTGAGCACCGTTCTCATTCCTTCGTGACTAAGATACATTGCTTCCCTAAGATGGCATAAGTCTATGGGTTCAATTGCTTCAAGCAATCGAGCCATTTGCTTCAAGCAATCGGGGCAATTAGTTGAAGCAAATGCCCGCTTCGGGAGGAAGGCCCGTTTACTTCGGAAGGAAAGCCCGCTTACTTCGGGAGGAAGGCTCGTTTACTTCGGGAGGAAGGATCGCTTACTCCGACTAAATGAAGCATCCGCTCGGAGCTATTATGTGACTTTATCACAAATTCCCAAAGAGCCATCCCCAGATGCCTAAAATAATCACCAAGAGGGTTTGGATGGCATGAACTATGAGAGCGAAAGTAGCTGCATCAGCATTGCTAACACCATAGAGCATCATCATGGTGATAACAGCAAAGTGCCAAGGTCCTGCACCATTAGGTGTGGGCACTATCACAGCAAAGGTGCCTCCTACGAACATAACCAAGCCTGCCAAAAGACCTAAATCGGCTGAAAAGTCGAAGCAGAAGAAGGTAAAATAGAAATGCAGGAGGTAGGATAACCATATTAATATGGTGTAGCCCACAAACAAGGGAGGATTATCTACCTGACGCACGGAAAGTATGCCCTTCCAGATGCCCAACAACAGAGCACGCACTTTTCTGGGCAAACCGAACACCTTTATTATATAATAGAGGAGTACACATACCCCAATCACACAAAACAGGCTCACATAGAACCAAGGAGAGGCCACCAAATGAGCAAACGATGGTATTTTGGTACCTGTCTCGCTGAAGAACCGCATAAAGACGGACATCTGAAGCAAGAAGGTGAAAGCAGTAATGAGCAGGATGCAAACGCCATCGATGATGCGCTCAGTGACTACTGTGCCCAAAGCTTTGCTGAAGTTGACACCATCCGTCTTGTACAACACCCCACAACGGGTAAGCTCGCCCATTCGGGGAATAATAAGGTTGGCAGCGTATGAAACGAAGATGGCATTGATGCAGTTGGCACTCTTGGGATGCTCACCCAAAGGCTGAAGCGTCTGCTTCCAACGCAAGCCACGAAACACGTGGCTCAATACGCCAAAGAGCAGAGACAATGCCATCCAATCCCAAGCGACTTGGTGTGCCAGCACTTCGCCTAAGCGTGAAAAATCGTAGTCACGATAGACAAAATACAGCACAAAGACTCCCAAAACGATTGGTAAGAGGGCTTTGAGTGATTTTTTCAGCCTTTTGTTCATCTTTTTTAATTAAAATGTTTATTTTTGCAGTTTGCAAAGATATGAATTAATTTTGAGATGAGACAGGTTAGACCTAAAAAGTTTTTGGGACAGCATTTCCTGACCGATCTGGGCATTGCCAAGGACATTGCCGATACGATAGATGCATGCCCTACCCTTCCCGTATTGGAGGTAGGTCCAGGCATGGGTGTGCTGACGCAATTCCTGTTGCAGAAGGAAAGGTCGCTGAAGGTGGTGGAGCTCGACAGAGAGTCCATTGCCTACCTGCATGCCAACTTCCCCACGCTGGAGGGCAACATCATAGAGGGCGATTTCCTGAAGATGGACCTGCAGCAGGTGTTTGGCGGACAACCCTTTGTGCTGACAGGCAACTATCCCTATAACATCTCATCGCAGATATTCTTCAAGATGCTGGACAACAAGAACCTCATTCCCTGCTGCACAGGCATGATACAGAAGGAGGTGGCTGAGCGAATGGCGGCAGGACCAGGCAGTAAGACTTACGGCATCTTGAGCGTACTGATGCAGGCTTGGTATAGCGTGGAGTATCTGTTTACCGTACATGAACATGTGTTCAACCCTCCTCCTAAAGTGAAGAGTGCCGTGATTCGGATGACTCGCAATGACACCCAGGAGCTGGGATGTGATGAAACCTTGTTCAAGCAGGTGGTGAAGACCACCTTCAACCAGCGAAGGAAGACCCTGCGTAACTCAATCAAGCCCATCGTGGGACCTGATTGCCCCTTACTGACTGACGAGCTTTTCAACCGTCGCCCAGAACAACTGAGCGTGGCAGAGTTCATCAGCCTGACGAACAGAGTAAAAGAATATGTTAACCCTGAAAACTGAACGTTATGGAAATCGATGAGAAGTATGTTGACAACGTGAAAGAATTGATTGCGCACAAGGACGGTGAGAATGTGAGGACCATCATCTGGAACATGCACCCGGCCGACATAGCCGAGCTGTGTAAGGAGCTGAACCTGGAAGAGGCTCGCTACATCTATCAGTTGCTCGATAACGAGAAAGCTGCCGATGTGCTCTCTGAGATGGATGACGACGAACGTAACGAACTGCTGGAAGGGTTGGATCCTGAAATCATCGCCAAGCGCTTCGTGGACAATATGGACACGGATGATGCGGTTGACCTGATTCGTGACCTCGACGAGGAAAAACAGGAAGAGGTGCTGAGCCACATGGGCGACATTGAGCAGGCAGGCGACATCGTGGATCTGTTGAAGTACGACGAAGATACTGCCGGTGGTATCATGGGCACTGAGATGGTGATTGTTAACGAGAACTGGAGTATGCCCGAGTGCCTCAAGGAGATGCGTATGCAGGCCGAGCAGATGGACGAAATCTACTATGTATATGTGGTGGATGACGACGAGCGATTGCTGGGCACTTTCCCTTTGAAGAAGATGATTTCATCTCCCTCCGTCTCAAAAGTGAAACATGTGATGCATCGCGACCCTGTTTCTGTGCGAGTTGATACGCCTTTGGATGAAGTGGTTCAGGCAATTGAGAAATACGACTTGGTGGCGCTACCTGTGGTGGATAGTATCGGCAGGCTGGTGGGACAAATCACTGTCGATGACGTGATGGATCAGGTGCGTGAGCATAGCGAACGTGACTATCAGTTGGCATCTGGTATCTCGCAGGATATCGAGACCGACGATAGTGTATTTCAGCAAACCCGTGCCCGCATGCCTTGGTTGTTGATTGGTATTTTGGGTGGTATCGGCAACTCTATGATATTGGGTAATTTCGATTCCACCTTTGCAGCTCATCCCGAGATGGCATTGTTCATTCCGCTGGTGGGTGGTACGGGTGGTAACGTAGGTACCCAATCATCAGCTATCGTTGTGCAAGGTCTCGCCAACAGCTCGCTGGAGTCGAAAGACATGGTCAAGCACATCGGCAAGGAGGCTGTGGTGGCTTCCATCAATGCCACCATCATCTCTATGCTGGTCTATATTTACAATTTCATCGTTTATGGAGGAACAGCCACCATCACCTATTCGGTGAGCTTGAGTCTGTTTGCTGTTGTGATGTTCGCCTCTATCTTTGGAACTATCGTGCCAATGACCTTCGATAAGCTGAAAATTGACCCAGCTATCGCAACAGGTCCCTTCATCACTATTATTAGTGACATCATGGGTATGCTGATTTATATGGTCATTACGGTGGCATTAACATGAAAAAGAGGCCGATTTTATGTTAAAACACCCTTCTTAAAAGCGATTTTGGGCAAAAAATAACACTAAGAATAAAAAAAAGATGCAAAAAAATATGAAATCTCTTTTTTTATTCATTAATTTGTAGCTTGATAACGTAGAAAGCGGGTTACCGCAAACTTAAATATCTATTGACAATGACGGACACTCAGGACACTAATCTGCCAAAAATGGAAGAAGGATTAGAAGATGTAAAGCAAACGGTGGAAGCTCCAGAGCCAGCAGCTCAGGAACTAACAGCACCAGAAGAGGTGGTTGAAGAGGTTCAGGAAACCCTCGAAGCAGCTGCCGGGGATGAATCTGCACGTAAGTTAACCAAGCCAGAGATTCTGGCCAAGATGAAAGAGATTGCCGAAGACGTGGAACAAGCGTCTAAGACAGTGATCGACACCTTGAAACAGAATTTCTACAGGCTGCACAACGCCGAGGTGGAAGCTGCCAAACGGGCCTTCATTGAAGGTGGTGGCAACGAGGAGGACTTTGTGCCAGCACCCGATGCAGAAGAAGATGAGTTTAAACAAGTGATGACCATTGTCAAAGAGAAAAGAAATCAGCTGAATGCCGAGGAGGAGAAGCTGCGCGAGAAGAACTATCAGGTGAAGCTGGCCATTATCGAAGAGCTCAAGGAACTCATCGAATCACCAGAAGACCCCAATAAGAACTACAACGAGTTCAAGAAGTTGCAGCAACAGTGGCATGATGTGACGTTGGTTCCACAGAATAAGACTAACGAATTGTGGAAAAATTATCAGCTTTATGTGGAGAAATTCTATGACCTGCTGAAGCTGAACAACGAGTTCCGTGAATACGACTTCAAAAAGAATCTGGAGATTAAGACTCGCCTCTGCGAAGCCGCTGAGAAACTGGCTGAAGAAGAGGATGTGGTGGCTGCATTCCATCACCTGCAAAAATTGCACCAGGAATATCGCGACACTGGCCCTGTGGCTAAGGAGTTGCGTGATGAGATATGGGCTCGCTTCAAAGCCGCCTCTACCCTGCTGAACAAGAAACACCAGCAGTATTTTGAGGAGCAGAAGAAGGTAGAACAAGAAAATTTGGATAAGAAGACTGTTATCTGCGAGATTGTAGAAGGCATTGACTACCAGAAGTTGACTGGCTTCCAAGCTTGGGAGAAAAAAACTCAGGAAGTGATTGCCCTGCAGAACAAGTGGAAAACCATAGGCTATGCTCCACAGAAGCTGAATGTAAAGATATTCGAGCGTTTCCGTAAGGCTTGCGATGAGTTCTTCCAGAAGAAGAGCGACTATTTCAAGCAGGCTAAGGCTCGCATGAACGAGAACCTGGAAAAGAAGCGTGCTTTGGTGGAACGTGTGGAGGCGCTGAAGAACAGTAAGGAATGGAAGGAGACAACAGAAGAACTGGTGAAGCTTCAGAAAGAATGGAAGAACATCGGCCCTGTGGCTAAACGCTATTCTGACACGCTTTGGAAACGTTTCATTGCTGCTTGCGACTATTTCTTCGAGCAGAAGGGTGCTGCCACTTCTTCTCAGCGTTCTATTGAGAGTGAAAACCTGAAACGCAAGAAGGGAATCATTGCACAACTTCAGGAACTGAAGGAACAGGTGGAGAGCGATGAGAACAACCAAAAGATTCATGCGCTGATGGCTGAGTGGAATGAGATTGGTCATGTGCCATTCAAAGAAAAAGACAAGGTTTACGAACAGTATCGTGCGTTGGTAGATAAACTGTACAAGACATTCAACCTGAGCATGGCAAAGAAAGTAAGCAAGTTCCGTGCTGCTGTAGGCAAAGTTCAGGAAACTGGCATACAGGCTGCTTATCGTGAACGCGAGAAGTTGGTACGCAATTACGAGAACCTGCTCAATGAATTACATACCTATGAAAACAACTTGGGCTTCCTGAATGCTACTTCTAAAAGCGGTAACAGCCTGCTGACTGAACTGAACAAGAAGATGGATAAGCTGAAGGCTGAAA
Source organism: Bacteroidaceae bacterium (assembly GCA_017534535.1). Taxonomy (GTDB): domain Bacteria; phylum Bacteroidota; class Bacteroidia; order Bacteroidales; family Bacteroidaceae; genus Bacteroides. Next base: position 55,466 of record JAFXVZ010000010.1, on the reverse strand, counting down.
TCGAGGTGGCCAAAGAGAAGATTCGCCAGATTGACGATAGTTTCCAGAAGGACGAAGAGAAAGCTGAATAAAAAAAATGTTTTTAATATGGATATTTGAGAGGGAGGGGACTGAGAAGTTCCCCTTCTCGTTATATAGTTATAAGAAAGGGAAGCCATTGGCTATATATAGAAAAGAAGCCGTTGGTAATTGACCAGCGGCTTCTTGGTTGGAGTACCAGGATTCGAACCTGGAATGACAGGACCAGAATCTGTAGTGTTACCATTACACCATACTCCAATGCCCCAACATTTCTGTTTTGCGGTTGCAAAGATACGAACTTTTGCTGAAATACAAACAATCTTTTGAAAAAAAATCAAAAAAAACGACTTTTTTTGAAAGTCTATGCCATTTTTAGGTGGTTTATCAGAGAAATACAACTATCTTTGCATCATTAAACAACCCATAAGATTAAGAATGGACGATACGAAAAAACTTTTATTAGACATTACAGAAGGAATACAAGAGAAAAAAGGCAAGCAGATAGTGATAGCTGACCTCACAGATATTGACGACACCATCTGCCAGTATTTTGTGGTTTGCCAAGGTAACTCACCCATGCAGGTGTCTGCTATAGCTGACTCCATCGAGGATTTCACCATCAAGAGGAGCCATGTAAAGCCTGTAGGCATCGATGGACAGAGAAACGCTACTTGGATAGCTATGGACTATGCCAATGTGATGGTTCATGTATTCCTGCCCGAAGCCAGGGAGTTTTATAACTTGGAACACCTGTGGGCCGATGCTAAACTGACGAACATTCCTGATTTAGATTAAAAGAATTAGAACAATGAGCGAAAATAACGACAATAAGAAAAAAGAACAGAATCCAGAACAGCCTCAAGAGCAGAAAAGGCAGAACGAGAAAAAGGGTGATAAGAAGGAACAGAAACCAATCACCCTCAGGTTCAACCTGAATATCCTCTACCTTCTGATAGGTATGTTGTTGTTAGGACTGATGTTCTTCAATGATGATAGCAGCACACAGCGCGAAGTCACCTATGGTGAGTTCCAGCAGTTTGTTCGCAATGGATACGTAAACCGTGTGATTGGATACGATGACAATACGGTGGAGGCATACATCAAGCAACAGCATGTGCAACAAGTATTTAAGCAAGACTCTAACAAGGTGGGAAAGAAGCCTTTCGTGATTACTGAAGCACCTTCACGACATAGTTTGGGCGAGTTTATCGATTCCGAGATGCAGCAATCGCATTTCGATGGCACCATCCAATATAAGAAACGCCAGAATTATTTCTGGGCCATTATGTGGCAAATCCTGCCACTGGTGTTCTTCATTGCCTTTATGATCTACCTCTCACGACGCATGTCAGGGGGAGCTGGCGGCTTAGGTGGTGGCATCTTCAATGTGGGCAAGTCGAAGGCACAGCTATTCGAGAAAGACTCCAAAGAAAAAGTCACTTTCAAGGATGTGGCTGGCTTGGCTGAAGCAAAGCAAGAGGTAGAGGAGATTGTGGAATTCCTGAAAGATCCCAAGAAATACACTGACCTGGGAGGTAAGATCCCTAAGGGTGCTCTTCTGGTAGGCCCTCCTGGAACTGGTAAGACATTGCTTGCCAAGGCTGTAGCAGGTGAGGCTGATGTACCATTTTTCTCATTGGCAGGCTCCGACTTGGTGGAGATGTTTGTGGGTGTAGGTGCATCACGTGTGCGCGATCTTTTCCGTCAGGCTAAAGAAAAGACCCCTTGTATTGTGTTCATCGACGAAATTGATGCTGTGGGCCGTGCCCGTTCAAGCCGTGCGGCGATGGGGGGCAATGACGAGCGTGAAAGCACATTGAACCAGTTATTGACTGAGATGGACGGTTTCGGATCCAACAGTGGTATTATTATCCTGGCAGCTACCAACCGTGTGGATGTGCTTGACCAGGCCCTATTGCGAGCTGGACGCTTTGACCGTCAGATACATGTAGATTTACCAGACCTGAACGAACGCAAGGAGATATTTGGTGTTCACCTTCGTCCTATTAAGGTGGATCAATCACTTGACATTGACTTGCTGGCTCGTCAGACACCAGGTTTCTCGGGTGCCGACATTGCCAACGTTTGTAATGAAGCTGCCCTCATCGCAGCTCGACATGGCAAAAAAGCGGTGACCAAACAAGATTTCTTAGACGCTGTAGATCGTATCATTGGCGGTTTGGAAAAGAAGAATAAGATTACCACTGAAGAGGAACGCAAATCCATTGCCATCCATGAAGCAGGACATGCGTCTATCTCTTGGTTGTTGGAATATGCAAACCCATTGATTAAGGTAACCATCGTGCCACGAGGCAGAGCCTTGGGGGCAGCATGGTATCTGCCAGAAGAGAGACAAATTACAACGAAAGAACAAATGCTCGATGAGATGTGTGCCACTTTAGGTGGACGAGCAGCTGAGGATTTGTTTATCGGCAGGATTTCATCGGGTGCCATGAACGACCTGGAGCGAGTAACCAAACAGGCATACGGCATGATTGCTTATATGGGTATGAGTGACGAACTGCCTAACCTGTGCTACTACAATGCTGGTGATGAGTTTGGCTTTAATAAACCTTATAGTGAACATACAGCTGAACTGATTGACACTGAGGTGAAACGTATGGTGAATGAGCAATATGAGCGAGCTAAACGCATCTTAAAAGAAAACAAGGAGAAGCACAATCAGTTGGCACAACGACTGGTAGAACGTGAGGTAATCTTTGCCGAAGACGTAGAAGAAATCTTTGGTCCTCGTCCATGGGCATCACGCTCAGAAGAGATTTTCTCTGCCAACAAGATTTCCAACGAACTGAAGCAGGCTGAGGAGGAAGCTAAGAAAAGAGGTGAACAAGCTGCAGAAGAAGCTGCCAATAAAGGAGAGCAAGAGTCATGAAGAACTTTATAACAAGAGCGTTAACAGGTGTCCTATTTGTAGCAGTGCTGGTGGGTTGCATTTTATTTAACCCACTCTCATTCGGTGTGTTGTTCCTGATAATTAGTGCAATGACCGTTATTGAATATGGCCAGCTCATCAATGTACACACCGACTCGCATGTGAATATCTACATTACTGCACTTGGTGCCGGCTACCTGTTTATGGCATTCATGGGCTATTGCACTAACATGGCACTTGCCAGCGTTTTCCTACCCTACCTCTTGCTATTACTTTACATGATGATATCAGAATTATATCTCAAGCGAGAGAATCCCATTGGCAACTGGGCACATACTATGCTTAGTCAGGTGTATGTCGCCTTACCTTTCGCTTTGCTGAATGTCATTTCATTCCAAAACGACTTTACTTCATCAGAAGTTACCTATAATCCGGTATTGCCACTCTCTATTTTTATCTTTTTGTGGATGAGTGACACTGGTGCCTATTGTATTGGAACTCTTTTTGGCAAGCATAGGTTATTTGAGAGGATTTCTCCTAAGAAGTCTTGGGAAGGCAGCATTGGCGGAACAGTGGTAGCTATCATTGCCGCAGTGGTCTTGGCACATTTCTTCCCTATCCTCAACATATGGGAGTGGATAGGATTGGCACTGACCATTGTAGTATTTGGCACGTGGGGTGATTTAACGGAATCACTGTTCAAACGTCAGTTGGGTATCAAAGATTCTGGACATATACTGCCTGGACACGGCGGTATGCTCGACCGTTTTGATAGTGCTTTAATGGCAATACCAGCAGCTACGGTATATCTTTATTTGTTATCTGTTTAGCTTTTGAACGATGATTTCTGCCGCTTTGCGAGGTGCCCCTGGATTCCCTAACCTATGGGCAATCTCAGTATAGCCATCCAACATCTGTTGACGATAAACTTTGTCAGTCAGAAGCTTTGATAATTCGGCTCGGACATTTTCCACCGTCATACGATCGGCCACCAATTCTTGAACCACTTCCTTGCTGGCAATGAGATTCACTAAAGAGATGTACTTTACCGATAGCACCATTTTCTTCAGGAAGCTCACAATCTTACCAAAGCTTAAATAATAACACACCACCTGTGGTACTCGGAACAATGCCGTTTCTAAGGTGGCGGTACCTGAAGTAACCAACGCGGCCTCAGCATGTTGTAGTAAAGGGTAAGTCTGATTGAACAGCACCTTTACATTAGCTCCATGTAAGAATGACTGATAGTACAAAGGATCTATACCAGGAGCACCTGCCAGCACCAACTGATAATCAGGGAATTCCTTTGCAGCCTCAATCATCTGAGGCAAATTGTCCTTTATTTCTTGCTTACGACTTCCTGCCAACAGCGCAATAATCGGTTGATCTGTCAGTCCGTTATTTGCCACAAAGGTAGAGAAATCGCGGGGGTGTGCAGCTTCGTAAGCCATCACTTCGTCGAACGAAGGATTGCCCACATAATGAATAGGATAATGATGCTTCCTTTCAAAGAAATCCACCTCGAAAGGCAAGATGGAAAACAATTCATCCACATCACGTTTGATATTCTTGATACGGTATTCCTTCCATGCCCAAATCTTAGGTGAAATATAGTAATACACAGGTATATGCGTATTACTATGGATATATTTGGCAATATCTAAATTGAAACCAGGATAATCGACGAGTATAAGCACATCAGGTTGCCACTCCACGATGTCGCGTTTGCAAAAACGCATATTGGCAAAAATTGTCTTCAAATGCAGCAACACAGGAATAAATCCCATATATGCCAACTCACGGTAATGCTTTACCAATGTGCCCCCCACAGCAGCCATCAGGTCACCACCATAAAAACGGAACTGAGCTTGTGAATCGGCCTCCTGAAGAGCCGACATCAGGTGAGATGCATGCAGGTCACCCGATGCTTCGCCAACTATCAGGTAATATTTCATATCAGAACCAGTTCTTCAACTCACTCATCAGTTCACGGGCAGTCATATCCACTTGGATAGGTGTAATTGCCACATAGCCATTGTTCAATGCCCACTGGTCATTATTTTCGTTCTCAGGATCATTATTCTGGTACTCTCCAGCCATCCAAAAGAACTGTGAGTCACCTCTGTGAGCGAAACTCTCCCACTCATTCACCCAAATGCCCTTTGTTTGTTCGCAGATACGTACACCTTTAAGATCTTTCACCTTGGGGAAATTTACATTCAGACAGGTATGGGCAGGCAATCCACGCTCCAAAATTTTCTCCACCATATCGCGCACAAAAGGACCAGCTGGTTCAAAGTCAGCATCAGCATCGTGGTCACAAAGTGAGAAAGCCACCGATGGAATACCACGAATAGCCCCCTCTATTACGGCGCCCATTGTGCCTGAATAATGAACATTCACCGAAGAATTATCACCATGATTGATACCGCCAATAATTATATCGGGCTGACGGTCGAGCACTGTATAGAAAGACAATTTGATGCAATCTACGGGGGTTCCTGAGCATTTATATACAGAAAGCCCCACATCCTTGCGTACCATCTGATACAGTACAGGCTCATGGATGGAAACGCCACAGCCTACACCAGAGCGAGGAGCATCGGGAGCCATGACCACGATGTCACCCAAGGGACGCAGGAAACGAATCAATGCACTAATACCTTTTGAAATTACGCCATCATCATTTGAAATTAAGATAAGCGGTTTGTTGTTCTCCATATTTCTTCACTTATAAATTCGGTTGCAAAGGTAAGCATAAACATTCTTTTTTGCCAACATATTATAAAATTTTAAGGAATTAACACCGATTTAATCGTTATGTGGGATATTTTACCTATATTTGCAGAATTAATTGCTAAGATTATGGGGAAAATAATTGCTTTAGCTAATCAAAAAGGAGGTGTGGGCAAAACCACAACCACCATTAACCTGGCAGCATCACTGGCCACTCTGGAAAAGAAAGTACTGGTGGTGGATGCTGACCCACAGGCCAATGCTTCGTCGGGACTGGGTATCGACATCAAGCAAATCGATTGCTCCATCTACGAATGTTTGATTGACAACGCAGATGTGCGTACCGCCATACAAGATACAGAATTAGACTCTTTGAAAGTTATCCCTTCTCACATCAACCTGGTAGGTGCAGAGATTGAGATGCTGAACATGAAGGGACGCGAACGAATCATGAAGAAGGTGCTCTCTCCACTAAAAGATGAGTTCGACTACATTTTGATTGACTGCTCTCCTTCGTTGGGCTTGATTACAGTGAATGCACTTACTGCGGCCGATTCAGTGATTATACCCGTTCAGGCCGAGTATTTTGCATTAGAGGGTATCAGTAAGTTACTGAACACCATTAAGATTATTAAGACAAAGTTGAATTCCGGTTTGGAGATTGAAGGCTTTTTGTTGACCATGTACGACTCTCGTTTGTGTCAAGCTAACCAGATTTACGATGAAGTGAAAAAGCATTTCCAAGAACTGGTGTTCAAGACGGTGATACAGCGAAATGTGAAGCTGAGTGAGGCTCCAAGCTATGGTTTACCAGCTATCCTGTATGATGCTGACTCAAAAGGTGCACGCAACCATATGGAGTTGGCGAAAGAATTAATAGAAAGAAATAAACGATGAAGAAGAAAGCTTTGGGCAGAGGCCTCGACGCCCTGCTTGATATTAGTGATATACAAACGGAAGGCTCATCTTCCATCAATGAGATTGACCTCAACAAAATTAAGGTCAATCCCAATCAGCCTCGCCGTGAATTCAACCCAGAAGCATTGCAGGAGTTGGCTGAATCCATCAAAGAGATTGGTATCATTCAGCCCATCACCTTACGTGAAACTGCCGAAGACGAGTACCAAATCATTGCTGGCGAGCGCCGCTTCCGAGCTTCACAGATGGCAGGTTTAAAGACCATTCCAGCTTACATCCGTACAGCCAATGACGAAAATGTCATGGAAATGGCATTGATCGAAAACATTCAGCGCGAAGACCTAAACTCCGTGGAGATTGCTTTAGCATATCAGCACCTTTTGGACCAGTATAATTTGACGCAGGAAAGGCTAAGTGAGCGTGTAGGCAAGAATAGAGCTACTATAGCTAACTATTTGCGACTATTGAAGTTACCTGCCGAGATACAAATGGGGTTGCAGAACAAACAGATAGAGATGGCGCATGCTCGTGCATTGCTATCGCTTTCCGATCCTAAGCTGCAGGTAAAAATGTATCGAGAAATCGTGGAGAACGGTTATTCTGTTCGGCGTGTAGAAGAGATGGTGAAATCGCTAACTCAAGGTGAAGCTGTGAATGTGGGTGGCAAGAAACTCACCCCCAAACGCACGAAGTTACCAGAAGAATACAACCTGCTGACGCAGCAACTCTCCGGTTTCTTCAATGCCAAAGTACAACTGACCTGCTCTCCTAAAGGTAAGGGCAAAATCAGCATCCCGTTCAATAATGAAGAAGACTTGGAGCGTATCATGGCATTGTTTGATATGATGAAATAAGTTATGCAGAGGAGAAGATATCCGACATATCGTTTCATGTGGGTGATGCTAACCCTTCTGCTTTTTGCCTTTTCCAGTGTTGCAGAGGCACAGAACAATGATTCGAGGGCTTCTCGACGTAGGAGAGGTATGCAAGCAAACGATAGTACTCTATTGGCAACGCCCGATAGCATTGATGCTGTTAACCAACAGCAACTTATGCAATTGGAATCACCTATAGTGATTGACGTGAAGAATGCCGACAGCATACAATTGCCCAAACAATGGATACCCAATCCTACAAAGGCCACATGGATGGCGTTAGTGTTTCCTGGCGGAGGACAGATTTATAATAAGAAATATTGGAAACTGCCCATTTTCTATGCAGGGTTTGCAGGCTGTGCGTATGCACTGACATGGAACAACCGCATGTACAAGGATTACTCTTCTGCATACAAGGATGCGGTGAACAACAACTGGACAGCAAAGAGTATTACAGAGCTGATACCCAAACGATATTTGGAAAGGACTTCTGCCAATCAGGTGACAGAGTTGTTGCGAAAGCGCAAGGATACTTATCGACGTTATCGTGACATTAGCGTATTTGCTTTTATTGCCGTCTATGCATTGTCGGTAATTGACGCATATGTGGATGCCGAACTGTCGAACTTCGATATCTCACCCGACTTGAGTATGCGGGTGGAGCCGGCAGTAATGGATAACGGATTGTTAAATGGCAAAGGACTGAATAACCAATCCGTTGGAGTTCAGTGCAGCCTCAAATTTTGAGTGACCGTTAATTCAGAAGATTTTAAGGAGCTAAACTTGCAATATATATGATTATGGAGAATCTGAATAAAATAGGAATAAAGCTGGCGTTGGCGTTGGCGTTGATAACGGTCAATGGTCAACGGTCAACGGTTTACGGTCAAGAACCGGAGACTTTCAATGTGACCATTCACGACAGCAATGGGGGCACTCATACAGAGAGTTTTGAGTTACCATTGAGTATGACCTACCCCATCGACAGCCTGTTAGCTGACTGGAAAGCGAAGAATTTCATTGACTTAGGCAAGGACTGCAGCACGAGTGATGAGAATCCCTTGTTCAGCGATTCCATTTACATTGACCGTTTAAGCCGCATACCAGCCATCATTGAGATGCCTTACAACGAGGTGGTTCGTGAATTTATCGAGAAGTACACCTCTGGTCGATTGCGTCAGCGCATGTCACTGATGCTGAGCCTTAGCAATTTCTACATCCCTATGTTTGAAGAAGCCCTTTACGCTTACGACCTGCCTCTGGAGTTGAAATACCTACCTATCATCGAATCTGCTCTCAACCCCAACGCCATATCTCGTGCTGGAGCCAGTGGCTTGTGGCAATTTATGCTAGGCACAGGTAAGTTATATGGACTGGAGAACAATAGCTATGTAGATGAGCGTCAGGATCCTATCAAATCCACCTGGGCTGCGGTACGCTACCTTAAAGACATGTACGACATTTACAAAGACTGGAACTTAGCCATTGCTGCTTACAACTGCGGTCCTGGCAATGTGAACAAGGCCATCAGTCGTTCAGGTAAACGTGACTATTGGGAGATTTATAACTACCTCCCAAAAGAAACAAGAGGTTACGTACCCTCTTTCATCGCAGCCAATTATGTAATGACTTATTATTGCAACCACAATATCTGTCCGATGGAGACGAACATGCCAGAGGCTACCGATACCATTCAAGTTAATCATAATGTTCATTTTCAGCAGATAGCCGACATCTGTGGCGTTGACATCGACATGATAAAGAGTTTGAACCCACAATATAAGCGCAGTATCATCCCTGGCGACTCAAAACCTCAGACGTTACGATTACCACAGAACTACATAGGCATGTTCATAGAAAAGCAAGATACTATCTATGCGCATCGTGCCAACGAATTCTTCCGTAATCGCAAAGTCGTAGCTGTACCACAGCAGAATGCTCGTCAGCAACGCACCAGCACACAGCGTACCACTGCTGCAACACCTGCCAGCGGCACCGCTACCACCCATAAGATAAAGAGTGGTGAAACGTTGTCAGGCATTGCCTCACGATATGGCGTAACGGTAAACCAGTTGAAGAGTTGGAATGGCATTAGCGGTACCCGCATCAATGCAGGCCAAACCTTGAAGATATACAAATAAATCTTTTGCTATGCAGATTGAGAATGAGGATATTATGATTCAGCAAGCATTTCAGGAACTGCTGAATGACTATTTGGCAACAAAGCATCGCAAACGTGTGGAAATCATTACGAAAGCGTTCAATTTCGCCAACCAGGCTCATAAAGGCATCAAACGCCTTTCAGGTGAGCCTTACATCCTACATCCCATTAGCGTAGCCAAAATAGCCTGTAATGAAATAGGTCTCGGCTCCACCTCCATTTGTGCCGCTCTCTTGCATGATGTGGTGGAAGATACCGATTATACCGTTGAAGATATTGAGAATATCTTTGGTCCTAAAATTGCACAGATTGTTGATGGACTAACTAAAATATCTGGTGGTATCTTTGGCGAGCATGCTTCTGCTCAAGCAGAGAACTTCAAGAAACTGTTGCTAACCATGAATGATGACATCCGTGTCATCCTCATTAAGATAGCTGACCGTCTGCACAATATGCGCACCTTGGAGTCACAGACTCCAAACAAACAATATAAGATTGCTGGCGAAACACTCTACCTTTATGCTCCCCTTGCATACCGCTTGGGCTTGAACAAGATTAAGACGGAGCTGGAAAACCTGAGTTTCAAGTACGAACATCCCGAAGAATATCACGAGATAGAAATCAAGTTGCAAGAAACAGCTGCAGAACGAGACAAGGTGTTCAAGGAGTTTACCGCTCCCATCCGTCAGCAACTTGACAAGATGGGACTTAAATACCGCATCATGGCACGTGTGAAGGCAGTCTATTCCATTTGGAACAAGATGCAGACCAAACATGTGACCTTCGATGAAGTTTATGACATCTTAGCGGTACGTATCATCTTTGAGCCTGTATCAATAGATGATGAAATGAACAACTGCTTTGACATTTATGTAAAGCTGTCTCAGATTTATAAGCCACATCCAGATCGCATACGCGACTGGGTGAGCCATCCAAAAGCCAATGGATATCAAGCGCTACACGTCACCTTAATGGCAAACAATGGTCAATGGATAGAAGTTCAGATTCGAAGTGAGCGCATGAATGACATTGCCGAGCAGGGCTTTGCTGCGCATTGGAAATATAAGGAGGGAGCTGCACAGGCAGACGACATTTCTCCTACCGATGACGATCCTGAGCTGAACAAATGGCTGGTTACTATCAAGGAAATTCTGGAAGACCCAGAGCCAGATGCCTTGGATTTCCTGGATACCATCAAGCTGAATCTTTTTGCACAAGAGATTTTTGTGTTTACTCCAAAAGGAGACATCAGAACCCTGCCACAGAACTCCACAGTATTAGACTTTGGTTTCTCACTCCACACCGAACTGGGAGCTCACTGCATCGGTGCCAAAGTGAACCATAAGCTGGTGCCATTGAGTCACAAGCTGAACAGTGGTGATCAGGTAGAGATTCTAACCTCTCGTTCTCAGAAGGTACAACCTGAATGGGAGAACATTGCAGCTACAGCCAAGGCTCGTGCTAAGATAGCATCCATTTTACGTAAGGAAGCCAAAGCTACCCAACAGAAAGGCATGGATATTCTAAATGATTTTCTCAAGGCCGAAGGCATCTATTTGGATGAAATAGTGCTCAACAAGCTTACCCGTTTACATGAGAAATCCAGTCACGAAAGCTTATTGGAAGCCATTGGCTCACATGCTATCTCGTTGGGAGAAGACGATGTCAACATTTTGAAGGGGAAAAATAGCTCTTCTTGGCGCAGGTTCCTAAAACTGCCGTTTGGCAACAAAGACAAGAATGTGAAATTACCTACCGACCAGTCTGAAGATAAGCCAATAGTAGAGAAAAAAGAGGTAAAGAAGATTACTAAGCAGATTCTGAAGCTGACTGAAGAAACCATTCAGAATAACTATGCCATAGCTGACTGTTGCCAGCCTATCCCTGGTGACGATGTATTAGGTTACATCGACATCAATGGCAAGATAACCATCCATAAGCGCCAGTGTCCAATAGCTTCCAAGCTGAAAAGTAGTTATGGCAATCGCATTATTGCCACACAATGGGATACACACAAGCAGCTCACCTTTTTGGTGACCATCGTTATCAAGGGACTTGACCGTCTTGGACTATTAAACGATGTCACGCAGGTTATCTCTCATCAAATGAATGTGAACATCCGCAAGGTCACTATCGAAACCGTTGAAGGAATCTTCGAGGGCAACATCCAACTATATGTTCATGATGTGGACGATGTACATGCCATCATCGCTGAGCTCAAGCGCATCGATAATATCCAAGAAGTGAATCGAGAATAAGCAAAAGAGCCCTTTCATTGTGGGCTTGCCCCGCAATCTCCTCCAATATTTTCCTGCAGCTCTTCTACCTGATCGTATGTAAAAGCATCGAGGGCATCACGCATGCCAGCCAATTCCTGGCGTATCTGTTTCAGTCGTTCTAGCACTTCCACCTTCTTATCAGTGTTGTCCTTGTTTACCTTCAGACGTTGACGGGCACCAGGGATAGTCATTCCCTCCTCTTTCACCAAATGATGGATAAGCTTCAGCAAATCGATATCCTTTTGCTGATACTGACGAATGCCACGACCAGCCTTCTTAGGAGTCAAAGCAGGAAACTCTTTCTCCCAGAAACGAAGAGTAGATTCATTCACATTAAACATTTCTGCCACCTCACTGATGGAGTAAAACAGCTTTAATTCATTCTCTTTATTCAGCATACTCAGATTTTTTTGTAAAACTAATAAAAAAGCTGTATCTTTGCAACCAAATTTAGAAAAAAGTTAAAAAAAACGTTCGTTATGTTGACAGCTAATGAGATAAGAGACGCTTTTACAGGTTTCTTCGAGAGCAAAGGACACCACAAGGTGCCATCGGCTCCAATGGTAATCAAGGATGACCCTACGCTGATGTTTACCAACGCAGGCATGAATCAGTTCAAGGACATAATATTGGGCAACCGCCCAGCGCAATGGAAACGAGTAACTGACTCGCAGAAGTGTTTGCGCGTAAGCGGTAAGCACAACGACTTGGAAGAGGTAGGTCACGACACCTACCACCACACCATGTTTGAGATGTTGGGCAACTGGTCTTTCGGCGACTATTTCAAGAAAGAGGCCATCAGCTGGGCATGGGAATTTCTGGTGGATGTGCTAAAGCTCAATCCAGAAGACCTTTATGCTACCGTTTTCGAGGGTTCTCCTGAGGAAGGTTTGGAGCGTGATAATGAGGCAGCAGGCTACTGGGAACAGTTCCTGCCTAAAAGCCACATTATCAATGGTAATAAGCACGACAACTTCTGGGAGATGGGTGACACAGGACCTTGCGGTCCATGTTCTGAGATTCATCTTGACTCACGCTCTGCAGCTGAAAAAGCAGCTGTACCTGGCTATGAGTTGGTGAATAAAGATCACCCACAGGTAATTGAAATCTGGAACTTGGTTTTCATGCAATATAACCGTAAGGCCGACCAAAGTCTGGAGCCACTGCCAGCTAAAGTAATTGATACCGGTATGGGCTTTGAGCGTCTGGTGCGCTCCTTGCAAGGTAAGCAGTCAAACTATGACACCGACATCTTCCAACCTATCATTCAGGAAATTGGTCGTCTTTCAGGCCTTCAGTATGGCAAAGACGAGAAAATAGATGTGGCAATGCGTGTGGTAGCAGACCACCTGCGCACTATTGCTTTCTCTATTGCTGACGGGCAGCTGCCAAGCAACGCCAAGGCAGGTTATGTGATTCGTCGTATTTTACGTCGTGCCATCCGTTACGCCTATACTTTCTTAGGGCAAAAAGAAGCATTTATATACAAGTTGTTGCCTGTTCTGATTCGTGAGATGGGTGCTACCTATCCCGAACTGGATGCTCAGCGTGAACTCATTGCTAAGGTGATGAAAGAAGAGGAAGATTCTTTCTTACGTACCTTAGACAATGGAATCAACTTGCTTAACAAGGCAATGGATGAGGTGAAGGCTAAAGGTAAGACAGAACTCGATGGGGTTCAAGCATTCACATTGTTTGATACATACGGATTCCCACTCGACCTAACCGAACTGATTTGCCGTGAGAACGGTCTGACTGTAGATGAGAAGCAGTTTGGCGAGGAGATGGAAAAGCAGAAAGCCCGTGCCCGTAATGCTGCCGCTGTTGAAACAGGTGACTGGGTAACACTGCGTGAGGGTGAAACAGAGTTTGTTGGTTACGACTATAGCGAATACGAATGTCACATACTTCGTTACCGCAAGATTACTCAGAAAAAACAGACATTCTATCAGATTGTGCTTGACTATACTCCATTCTATGGTGAGATGGGTGGTCAGGTAGGCGAATGTGGTGTGATATGCAGTGAGTTCGAAACCATTGAAATAGTGGATGCCAAGCATGAAAACGGTATGACCGTACACATTGCCAACAAACTGCCAGAACATCCAGAAGCCAACTTCATGGCTTGTGTTGATTTGGAAAAACGTGCTGCCAGTGCAGCTAACCACTCAGCCACCCACCTGCTGGATGCAGCTTTGCGTCAGGTGTTAGGAACTCATGTTGAGCAGAAAGGTTCATTCGTTTCTCCTGAAACCCTGCGCTTTGACTTCTCTCACTTCCAAAAGGTAACCGATGAAGAGTTGCGTCAGGTAGAGCGTATCGTGAATGCCAAGATCCGTGAAGATATCCCATTGCAGGAACATCGTGACACCCCTTTGGAAGAAGCTAAGAAGATGGGAGCCATCGCTCTGTTTGGTGAGAAATATGGTGACAAGGTTCGCGTGGTGCAATTTGCTGAAAGTGTTGAGTTCTGCGGTGGTATCCATGTGAAGTCAACAGGTCATATCGGCATGTTCAAGATTGTGAGCGAAAGCAGTGTAGCTGCTGGCGTTCGCCGTATTGAGGCCATTACAGGCAAGAGATTAGAAGATGTTATCTACACGATGGAAGACACACTCAAGGGTCTGCGCTCTTTATTCAACAATGCACCTGACCTGATGGGCACCATTCAGAAGTTCATCGGTGAACACGATGGAATGAAGAAGGAAATAGAGAAGTTCCAAGCCCAGGCCGTAGAGAACGTTAAAGAAAGGTTGTTGGCTCATGCAGAAACAATCAATGGAGTGACTGTAGTAAATTCTGTATTCCCTATGTCTGCCAACGGCGCCAAAGATTTGGTATTTAAAATTCGTGCAGCTGTACCAGAGAATCTGTTTTGTGTGATTGGTACCATTGAAGGCAATCGCCCACTCATCAGTGTGATGATAAGTGACGATTTGGTAAAAGAGCACAACCTAAATGCTGGAGCCTTGGTTCGTGAAGCTGGCAAACTAATTCAGGGCGGTGGCGGTGGACAGCCCCACTATGCTACTGCTGGTGGCAAGAATGCCGATGGTCTTCGTGCAGCAGTCAACAAGGTGATTGAATTGGCAAAGCTATAAGCATTAATACAATAAAGTATCTAACCACTAACGAGGACGGTTCTCAACGAGCATGAGAATCGTCCTCGTCGTTTATTTGCGACCTTTATCATTTTTAATTTATCTTACGAATTACGAATAATCATAGATAGACAATGAATATCATAGTCTAATGCATTCGTAAGATATTCGTAAGTTCGTAAGATAAAGTGCCGGAAGAGTAAAAAAAACAGGTTTATTCGGTGCAAATGCATTATGTCTGTTCACACACTATAGCAAGTTGTGGCAGCTTATGCCATAATACTGATTATCAGTATAAGTTGAGTCCACTCCTGTCCAATGGTATCAGACTGCCGGTCTGATGCTGTAAGACTGCTGGTCAGACATCAACTGACCGTCGGTCAGACACCAACCGCCTGCCAATCCTACACCAACTGACTGATAGTCAAATCTCATCAGAACAACGAGCATTATGTTTAAGACTATCTTCAGCATTGCTAATAAACTTACAGAAAGATGCATGGTAGCAGGTAATCAAATGCCTAATTTCTGCCTTTTTTCACGATTATCTTACGAACTTACGAATTTCTTACGAAGAGATAGCGAATAATATACATACATTATCTTGAAAATTCGTAAGTTCGTAAGAAGAATTGAGTTAGAAACGAAGACTAACTATTCAACCTGCTCCTTTGGATAGTTCACCAAGTAAAGGGTGCCTGTGGCTCGTGTGAATGCAGTGTACAACCAACGGAAGTAATCTGGGGTAAGTGCATCTTCTGGCATATACCCCTGATCGATGAAGACATTCTTCCATTGTCCACCTTGTGCTTTGTGACAAGTAACTGCATACGCATATTTAATCTGCAGGGCATTGTAATAGGGATCCTCCTTAAGCTTCTTCAGTCGGTCATGCTTATGAGGGATATCCGAATAATCTTCCAACACTTCATTGAACAGTCGTTCATTCTCTTCCTTTGTCAAAGCAGGAGCTTCACTGTGTAAGGTATCCAACAAAACAGTAGCCACAATCTCTGCATCGCAATCGGGAAGCATCAGCGTCACATCGGCAAAACGGAAACCATACAGGGTACGCTCATTGCGTATCCTCCGCACCACCGCCATCTCACCGTTGGCGATAAAATCAAGCTGCTTCTCCTGTTGTGTCCAAAAGTAATTATTCTTTGCTACCATCAATCGATCTCCCCCTTCTAGCTCCTCCTCTCTCCAGAGGATCTGCGCACGAATACCTTTATTATATATATTAGCGCGTTTATTCGAACGACAAATCACAATAGTATCGTCTTCCCCGTCACGTTGGTAACATTCCTCTAAAGACATTATTAATGTCTCACCTGAAATAATACTAACGTCTGCAAATCCATTCACCTTAATCTTCGGCAAGGCGTAATAATTGTCAGCAGCTATCAGCTGCCGCAGGACTGTGGCGTTCCACAAAACACCCGACTCTTGCCCATGTCTCACCACCTGAGTAAGCGTTTCTTCGAAAACCTGCAAACTATATCCTCTCAACGCTTCAGCCGAAAGAGCAGGGCTCAAATCCTCTCCCACGGGTGGTAACTGTGCCGTATCACCCATTAACATTAAGCGACAACCCTCACCACTATATACAAACTGCACCAAGTCGTCCAACAAGTATCCAGACCCAAAAACAGACCCTGCCAGCCCTTCGTTGGAAATCATCGATGCTTCATCAACAATAAACAAGGTATGCTTAGCCAAGTTATCGTTGAGTGAAAAACTACCCATATCTGCCGACACCGAATGTTGGCGGTATATTTTCTTATGAATGGTATATGCAGGATGGTCTGCATACGAGGCAAAAACCTTAGCTGCCCTACCCGTTGGCGCCAAGAGAACGCACTTTTGCTGCAACTGACCAAGAGTCTTGACCAATGCGCTGAACAAAGATGTCTTTCCCGTGCCAGCATAACCCTTTAAAAGGAAAATTGCGTCGTTTTTGGGTAAAAACAAAAAATCTGACAGTCTTTGCATCACTTTTTCCTGCTCAAGTGTTGGTTGATAAGGAAAATTTTGCTTAATTTGCTGCATCAAATGATTTTTTATCATCTTTTATGAATAAAAATTGTTTGCAAGACGCAAAATTAGAGAATTTTTTTTGTAATTTTGCAGGGTAGAATATAATAACTAAAAAAAAATAATAACATGAAGACAGTATTAAACATTGTTTTGGCGGCCATCGCATTACTTTTGGTCTACATCTGCTATGAGAGTGTGCAGGGGCCTGTCAGATTCGAAAATGAGAAAAACATTAGAGACAAAGCCGTTCAGGCACGTTTGCTGGACATCCGTAAAGCGCAAGCTGAGTATAGCAATACTCACGACCGCCAGTACACTAACAACTTTGATTCTCTGATTTACTTCGTAAAGAACCAGAAGCTCCCTCTCGTGTTCAAGAAGGGTGTGTTGAGTGACGCACAGCTTGAAAGCGGTCTGACAGAAGCAAAGGCAATGGCTATCATCAATAAGGCCAAGAAGACTGGCAAGTACGATGAAGTGAGGAAGAATGGTCTTGAGAACTTCTCTCGTGACACCACTTGGGTGGCTGTTATCGATACCATCTTCCCGAAGGGATTCAATGCAGACTCTCTGCGCTATGTACCTTTCGGCAATGGCGCACAGTTCCAGATGGATACCTTGACCCAGGTAGCTCGTTCTGGCGCTCCTATCTGTCTGCTCGAAGTGAAGACCCCGTATGAAGCTTACCTTGGCGACCTCGACAAGCAGGAAATCATCAACCTGAAAGACCAACAGCAGCAGTTGAACAAATACTGCGGTCTGAAGATCGGTGACCTGGAGACTGCTAACAACAATGCAGGTAACTGGGAGTAATTCTATGCAGCACATATTATCCATCCGCTTCTCAGCGGATGGATTTTATTTTGTCATCCTTAACCCCAAAGCTAAGGAGGAAAGTGATTCGTACACCTATTATATATATGAAGTGGACGAATCTCTTTCTTTAGCCGCCAATCTCAAGCAAGCTATTGCCCAGCTGGATTGGCTCAGCTATACTTATCAGGCTGTTCACATTGTTATAGCCACCCACCGCTTCACCTTGATGCCACTCGATTTTTTCGAGGACGAACAGGTGAAGACCATTTTTTACCACAACTTCCAGCCCATCGACAACGAAGTGGTAAGATATAATATACTTCAAAAGAGCAATACCGTGTTATTGTTTGGCCTCGACCAGGCATTACAGTCATTGCTCAACGAGTTGTTCCCACAAGCGCTGATACAGGTACAGGCAGCCCCTTTATTAGAATACCTATCCTCCCAAAAACGACAGGAAAAACACAAGCAGTTATTGTGTTTCGTAGCACAAGACTATATTACCATCGCAGCCATGGAGCATCGCAACCTGTTGTTCTGCAACAGCTTCTCTTGCAACTGCACAGCCGATCGCCTGTATTACGCTCTTTATTGTTGGAAACAATTGGGTATGGATCAACTTACGGATGAACTATTGTTGGCCGACAACACCTCAGAATCTGGGGAACTCAAGCAAGAGTTAGCAAGGTTCATCCAGCAGATAACAGTCATTTCACCTTCCACCTATCTCGATCTTGAATCGGTTATTGCATGAGGGTAGTCAGCGGCATATACAAAGGCAGGCGTTTCGACGTGCCTCACTCTTTCAAGGCGCGCCCCACCACAGATTTTGCCAAAGAGAATCTATTCAACGTACTGGGCAACCTCTTAGATTTCAATGATCAAGTACATGCCCTCGACCTTTTCGCTGGAACAGGCAGCATCAGTTTAGAATTGCTATCACGAGGTTGTGAACAGGTGGTAAGCATAGAGAAAGATCGTGAGCACTATATCTTTATTTGTAAGGTGATGAAAGAATTGGACAATCCTGCATGGTTGCCCTTGAAAGCTGATGTATTCAAGTTTATCAGTCGATGCAACGAACAATTCGACCTGATTTTTGCCGACCCACCCTATGCCTTAAAAGAGTTGGCATCACTACCCGACCTTATATTTGAGCATAATCTATTGAAACCCGATGGATTATTCATCCTAGAACATGGTAAGGATCATCAATTTAATCAACATCCACACTTCATGCAGCACCGCAAGTATGGCGCCGTGAATTTCACATTCTTCCAACCTACCGTCAAAGCAGCGGAGACAATAATCGGATAAGGCTCTCGAGTATTTTGTTACGGCGTGGACGTTTCTGCCACTGTTTCAAAATAACCTGACGACAATCTCGCTGGTCAGCCAGGAATATCTCCCGAGCCTGCACAGCAACTTGCTCATCATAGATAAAGGCATTAGCCTCGAAATTATGTTCAAAACTGCGGAAATCCATGTTTGTAGAACCTATGGTAGTAAGCATATCATCACTCACCATCAACTTGGAATGCAGGAAACCCTTTTGGTAGAAAAACACCTTCACCCCCGCCTGCAGTACATCTGTCACGTACGACCAAGAGCCCCATTGCACCAATCTAGTATCAGCCCGCTCAGGCATCATCAATCGTATATCAACACCAGCCATAGCTGCAGTCTGCATGGTATTCAACATCGTCTCGGTAGGTAAGAAATAAGGTGTCTGCACATAGAAATAGCGTTTGGCATTACTAATGGCCTTGATGAGTCCCCTCACAATCTCCTGCCCTGGTTGTGCAGGCGAGCTGGTAACAATCTGAATCATTGCTCTTCCTTTATTCTCTATCACAGGGAAATAATGTGCTGATGTAAGAAGGGTACGATCAGTAAAGTACCAGTCCAACAGGAAGGACGTCTGTAAACCATGCACCGCGCTGCCCTTAATCAGCATATGAGTATCGCGCCAGATGCCCCACGGCACACCATTCACGTATCGTTCTGCCAAGTTCATGCCCCCGATAAAACCAGTATCACCATCTATCACCACCAGTTTACGATGATTACGATAATTCACCTTATATGTAAACAATGGGAACCTCACTTTTAAGAAACTTCTTACCTCAATGCCAGCCTCCATCATTTCATTGAAGAAAGCGTTAGGCGTTTGCCAACTGCCCACATCGTCATATATCACCCTCACGGTCACCCCTTGTCGTGACTTTTCCATCAGCACATCCCGTACCAGTCGGCCAATGGAATCATCTGCAAAGATATACGATTCCAAGTGGATATGATCCTGAGCCAACTGTAATTCCCTGACAAGAGCAGCAATCCAATCGGCACCAGTGGTATAAATCTCAGTAAAGTTACCTGCAAAAGGAAGTGAACGGTTGGTATATCGGAACAAGGAAACCAGTCCCTCATAACCAGCTGGAATGACATTGGTTGTTTGAGAGAGATACTCCGCTTCAGGCCGCTTATGCAGCTTGCTAAAAGTACGTTTACTGATAATACTGTCACGCCTGTGTGTTCTGCCAAAGAAGATGTAAAACACTAGGCCTATGACAGGCAAGAAGACCAACACCAGAACCCAGGCGATGGTCTTCACAGGATTGCGATTCTCCAGCACCACCACCAAGATGGTGCTGACTATCACCGCCAAGTAAATCAGATAAACTGACCACGAAGCAATCAATCTAACTATTTGGTTCCACTCTATCATAACCTATTATCCCCCTCTAAGCAAGAGGGGGTAGTGTCGCATAGCACGACAGAGCATGTGGCATTATTCAACAGGCCTACGGCCACCACCGAAGCCACCTCCAGGACGGCCACCACCGAAGCCACCTCCTCCAGGAGGAGGGCCTTGGAAGCCACCAGGACCGTCTGGACCACGTCTCTGATCACGAGCATTCCTTCCGCCAAAGATATTCAGACGGTAAATGAAGTGCACCATCACATAGCTATTGATAGCATTGTATTGGTTCACAGAACGTCCATTAGCCGAAAGCGAACGCATGATGGTGCTCTGTTTCTTCAGGATATCATAAGCCTCGACACTTAACGAAGCTGCTCCCTTAAACAACGTCTGTGAAATCTGCGCATTCCAAATCAGTTCATCGCGATTCATACTCTTGTCGCTATAACCACGACGAGCCTGGTTTGTGATATTTGTTGAAATCGTCATATTCCAAGGCAATATAATCTGAGTATTCGCTCCATAAGAATAAGTGTAAGGCTCCTGGTTGTTCTGCGTATTCAACTTGTTACGCTCAATGCTATAATTGATGGCACCATTGATACCAAACTCAAACCAATCATTACGGTAAGCTCCATTCACTCTTTCACCTAATGTCAGGTTAGTGGTAGTGTTCTTCTGCTCAATATGTGTCTTATTATCCGTCAAGTAACCCACATTATTGGTATAGCCCACCTGCGTAAATGTATTGATGGTATATTTCTGGTTCTTCAGTGCTGTGTTGTAGTTGAACATACCATTAATGTTCCAATTACCATTGATATTCTTCGGCATCGTGGTCCAGCCGCCGGTCTTCTCGTTATAGATACGACTATTGCTGACACTATTTTGTGAAGCATTGAAGAATGCATTGGCAGAAATACCACGTTGTCTTTCTGCGTCATACGTATTGTAGAACAAAGTAACAGTATGTGTGAACGATGGCTTCAAGCCTGGATTACCCACGCGCACATTCAACGGGTTCGAATAATCAGAAATAGGTAACAGGTTTTCCATGCTCGGCTGTGAACTTCTACCTCGATACTGGAAACGCAACTGACTTACCTTCGAGAAACGATATCTGAAATCTACGTTAGGAGCAAAATTAAACACATTGCGTGTAGTGTCAATCATATAATCTGCTCGCTTATAAGAAAGCACCGTATGCTGTGGTTCCAAATTAATACCTGCACTCAGTTGATACTTTTCACGATTGAATCGTAAAGTCACAGAACCTTCATGGCTATAAGTACGGTATTCAGCATACTTGCTCAAGCTATCCACCTCTGCAGTTTGATAACCAATTGGCAAGGAGTTTCCCAAAGTCCAAGGGAAGTCGTTCAGGTTATATGTTTTACGATCATTCTTGTTTAAGCCGTATTGGAATTCATAACTGAACTGCAAGAATGTATTCTTTGCAATTGGTTCACTATAAGTAACCTGTGCTGAATACGTGGTATTCTTCGCAGGCGTGGTGATAAACTGATTGCGAATCAGCGTTGAGTCGCCACCCAATACGCTTACCAACTGATAGTAGCGCGTGAGCGACTGCGTATATTGGTCATTGTCATTATCTCCATAGCGGAACTGTCCTCTGAAAGTAATATTCCTTCCCGCATCATTTAGCTTCTGGTTTATTTGTAATGAGCTGTTCACTGACAACGAGTTCTGCTTGGTCATGTTAGCACTCTCCGTCAAATTCCTACGGATAGCCTTCAACGGGTCAGAATCATCCAGGATATCGAAGCTCAAGTATTCATTGGGATCATCCACCACTTGATAGGGATCACTGCCAAAAGTACCCGACTCTGAGTCAGAGCCATTATTTGTCTTACCCCACGAAACCGTTGGTCGGAACAAGATGTTCGTCATCTTGGTAGGTTTCCATTCGATACGCATGTTAGCATTCCACTGATTGTTCTTATTACGGTTCATCGAGTTTGAGTTCATGAACGAACTGCCACCGTCGAACAGGAAGTTCTCTTGGGAACCCAAGTTTACCACGTCATTGTCACGCCAGTTATATCGGATACTACCACCTAATTCAAGTTTGTCTGTTTCCGTCGCGAAACTCATTCCAAATGTTTTGGTGGCTGTCAGACCATTGTTACGGCCAAAGCGGAAACCGCCACCACCTCCACCACCAGAGAAGCCCTGGTCGTTCACGTTGTTTGCACCTCCCATGAATGTCAATTGTGTAGAACCATTGAAATAGTTCATCATTCCACGACTAGTATATCGTTTCTCTGTACCAATTCCCAAGTCAACATTACCGAACAGGCCCTGATTCATATTTTTCTTTACCGTCAAGTCGAGCACTGTTTCCTCTTCACCATCTTCAATACCAGTTACACGAGCCATATCCGACTGGCGGTCATAGGTCTTTAAATTCTCCACCATATCTACTGGTAAGTTCTTAAGACCTGTCTGTACATCGCCACCGAAGAACTCCTTACCGTTCACCATCAGCTTTTTAATATCCTTACCATTAATCTTGATGTTACCAGAATCATCCACCTCAGCACCAGGCAATTTCTTCACCAATTCCTCCAGCATGGCTCCTTCTGGAGTTCTGTAAGCGTTGGCATTATATAATAAAGTGTCCTCCACTACTTGCACCTGAGAAGCCATAGCTGTTACGATGGCCTCACGTAAGGCAATGGCATCGAGCTCCATCTTTTGGTTGCCCACATCCACTGTCGTACGTTGGTTTGTCAGTGTAAGATTATGGAAAATATTCTTATATCCGATAAAGGACACTTTCATCAGATATTTGCCAGCAGCCACTTTTGGCAACTCAAATGAGCCATCGTCTAAGGTAGCGGCTCCGTTAACATACGTACTGTCGGGCATAGTCATCAATTGAACTGTGGCTTGTACCACAGGATCTCCTGAATCCTTATCAGTCACCTTTCCTTTTACAGTGATGTTTCTTGTCTGTGCGACAGCCGATACTGTCACCATCATTGACATGCATAACCAGAATAATAGCTTTTTCATCTACTTCAATCCAATTGTTAATAAATACGGCTTTATGACATCAATCTGCCACCTAAGTTTAATATCTTCGTTCTCTTTTTAAAATATTTTAAGTTTTTTACGCCCGCAAAGATACATTTTTTATAGATAAGTTTTATCTTTGCAGTCTTAAAGTATCATAAAAACAGTCTAATATGAACAATGCAGATGTCATAATATGCCAGAATTTCCAACAAGATCTCACAGAAGCCGTGAGCCAATACACACACGACCAAGTGTATATCCTCACTGACGAGACTACGCACGAGTTGTGCCTGCCCTTACTGAGTGGTATCCCCATCTTGGCAAACGCCAAGCATATTGTGATTGGGGCGAGAGATACACATAAGAATCTGGAAACACTTGCCAATGTGTGGCTAGCATTGAGCAACAGCGGTGCCACTCGTCATTCTCTAATGATATGTTTGGGCGGTGGCATGGTAACCGATTTAGGCGGTTTTGCGGCTTCCACATTTAAACGTGGCATCCCTTACATCAACATTCCAACCACCCTATTGGCGATGGTGGACGCAGCTGTAGGTGGCAAGACAGCCATCAATTTCAATGGGTTGAAAAACGAAATCGGCGTATTCCAACCAGCCTTTAAGGTACTACTGGAAACCGAATTCCTGCGTACTCTCGATACACACAACCTGCTCTCCGGCTATGCGGAGATGCTGAAGCACGGCCTCATCAGCAATTACGACATATTGAACAGCCTGCTGGCTTTTGACACGGTTAACATCGACTTTAGCTTACTGAAACAGTTAGTGGCACAATCGGTTAGTGTAAAAGAAGATATTGTAAAAAAAGACCCTCGTGAGCAGAACATACGTAAGTCACTGAATTTAGGACATACGGTTGGTCACGCCTTTGAGTCGTTGGCGATGAAGCAAAGCCGTCCTGTGTTGCATGGTTACGCTGTAGCATGGGGCTTGGTTTGTGAGCTCTACCTGTCTCATGTCAACGTGCAGTTTCCTCGTGACGTGATGCGTCGTGTCATTCATTTCATCCATGAGAACTATGGCTCCTTCCCCTTTACTTGTGATGACTATGAACAACTCTATACCTATATGATGCACGACAAGAAGAATCAAGGCAACATCATCAACTTCACCCTGCTAAATGATGTGGGCAATCTTCGCCTCAACCAAACTGCGACCCAAAGCCTTATCTACGAGACTCTGGACTTCTATCGCGAGTGTATGGGGATATAGGAGAAATGCCTCTTTTCTGATAATCCACTAAAAATTTATGAAAAAAAACAAGTAGATGTTTGCATATTCCAAAACTTGCATTAACTTTGCCGCACAATTTAAAGAACATTGCATTGATTTATTCATGACAATAAACATTGTTAGCCCCATACCAATGATGTTGGGATGATAGAATTTATTCATAACAATACATTGGGTTTATTCATAACAAAAGAAGCTATGAATTTTTGGAAGGGAGGATGCTTTTGCATCCTCCCAATTTTATTACAAAGCCTATCAACATTTGAAAACAAAAGAAGACCGATCGTTTTTCAACAATCGGTCTTCTTTGTAGTGGAGCGGGGATTCGAACCCCGATTACATGCGTGAGAGGCATGTGTCCTAGCCCTTAGACGATTCCACCTTTTTAACTTCAAGAACGCCGTTCCCTTTAGTACACCCTCAGGGGCTCGAACCCTGGACACCCTGATTAAGAGTCAGGTGCTCTACCAACTGAGCTAAGGGTGCATCGTTCTCAATTGCGGATGCAAAGGTAGGAACTTTTTTTATATCTGCAAAACTTTCGGAAGGTTTTTTTTCATCTTTTCTAAAAATGATTACTCAAAGGTGTAAAGTTCGGAGGGTGCAGAGCGTTTCAATGTACACAATTCAACATCTCTACCTACCATTATGCCTGCAGCTTTAAGCCTGAGTTCCACCGTTTTATAAGCTAAATCAGGATGATTATTATCCTTACTGAGGTGGCAGAGCCAAATATTGTGCAAATGTGGCTGCCAATGAGTTGCCAGAAACTCTGCTGTGTGAGTATTGCACATGTGCCCCGTTTTGCTGGCAATGCGTTCTTTCAAGTAAGGTGGATAAGTACCCATCTTGAGCATCTCCTCATCGTAATTAGCTTCAATAATCAGGTAGTTTGCCTTAAGGATGTATTTCTCCACAATGGGTGTAATCTCACCCAAATCTGTAATAAAGCAGAAGGTCTTTCCATCTACCTCGATGCAATAACCTACATTATCAGTACCATCGTGAGGTACCTCAAAAGCCTCGATGGTAAAGTCACGAAACTGGAAAGGTTGGTATTTCTCCAACTTCTTGGCACTGATGCCCAACTTCTGCGTCATACAATAGCTTTTGTTGATGCCTACATGGGCTTGCGCCGTAGCATAGATGGGCAAGAAAAGATTTTCACCCAAGACACCAACAGACTTGATATGATCGGCATGGTCATGGGTGACGAACACAGCCAGGATAGACTCCATGGGGATACCCACATCCTTGAGTCGTTTCTTGATGGTGCGGATACCTATGCCCGCATCAATGAGTATGCCATAGGTCTCGCAGCCTAAGTAATAGCAGTTGCCACTACTGCCGCTTGCCAGACTCATAAATTGTATCTTCATAGTTAGTTTTCTTTTAGTGTGCAAAATTAATATAAGGTACGCACATAAACAAATAAAAAGACAGGTATCTTTTTGTGAAAGACACCTGCCCATATAGGTAGCCGCACTGAATTTTTGATGAAGATGAAACTCCGAATGACATGATTTGAGTGCCCGATCCCTTTGTAATCCACCGACTCAAGGTTACCCATTAGGGCGTGGCCCGCCATTGGGATACGGAGCTTGTCTCGGTATTTCTTTTTAATTTGATGAGTTTCCCGATCGCATCAATGCGGCTTAATTTCTCATCTTCTGTTTACAAATATAGGACATTGTTTATTAATTTGCAAATAATATGAGAAAAAAATTTACTTAAGTGCATTTAGGGCATTAAGGGTAAAGAAAGAGGCAAGCCCTTAAAAGAGCTTGCCTTCACAACCCAATATTCTTTCAATCAGCTGGTTAAGCTGCCTTTGCCTTAGCTACGATAGCCTTGAAAGCCTCTGGATGGTAAACTGCTAAGTCTGCCAATACCTTGCGGTTAATTTCAATACCAGCCTTATGCAAAGCTCCCATCAGTTTAGAATAAGACAGACCTTCCAGACGAGCAGCAGCGTTGATACGCTGGATCCACAGGGCACGGAAGTTACGCTTATTAGCCTTACGGTCGCGGAATGCATACAACAGACCTTTCTCCCAAGTATTCTTGGCAACGGTCCACACGTTCTTTCTCGCACCAAAGTAACCTCTGGTTAACTTCAAAATTTTCTTTCTCTTTGCTCTAGAAGCAACATGATTTACTGATCTTGGCATAGTTTTTTGTTTTTTGAACGTTAGCGCCATGGTCAACTGCCACGGTCTTTACGGCTAAGCATTCGGTTAATAACTAAATTTCTTTTGCACGTTTATCGGATAGCCAGAAGCTCGCGAACCTGACGAACATTTGACGGGTCAACGATGGTTGAGTAACACAAGTTTCTCTTCTGCTTCTTAGTCTTCTTAGTCAGAATATGACTATGATAAGCATGCTGTCTCTTAATTTTACCTGTTCCGGTAAGAACGAATCTTTTTTTTGAACCGGAGTTAGTCTTAATCTTTGGCATCTTACTGTTTAAATTTATTTAATTAATATATATGGTAACGCACTACACCTACGGCGTTACTCACTTTCCTGTTCTTGTGCTGGTTCCGAAGCAGGAGCAGCTGCCGGCTTTTGCGGTTTTGGCTGCACATTCTTGGCATCAGCATTCTTTTTCTTTATGATTTCCTTTTTTGGAGCCAATACGATGGTCATCTTCTTTTTCTCCAAAACAGGCATCATCTCAACTTTGGCATACTCCTCAAGATCATTGGCAAAACGCAGCAAAAGCACTTCACCCTGTTCCTTAAAGAGAATAGAACGTCCTTTGAAATAGACATATGCTCGAACCTTGTTACCATCTTTCAAGAAAGATATGGCATGATTCTTCTTGAAATTGAAGTCATGATCATCAGTCTGAGGACCAAAACGTATTTCTTTCACCTCGGTCCTAACCTGCTTAGCCTTCATTTCTTTCTGACGTTTTTTCAGTTGATAGAGGAATTTCGAATACTCTATCACGCGGCAAACAGGGGGTTGTGCATTAGGAGAAATCTCCACCAAATCAGCTTCGTGCTCTTCTGCAATACGCAAAGCCTGAGCTATAGGATACACCTTCGACTCAATGTTGTCTCCTACAATGCGAACTTCCTTAGCTCTGATTTGGCCGTTCACCCGATATTGATCTTTGTTATCGTCTTTCATTCAACAAAAAATATCTATTTCTAAAAACGCGGCGCAAAGTTACCACTTATTTATCATATTATGAACTTCTTCGCTAATTTTTTTAGCAAAATCTTCAAATTTCATCGTACCTTGGTCGCCAGCGCCCTGTTTTCTTACTGAAACCTCGGCATTTTCAGCCTCTTTCTCACCAACAATAAGCATGTATGGGATACGCTTCATTTCATTATCGCGGATCTTACGACCAATCTTCTCATTACGATCATCCACCAAAGCACGGATATCAAATTGCTTCAAATACTTTTGCACCTCAGTAGCATATTCGTTAAATTTCTCGCTAATAGGCAGGATGGCTACCTGGTCAGGTGTAAGCCACAAAGGGAACTTACCAGCCGTATGCTCAATCAGCACAGCAACAAAACGTTCCATAGAGCCAAATGGTGCACGGTGAATCATCACTGGGCGATGCTTAAGGTTATCGGAACCTGTGTATTCCAGCTCGAAACGCTCCGGCAGGTTGTAATCCACCTGGATGGTACCCAACTGCCAACGACGACCAATGGCATCCTTTACCATAAAGTCAAGTTTGGGACCGTAGAAAGCAGCCTCACCATATTCAATCTTAGCAGGCAAACCCTTCTCCTGGCAAGCCTCCACGATAGCACGCTCAGCACGCTCCCAATTCTCGTCAGAGCCGATATACTTCTCATGGTCGTTAGGGTCTCGGAGAGAGATTTGTGCCTCAAAGTTCTGGAAGTCCATTGATTTGAATACAATAGAGATTATATCCATCACACGCAAAAACTCATCCTTAACCTGGTCTGGGCGACAGAAGATATGCGCATCGTCCTGGGTGAAGCTACGAACACGGGTCAGTCCGTGCAGTTCACCACTTTGCTCATAACGACATACGGTACCGAATTCTGCAATGCGCAAAGGCAGGTCCTTGTATGAACGAGGTGAGTTACGGTACATCATGCAGTGATGAGGACAGTTCATTGGTTTCAAGAAGTATTCCTCTCCCTCTTCTGGTGTATGGATAGGCTGGAATGAATCTTTGCCATAGTGTGCATAATGACCAGAAGTGATATACAACAACTTATTGCCAATTGGCGGGGTTATCACCTCCTGGTAATCATAACGAGCCTGAATGCGGCGCAGGAACTCCTGCAAACGTAAACGCAAAGCAGCTCCCTTCGGCAACCACATCGGCAGTCCCTTACCCACAGTCTCAGAGAACATAAACAGATCCATTTCCTTACCAATCTTACGATGGTCACGTTTCTTGGCCTCTTCAAGCATCACCAAATACTCATCCAACAGTTTCTTCTTTGGGAAAGAGATTCCATAGATACGCGTCATCTGCTCTCGGTTAGCATCACCACGCCAGAAGGCTGCCGACACACTAGTAAGCTTGATGGCCTTGATGGCACCGGTATTCATCAAATGAGGACCACGGCACAGATCGGTGAATGAGCCTTGGGTGTAAGTAGAGATAGTGCCATCTTCCAAGTCCTGATCGATGTGTTCACACTTATACAGCTGACCATCAGCCTTGAACTGCTCTAATGCATCAGCCTTTGAAACCTCACGACGTACCAGCTGTTCCTTTTTTGCTGCCAATTCCTGCATCTTCTTTTCTATAGCAGGCAGGTCGCCTTCTTTGATGACAACACCCTCTTTAGGCATCACATCATAAAAGAAGCCGTTTTCAATAGCAGGACCAAAGCCAAACTGAATACCTGGATAGAGTTCCTGTAAAGCCTCTGCCAGCAAATGAGCACTGGTATGCCAAAAGGTATGCTTGCCTTCTTCATCATCCCATTTATACAATACCACATTTGCATCCTCATTGATAGGACGACTCAAATCATAAGTTTCACCATTTACGCCACAAGATAACACATCTTGTGCCAATCGAGAACTAATGCTCTCTGCAATCTGCAAACCGGTCACTCCGCTTTCGTATTCGCGAACAGAGCCGTCGGGAAATGTAATCTTAATCATATTTCAAGTTTCTTATTATTCAAATTAATCGAGCTGCAAAGATACATATTTTTAGGAGCAGTACAAAATGAATTAATTCTTTTTTTACAGAACTATTCCGTAAAGCGCTTAATAACACTGTACGCAGATGCAATTCCGAGCTCACCCGCCTTACTCAAGTCTGCTATACCCAGACGGTTGTTGCCCAAGAAGATATTAGTAAGGCCTCTATTGTAATAAGCTTCAGCAAAGTCAGGCTTCATCTCTATAGCCTTATCGTAATCACTAATAGCAGAGCGATATTCCTTCATTTGAGTAAGCAAACAAGCGCGGTTATAATATCCATAGACAAAATCGGGAACTAATTCTATCACCTTATCAAGGTCACGACGTACTAAGGTATAGTCCATAGCATCGGCTTTATCCATCCTCAATGTTCCTGCCAACGGATTACTGGCCTGCTGCGCCTGGTTCTCAGCTGTTTGATACTCAAACTGCTTAAACCTCACCAAAGCCCGCATAAAGTATGCAGGGAAGAAGGTGTCATCTATGAGGATACATTGAGTGAAATCATCAATAGAATTCGAGAAATCCTGTACCAAATAGAAATCCAAGCCACGCTTGAAACGTATCATCGGATCTTGCTCATTGGCTACGATATCGGCACTACGCTGATCAATAAGGGCAAAATGCACATTCACCTGATTGGCATTCAAAGGAGCTTCGTTGTTAGTTATCAACAAATCGAGGAAAAATGTCTTACTGCGATTCAGATCCTCAATGTAACGATAGAAATGCATAGTACGTTTGAGATCTGACGCTCTCTCATAGAAGGTAAATACAAACATACCCTCGGGCCTGATGGTCACGTTGCGATTCTGTACCCTACCTCTACTATCGTTGGCATAAGTACGGTTCGTCTCTGTATCATCGGCAATGACTAATTTATTATAGTTCTCCACATTCTTGTCACTACGTTTACGGGTAGTGCTGGCAGCATCTTCATGCTCTTCCTTGTTTGTAGAAGGACTTCCCTGGGACTGAGTATTAGGAATTTGATTGAGTCTATCAATCTGTGCTCGCATGATGGCAAACTCATCTTGTTGGGCACCTCTGGCATCCCCTATCTTCTTGCGGGCTTCAGCTCGCTGATAGTAGCCTGCTAAAAATTCAGGATAAACAGAAAGTACCTTAGAAAAATCCATGATAGCACCACGGTAGTCACCGGTCTGAGAACGAAGAAGACCTCGGTTGTAGGTGGCCATCATATCATCTGGGTCTATATTCAACACGAAATCGAAGTCTTCAATAGCCCTGTTATCATCCCCCACCTGGGCTCGCAACAAGCCACGGTTGTAGTGACCCATAAAATTACCTGGATCTATGTCAAGGGCAAGGTCGTAATCACTCATCGCACCTCGCAAATTATTCTGGTGAAATCTTGCCAAAGCACGATTGATATAATTACCTGCATTACGAACGCTTAAGCGAATTGCCTGGTCGAAGTCTGCTTCAGCCTCCTGATACTTGGCTTGCTTGAGCTTAACAATAGCTCGAGCACTCCATCCACCCGGCTCGAATTTCTCCAACTCGATGGCCTTATCGAAATCATTCAATGCCTGTACGGTATCTTTCTCGTTCAGCAACACCTCTCCTCGCATAAGATAAGCAGTTGCATAACGGGGGGATACCCTAAGTAAGTTATCCAAATCATCCTTGGCTTGTTCATAATCTTTCTGTTGCATATGGCAGAGAGAAAGATTATGCCATAGCACCACATTCTCAGGATCTAATCGCAGCGCAGCGGTATAGTCTTGAATAGCATCAGTGTATTTCTGTTGGCGGATACGAGCCAATCCCCTAATCTGATATGCCCCTACCACAAAAGGATTTCTCTCAATGGCTTGGTTGCAATCGGCTTCAGCGCCCACATAGTCATCGAGATAAAACTTAGCCATGCCCCTGTAAAAAAAAGGCTCATAGAGATAGGGCTTAGCACTGATGACTTGATTGAAGTATTGAATAGACAGCACATAATCCTCAAAATACAATGCATTCCGAGCGATAGACATCACCCGGTCTGTATTGATTTGAGCCATCAGCATAGTTGGCACAAAAGATAATAGTAATAGTAGTTTGCGTAATTTCATGTTTGTTTTAAATCTTGACAGCTTTCACCCGATATGCACAACGGACCTTACCCTTCAGCATGGCACTAAGTTTGCCCCTAATCATTTGCTTGCGTAAAGTAGAGATGTGGTCGATGAACATCTTTCCATCCAGATGGTCAAACTCATGCTGCATAACCCTAGCCAAATAGCCTTCAACGATCTCATCATGGGGCTGCATATCTTCATCGAGATACTTTACATGAATTTTGCCTGCACGTTTTACGTTTTCATGGATACCAGGCAAGCTCAAACAACCTTCTTCCATATCTTCCAAATCTCCACTGGTTTCAAGGATATGGGGATTGATGAAAACCTTACGATAGCCCTTGAATTCAGGAAACTCATCAGAGAGCACATCCAAATTAACGACTACCACACGAATAGGTAAACCAATCTGAGGGGCTGCCAACCCCACTCCCTCGGCATTGTCCATGGTCTCGTGCATGTTAGCAATCAACTCCTTCAAATTGGGGTAATCGGGTGTGATATCCTCAGCCACTTTTCTCAATACAGGTTGTCCGTAAACATAAATCGGTAAAATCATAACTGTCTATATTATTTTTTCAAATTCATTTGTTCCATATATGATTGCAAAATGATGGTGGCACTTATCTCATCAACTAAGGCCTTATTCTGCCGGTCTTTCTTTTTCAAGCCACTATCAATCATAGCTCTATGCGCCAGAACAGAGGTAAAACGCTCGTCCACGTATTCTATAGGTATAGCAGGGAACAATTTCTTAAACCGATTGACAAACGGCGTTATGTTCGCCATATTCTCGGAATAAGCATTATTCATTTGCTTAGGTAAGCCAATGACAACCCTCTCTACAGATTCCTTACCTATATAGTCTGTAAGGAATGTCATCAACTGAGCTGTCTGAACGGTAGTAAGACCGTTGGCAATAATTTGCAACGGATCGGTAACGGCAATGCCCGTACGCTTACGCCCATAGTCTATAGCTATAATCCTTCCCATAGTATTCAGACTGCAAAATTAATCAATAAAATTGAATATAGAAGTGAAAAATCCTTATAATATGAAAAAGGGTATTCGAAACTCGAATACCCTCTTTCAAATAATATCAATTAAGTGATTGATTACTCAACACCCATGATTACGACGCGAGTTGTCTCTGGTTCTGAGAACAGATTAGCAACACCACCGTTAGATACAATCTCCAGCTGGTTAGCAGAAACGCCTTCAGCAATCAGAGCATCGTAAACAGCCTTAGCACGAGCATCTGTCAACTTCTGGTTAGTAGCTACGCTACCAGTACCCTTGTCAGCATAAGCCTGTACCTTATATGTACCACCGCTAGACTTAATGCCTTCAGCCACCAACTTAACAGCAGCCTTTGCATAAGCATCCAACTTAGAGCTACCAATCTTGAAGAAGATAGGAGTCTTGTTAAACTTAGTCTCAGTAACAGTCTTAGTCTCAGTAACAGTACGAACCTCAGCTGGTTTATTACGAGCATCAGCCAATTCCTGACGCAGACGGTTGATCTCGTCATTCAAAGCAGAATTGTCAACAACCTGAGTCATCTTCACGAACTTCTTGCCACCAATGGTGTATGTCAGACCAAGGCCTGCATAAATAGCACCAATTGAAGAAGCGGTTGACTTAGCACCCAGATAAGAGTCAGCAACCTCACCACGAACCTCAACATCAACATCCAGTTCAGGAGAAACATTGAACTTACCCAGCAAACCAACAGAACCGTTGATGTGAGCACGCATCTTCTCTGTCTTATTTCCAGGAACGATACGCTGGTAAGTCATAGTCTGACCATCTGCGCGGAAAATACCATTAGCTGACTTAGTGAAAGTCAAACCAGGACCTGCAAATACAGACAGCGTGAACAGACGATCTGGATCGTAACCCATAATAGCGTTAGTCAAATTATAGATACCATCCAAACGAACAACACCCATACTCTTGTGGTTCTCCTGCTTGTTGCGAGCCAACTGACCAGCAGAAGTGATTGCACCAGAAGCATGGTTGGTATAGTAATTAGTTCTCCACAAACCTCCCTGAGCGCGGATACCAATTACTGGATTGAACCACTTACCCAAAGAAACAGTCACGTGAGGAGCGATCTTACCAAAGCCACCTTCTGACTTGCCAGAGTAAGTAGTAGAACCACCAATCGTAGCACTGATAAAAATATTATCAGCACCATTGCTTGTGTATTTCTCTCTGGTTTGAGCTGATGCAGACATTGCAAAACCAGCCACTGCCAAAGATAATAATATTAATTTAGCTTTCATCTTAATAAATTTAATTGTTTCTATCACTCAATTGCTTACTTGAGATAAATCTTAAAAGCGAGTCCACCAGAGAACCATTTCATTCGCTGCATTTCAAACTGCATATGCAGATGATTCAACAGCAAATAGGTTGCGCCCATAGAGAAATCCTTAGAGTCATACTCTGCAATCACGGTCAACGGTTTATGAAAAGATGGACTATATGTAACGCCCAATGCAGGTCCGTTCAATTTATAATCTTTGCGCCTATTGTATAGATAAGCGGCATGAACACCTACCTCTTCTGTACCAATCTGGATGTGTTTTGTTGCAGCTATGAAGAAACGGCTGAAATATCCATTACCTTTCTCTCCTGCAACAGTTCCACCACCTGAAGTCGTGAAAGGATCAGAAGTTCCCAAAACTACAGCTGGCATATATTTCCAGAATTGTCCTTCTTCCAATACTCTCAACCTGAACGAGAAATATCTGTCTTGGTTGATGAAACCCGAATAACCGTAACGCTTCAGATTCAAAGACTCTGCGTTAAACAACGTACAAGTATAAGCTACCTCCAAGAATGGAAAAATCGTTACGTTGAGGTAATAGTTATACGTGTTAAAGTTCCATGTAGGCGGCGTTAACGCTTTATTCAGAAAGTTACCTCCCAGCATCACAGTCTTGTCTCGCTGCATCTCAGCGGATGGCATGTGAAGCAATCCTGTGACACCGTAGGTCATCTGAGCCGATAGCATAATGGGAAAACTCAACAAAACAATCAAAAGACCAATTTTGTGACGCATACCCATTATTATAAACTCAATTCGTTAATACTTAACTCTACTAATTGACAGTTTCAATTATGCACCTTCACCAGCACCACCACCAACGTTAGAACCGTTGTGAACATCGTGAGGATTGTGAGCGTCAATTGGAGCGAATTCAGCACCCAGACCAGTATTATACTGTGTAATAATATTCAGGAATGCTTCAAAGTCGTCCAATTTAAACCATCCATCCTGCACCAATGGGTAAATAATCAACTTAACAACCTTTGAATTAGCAGGAATTACAATAGCCAACACGCCTTTATATATTCCGTAACCAGCCGTCGCGTCATTACCATAGTAGTACAGAATATAATTATAAGCATCAGTAGCATCAGCTTTAGTTGGAGCAAAAACAGCACCATAAGGCAAATCTAAGCCGTCAGCTTCAATAAAGACCACCTTTTCCTCATTTGACTCATTAACCAGATTAGCCAATTTTGCAGCAGGAACTACCACACCTTCAGCCATGTTAATAGCAGGGTCACCATCATAAATGATTTCACCAGCTGGAACAGGTACACCAGAAGTCATCACCACATTCATTGACTCAGAAACAACACCAGTTGAAGCCTCAGCCATAACCAATGTACGGTTTACAGAAATATAACCTTCCTTCGCAAAGGTAACAACACCACTCATAGGAGCAGCCTTCATACCTGTAGTGAAGTAACCATTAGCATCGGTAGTAGCAGTAATTGCACCACTTACAGCTACCTCATTAATTGCAGTGCCATTTTCAGCGTCAGTAACAACACCAGATACAACATACTGAGCAGCAGGATATTTCACCTCAACTGTAGTTGAACCACCACCACCAGGAGTAGGGATATAGATATCACCTGCTTCAGAATCAGAGCAGCTTACAAAAGCGCCAGCTGCCAAAACGGCCAAAGCCATCTTCAAACCAAAAAACTTTTTCATTTTCTTTTAAAATTTTAATAATTCAACAATTCCGATTTTATAAATATTGGGTTAAAATTACTTTCTGTACCAAAATTCCTATCCGCTCTCGGGGCAAACGATTTACCATAAGTTCTTTCGTTACCGGCATTATATACGATACCCATGTTCTGTGAAGGCAGTACACGAGGTACATATCCATGCCTCTTATACTTATAAGGCGGGAGGTTCACCGTAAACTGGAACCCACCATTGAATCCGTGATTACCCGCATGCTGAACCTTCATTGCATAGAAGCCGATAGCTGCATGCCTGAAATATCTCGTCATTGATAATCTTACTCCCTTCTCATGCAATAGATATTGCTGCAAGTGCAAATCGAACTTTACGTTGTATTGTGGCCAAAAGAACGAGCCACCCACACTCCAAGTCAAGCGCTTCAAGTCACCACGTTTCCAACGCCAATTCACAAAATGAGACATACCTGTATAGGCAATCTCACCATCCAGCATAAACCTCGGATCCTTAAACACATACCTTGCCTGCAAGTCACCACCCCAACGGAAGTTATTAAATGTCCCCACCGTTGCCGTCAGGAATAAGTCCTTAATTCTCAAATCCTGAGAAAGGGTAATATAACCTTGCTGCACTTTATCATAGTCAGGACCATATTCATTCTTGATAGGTACAATTATCTGTCCCATAAACTTCATGCCATCCCATAAAGAGACCTCGATAGTTGGGTTCAGCGTAATCAAGAACGTATAAATCTTGAAAATGGTATAGTTCCTAAAGTTCAACTTCGGGTAAACCACCAAATCAACCTTGTACAAAGAGCGATTTTTCTTTTTTGTTTTGCTGGCAATCTTCCAAGAGTCACCTAAATCATAAGTAGGCTCCCAGTCAGCCCTCGAAACATCAGCATCACCACCATCTTCTGTTTTCCAATGATAAAGAAGAGAATATTGAGGCACATTGTTATCCAACACCACAATTCTGCAATCTCTATCTTCAGGCATACCCACCCTCTGAATCACATCCACAGCATTGGCCATACCAACTCCCTGAAGACGGTAAGCAGTATTCTGTACTACATATACGCGTTCATCGTCCGTATCTGTGCAACTGACATTCTCAAAACCCATCTTAATCAGCTCCTCAACTGCCATTTCACCTGTCTGCGACCACCCCTTAGTTGGAAATGCAATCACAAACAGCAACAGCAATAAAGCAGCTTTTATGCTGAATTTCAATCCTTTATTCATGTCAGTTCCTTCAATATACGCCGTAAATCAACTTATATACTTACAAAATACCTTGCAAAGGTAGGCACAATTTTAGAAATCACAAAGTTTTTTTAAGAAAAAATAGCTTTAATATGTTTTTTTTTCAAAATAGACCATTTATGTGTATTCACTTGCAAAAAGTAACAGCGGGGAAGACTCACCCGCTGTTACACCTTATTTATAATAAAAGAAGGGCAGATTAATTAATTCAAGCGATAAAGTAGCCATGCACCTTGGAAGTCAGAGCGATTAGGATACTTAGCCTTGAAAGCGTCGCGTGCCTGCTGAGCTGCCGCATAGTCTGTGAAAGAAGATACGATAACTCGATACATATTGTTGTCTGCGTTGAATACCACGATGGAGTTGTAGCCCTCACCATCCAGGAACTTCTTCAGATTGTCTGCATTGGTCTTTACGCCAAAGCTGCCACAAACCACGCTATAGTCCTGCAATCCACTTCCAGAAACAACAGATACTCTTTCCTGGCGAGCACCCTGAGCAGGTGCAGAAGCTGGTGATGGATTGTTGGTCTGCACTGGAGCAGCTACCACTGGGGTAACAGCTTCTGTTGGTTGAGTAGTGGCAGGCTGAGTGGTTTCCTGTTGTTTTGCCTTCTCATACGCTTTCTTATATGCGCTCTCGCTGCTCTTGCAGGATGTAAACGCAAATGCCACACAAATACCTAATCCTAAAACAAATAATTTCTTCATTTTTCTAATTACATTTAGTGTTATACGATAAAGTTTGTGCAAAAATAATAGAAAAAATCGCATCATTCAAAAAAAATATGTGAAAAAAGATTATAGATACGATTTTGTTTACTATCTTTGCTTGAAAAGTTAGTAATTTAATTAAAATAAGGAGGAATTTATCATGAAAGGACTGAATGTTTTGTTAGCATTTTTATCAGGAGCAGTCATAGGAACAGCCGTTGGTTTATTGTTTGCACCAGAGAAAGGTGAAGACACCCGTACCAAGATTGCAGAGATTCTACGTAAGAAGGGTATCCGTCTGAGCAAGGTAGAGATGGAGAATCTGATTGACGAGATCGCTGATGTGAAAGACGAAGACGCTGAGTAAACTATGTTTGGCGCAGAAAAAAGTATAGAGAAAATCCAGCAGCTGTTTGCTGAATCGAAGAAATACTTCGAACTACAAACAGAGTATGCCAAGCTGGAACTGACAGAGAAACTGACGATACTACTGTCAACCCTCATCCTGGTACTGGTATTGATCATACTGGGTATGGTGGCTCTATTCTATTTCTCATTTACCATAGCATACGTGCTGGCCCCTCACATCGGAGGCCTGATGAACAGTTTTGCGCTTATAACGCTATTTCTGCTGATACTTATGGCGGTGGTTTATCGCTATAAACAAAGAATAATTGTTGAACCTATGGTGAAGTTCCTGGCGAACCTGTTTCTTAGGGACAACACCCAACAACTTAAGGAAGAGGAGGTAAGTGATGAACAACCAGCAGAATAACATTACGTTAGAGGATATAGCCCGGAAAAAAGCCGTTTTGCTCAAACAAATCAGAACGCAAAAGGGAAAGATGACTACCTTGTCGCAAGGATTCATTGCTCCGTTAAAGCCCACCACCAAGAAGAATACTGCCATGATGGGACTATTCAATAAAAGTATGATCGTGTTTGACGGAGTATTGATAGGCTACAAGTTATTACGGAAGCTAAAAAAGTTTATCAGGTGATTTTGCATGGCGATAATGCAGTATTTTTAATTCCTCGTTAGAGATTATTATTTCTCCAACGAGGAATTATTATTTTTTACCATAACTGACCACACATCTGGATGCAGAAAGAAACGAACATCTTTGCCTGTTGCCAAAGATTCTCTAATAAAAGTAGAGGAAACTTCAAACTGAGGAGCATTGACGAGGTGGACATTTGATGGCAGATCTTCCTCCGGCAATGGATAACCTGGACGAGGATAGACGATAATGGGGTATTCTGCCAAAATATCCTCACCATGATACCAGCTCTTAAGGTTGGGATAGTTGTCGGCTCCCATCAATAAACAGAACTCGTAATTTGGATAGAGTTCACGTAGTTTCAATAAAGTATGATAGGTATAAGATGGTCGAGGCATAGAGAACTCCACGTCGCAAACTTGGAACTTAGAATAGTCTTTAATCGCTAATTGAACCAATTGAAGGCGAAAGTCATCGTCCATCAAATCAGCCTGTTGCTTAAAAGGGTTTCTGGGACTGACAACAAACCACAGTTCATCCATCTCGCCATATTCGCATAGATAATTAGCGAGTGCAAGGTGCCCTACATGGATGGGGTTAAAGGAGCCGAAATAGAGTGCCACCTTCTTTCCGTTGAACGTTGAACGTTGAGCGTTGACCATTATCCTATATCCTTATTTTCCGTATCCAATCTCCTACTTCAGCTCTTGTTTTATCCTCCCCCACAACTTCCAGTTATTCAAGGCACTGAGGCAAGCAATGACTACCAACATAATGCCAAGGTCATTAATGCCGTAATAGAAGAAGAACACAGCCATAAAGATAAAGCACAACATGGCAAAGATGTTGATCCCAAACAAAATACGAACAACTTTTGTTGACAAGTTTTTACCGTTAAAATCCATATTGAAGAATAATGAACAATGAATAATGAACAATGATTAATTATTTCCCATCTTGCAGGAAGTCTGAAATAACTTGCAGAGTCTCTGCTTTGGCCATATCTAAATCATCATTAATCACCACCCTGTCGAATTGAGGCGCAAAACCAAGTTCAAATTCGGCACGGGCAATGCGATCGTTGATGACCTCTGGCGTTTCCGTTCCACGTTTTTCCAAACGTTGACGAAGCACTTCGATTGAAGGTGGTTGGATAAAGACACTCAATGCGCGATCTCCATAGTATTTCTTGATGTTTATGCCACCTTTCACATCCACATCAAACAAAACATTTTGGCCGTCTTCCGATTGCTTCTCCACCTGCGACTTCAATGTACCATAAAAGCGCCCAGGATATACCTCCTCATACTCCAGAAATTCTTCTTTTTCAATGCGTTGACGGAAATCCTCTGGCGACAAAAAGAAATACTCCACCCCGTGCTGTTCACTACCACGAGGAGCACGACTGGTAGCACTAATGGAGAATGCCAAATTCAACTCCGGATGCTCTTGCAGCAAATAGTTGATGATGGTGGATTTTCCACTGCCGCTTGGGGCACTAAAAATGATTAACTTTCCCATATTACATTACATTCAAGACCTGTTCCTTAATCTGCTCCAACTCATCCTTCATCTGCACCACTATCTTCTGCATCTCAGCCTGATTGCTCTTACTACCCAGGGTATTGATTTCACGCCCCATCTCTTGAGCTATGAAACCCAGTTTCTTACCTTGGCCATGCTTACCCTCCATCGTAGAAATGAAGTAAGCCAAGTGGTTAGAAAGGCGCTGCTTCTCCTCGTTAATATCCAGTTTTTCAATATAATAGATAAGTTCCTGCTCCAAACGATTCTTATCGTAATCCACAGGCAATTTCTGCAATGCATCAAGAATACGTTCCTTTATCTTAGGAACGCGCTCCTTCTCATAAGGTTCAACGGATGCCAATAGCTCACCTATCTTATTAATATTGGCACGGAATTTCTTATCCAAAGCCTCACCTTCTTGCTTACGGAAATCCATCAAATGCTGTAAAGCCTGCCGAATGCCCTCGGCCACTTGGCTCCACTCTTCTTCTGTCAGTTCTACAGCCTCATCCTTAGTAGCCATCACTTCTGGCATACGAAGCAGCGTGTTGAACCAATCTTGAGGAGCAGGGATACCTGTTTCCTCCACAATTTCACTCAGACGTTTGTAATAAGCTGCCATTGCGCCTTGATTTACTGGCACCGTAATATCAGAATTATCCTTCTTCTCAACCCACAACGAGAAATCCACTTTGCCACGCTCCAACTGCTGTGCAATGAGGTTACGCACTTCCATCTCCTTCTCTCTATAGAGGGGAGCTATACGGGTTGAAAGATCCATCGCTTTACTGTTCAGCGACTTGATCTCAATATTCACTTTCTTTTCGGGCAGTTCAACAACCACTTTGCCATAGCCCGTCATTGATAGAATCATAGTCGAAATATCACTTTTTTTAATCTAAACAGATGCAAAATTAACGGAATATTTTAAGATGTGGAAATAAAAGACTAAATTTGTTGGCTGAAAATGAAAAGTATTCTGAAATATGTCGTGTATTTTACATATCGAGACCTCTACAGAGGTTTGTTCTGTAGCCGTAAGTGACAACGGGCGCAACATCTGGCACGAGGAGGATTTCAGTGGGCCAAACCACAACACTCAATTGGGAATCTATGTCGATGAGGCCCTTTCGTTCGTTGAAAGCCATGCCATTCCTTTGGACGCTGTAGCTGTGAGTTGTGGTCCTGGTTCTTATACAGGTTTGCGCATTGGGGTATCTATGGCCAAAGGTGTTTGCTATGGCAGGAATGTAAAACTGATTGGCATTCCTACACTGAAAGTATTGTGTGTTCCTGTATTGCTAAGACAGGAATTACCGGAAGACGCTCTTCTTTGCCCCATGATTGATGCTCGCAGGATGGAGGTCTATGCAGCTGTCTATGATCGTGCTTTACGAGAAGTAAGGCAAACCCAAGCAGATATCGTGAATGCTGATACATACAAGACTTATCTGGACGAAGGTCCAGTGTATTTCTTCGGCAATGGTTCCTCAAAATGTAAAGAGGTGTTGAGCCTACATCCTAATGCCCATTTCATAGACAACATCCACCCCGTAGCAAAATGGATGTTCCCTTTGGCTGAGAAGGCTATCGCCCTGCAAGATTACAAGGATGTGGCGTATTTCGAGCCATATTACCTAAAGGAGTTTGTGGCGACGGTGGCAAAGAATCCTTTGAAGATTGACAATTGACAATTGACGATTGACAATTAAATAATGAATAATAACCGAGCATTGATTTTTGAGCTTGACTTCATCCG
This sequence comes from Bacteroidaceae bacterium, assembly GCA_017534535.1. Lineage (GTDB taxonomy): Bacteria > Bacteroidota > Bacteroidia > Bacteroidales > Bacteroidaceae > Bacteroides. The sequence continues at coordinate 13,082 of JAFXVZ010000010.1, read as the reverse complement.
CATGGATAATGGTCAATGGCCAATAGTCAATGATCAATAAATAAAAAGTATGCAATATAACACTCAACAGAAGAAAATGGCGCTGCCTGAATACGGACGCAGCGTACAAAACATGGTGGATTATGCGGTTACCATAGAAGACCGTGCAGAGCGACAGTGGTGTGCAGAAACCATTATACACATCATGGAGGGCATGTTTCCTAATTTGAAGAATGTGCCTGATTTTGAACATAAGCTGTGGGACCACCTGGCTATCATGTCGGATTTCAAGCTGGATATCGACTATCCGTTTGAAACTGTAAAGCCAGAAAACCTAAACGTGAAGCCCGATCCGATTCCAACAAATGGAAAGAGAATGCGCTATCGTCACTATGGCAGACTATTGGAGAACCTGATTGTCAAGGCTTGCGACATAGAAGAAGGTGATGAAAAGAACAACCTCATTGCCTTAATCTGCAACCATATGCGCAAAGATTACCTTACTTACAACAAGGACTCGATGGATGAGCAGAAGATTGCCGACGACCTGGTTGAAATGTCGGATGGCAAACTGCGTCTGAATGACGAAATTCGTGCGCTGATCGTTGAGCGCATGGAAAAGAATTACGTCAAGCCACGTCCAAACATCAAGAACGGGCAGAATCAAAATCAGAATAAGAACAAGAATAAGAAACATTGATAACATGGCTTCATTCGTGATTGAAGGCGGACATCGCCTGGAAGGGGAAATCTATCCGCAAGGTGCCAAGAACGAGGTACTGCAGATTATCTGTGCCACTCTTCTGACAGCTGAAGAGGTAACAGTACACCATGTACCAGATATTCTTGATGTAAATAACCTCATCCAACTAATGCGTGACATGGGGTCTGTAGTGAAGAAGATTGGCATTGACTCATATAGCTTCAAGGCTGCTAATATTGACCTGAACTATCTGCAGAGCGAGGAGTTCATCAAGCGCAGTGCGTCACTACGTGGTAGCATCATGCTGGTAGGCCCGATGGTAGCTCGCTTCGGCAAGGCATTTACCCCCAAACCAGGTGGCGATAAGATTGGTCGTCGCAGATTGGATACCCACTTCATTGGTATCCAGAACTTGGGAGCCGATTTCAAATACAATGCCAATAACCGAACCTATGAAATTACTGCCAAGAAGCTGAAAGGTACCTATATGTTATTAGACGAGGCATCTGTAACAGGTACTGCCAATATCGTGATGGCAGCTGTCATGGCTGAGGGTACCACTACCATCTACAATGCTGCCTGCGAACCATACATTCAACAACTTTGCCGTATGCTGAACCGTATGGGTGCCCATATTAGTGGCATTGCCTCCAATTTGCTTACCATTGAAGGTGTGAAGGAGCTACATGGTACAGAGCATACGGTTTTGCCAGATATGATTGAGGTGGGAAGTTTCATTGGCATGGCTGCTATGACGCAGAGTAACCTTACCATCAAGAATGTATCATATGATAACCTGGGCATTATTCCTAACAGTTTCAGCCGTTTGGGTATCCAGTTGGAGCAACAAGGCGATGACATTTTTGTCCCCGCACAGGAGAACTATCAGATTGAATCGTTTATCGATGGTTCAATCATGACTATTGCCGATGCTCCTTGGCCTGGATTGACACCTGATTTGCTGAGCGTGTTGTTAGTGGTGGCTACACAGGCCAAGGGTAGCGTACTGATTCATCAGAAGATGTTTGAAAGTCGTCTGTTCTTCGTAGATAAGTTGATTGACATGGGTGCTCAGATCATTCTTTGCGACCCTCACCGTGCCGTGGTGATTGGGCATAACCGACAACTTCGTCTGAAGGGTGGTACTATGACATCACCTGATATTCGTGCTGGTATTGCCCTGTTGATTGCTGCCATGAGTGCAGATGGTATTAGTCGTATCCATAATATTGAACAGATAGACCGAGGCTATCAAAACATTGAAGGACGACTGAATGCGCTGGGTGCCAGGATTACAAGAATATGATCAGAGAGGAAGACGTATATAAGATTGGTATCATCAACAAGCCACATGGCGTACATGGTGAGTTATCGTTTACATTCGATGACGACATCTTCGACCGCGTAGATGCCGATTATATTATTTGCATGATGGACGGCATCTTAGTGCCTTTCTTCCTTGAAAGCTATCGCTTTCGTAGTGATTCCACTGCCCTCATCAAACTGGAAGGAATCGATACGGAACAACAAGCCAGGCGAATGACAAACGTAGATGTCTATTTTCCCAAGGAACATGCTAATTCGTTAGAAGATAACGAACTTACTTGGAATTACTTTGTTGGCTTCCTGATTAAAGATGTGAAGATGGGTGAGATTGGCAAGGTAATAGATGTGGACGACTCTACCATCAACACTTTATTTATAATAGAGCATGATGGTAATGAACTTCTAATACCAGCACAAGAAGACTTGATCGTGGATTTGAATCGAGAAACCAAAACCATTACAATGGATTTACCTAACGGATTATTGACAATTGACAATTAACCATGCAGAAAAAGAAAATTGCGATATTAGGCTCTACAGGCTCGATTGGTACACAAGCCTTGGAAGTGATAGAGGAACATAGCGACCTTTACGAGGCATACGTGTTGACAGCGAACAACCAGGTGGACAAGCTGATAGAACAAGCTAAGAAATACCAGCCAGAGGCAGTAGTGATTGCCAACGAGCAACACTACCCAGCGTTAAAAGATGCATTAGCAGACCTCCCTATCAAGGTTTATGCTGGTGCCAAAGCTTTGGAAGAGGTGGTGCAAGATGACCAGGTGGATATCGTACTTACGGCTTTGGTGGGTTTCTCTGGCTTGCGACCCACCATCAGTGCCATCCGTGCCAAGAAACCCATTGCATTAGCGAACAAGGAAACGATGGTAGTAGCAGGAGAGTTAGTCAACCAACTTTGCGATGAAAACCGAGTACCTTTATTGCCTGTAGATTCTGAGCATTCGGCTATCTTCCAGAGCCTGCAAGGCAATGAATACAACCGCATAGAGAAGATATTACTCACAGCATCTGGCGGGCCTTTCCGTACTTTTACCCATGAGCAACTCAAGACGGTAACCAAGGAGCAAGCCTTGAAGCACCCTAATTGGAATATGGGAGCGAAAATCACCATCGACTCTGCTTCGATGATGAACAAAGGTTTTGAGGTGATGGAAGCAAGATGGCTCTTCCGTGTGAACCCTGAGCAAATTGAGGTATTGGTTCATCCACAGAGTATTATCCATTCTGCTGTACAATATGAAGACGGTGCCATCATAGCACAATTGGGTATGCCCGATATGCGTGTACCTATACAATATGCGTTCACCTACCCTTTGCGCTTGAAATCATCGTTCCCTCGCATAGATTTCAGCAAATATGCTCAACTCACCTTCGAAAAGCCTGATACAGAGAAATTCCGCAACTTGGCATTAGCCTATGAGGCAATACGTCGTGGGGGCAATATGCCTTGTATTGTCAATGCAGCAAACGAAGTTGTGAATGCAGGTTTCCTGCACGACCAAGTATCTTTCTTGGGCATGAGCGAGGTAATAGAGAAGACAATGAAACGTACCACTTTTGTCGCCAAGCCTACGCTGGAAGACTATTTGGCCACAGATGCCGAAGCAAGGACTATTGCCAAGGAGATAATGAAAATTGAAGAATGAAAAACATTTATAGTTGAATTATGAACAAGAAACTGATTTTATTTGTAGCAACTGCATTGTCATTTGGTGTAGCTCAAGCACAGAAGCTGAGCCCCAATAATGTGGATGAGATTGTAAAGGCATTGACCTTAGAAGAGAAGGCAGACCTGATTGTAGGTGCTGGCTGGGGTAGCATGACAGCAGGTGCCATGACTGCTTCTTCTGAGGTTTTGGTACCTGGTGCTGCAGGCACTACTAACCCTATCGAGCGTCTGGGTATTCCTGCTACCGTACTCTCTGACGGTCCTGCAGGTGTTCGCATCTCTCCTACCCGCAAGGGTACTGACAAAACTTTCTATGCCACAGGTTTCCCTGTAGGCACTTCATTGGCAAGTACCTGGAACACTGAATTGGTGGAGCAAGTAGGCAAGGCTATGGGTAACGAAGTACTGGAGTATGGCATCGACGTATTGCTGGCTCCAGGTATGAATATTCATCGTAACCCACTGAATGGTCGTAACTTCGAGTATTATTCAGAGGATCCATTCTTGACAGGTAAGATTGCTACGGCATATACCAATGGAATCCAGAGCAATGGCGTGGGCGTAAGTGTGAAGCACTTTGCTGCTAATTCACAAGAAACAAACCGTATGGCAGCTGACTCTCGTCTGAACCAGCGTGCGCTACGTGAAATCTATCTCAAGGCATTTGAGATGGTAGTAAAGGATGCAAATCCATGGACCGTGATGTCTTCTTACAATAAGATTAATGGTAAGTTTACTCAGCAAGATCGTGAACTGCTGACTGATCTGCTTCGTACAGAGTGGGGTTATAAAGGTCTGGTGGTAACCGACTGGACCATGGTTCGCGATATTGCTGCCCAAGTACATGCAGGCAATGACTTGATGGAACCAGGTATGCCTCAGCAGAAGACCGACCTCATCAAGGCGGTAAACGAGGGCAAGGTTAGCATGGAAGATGTAGATGTTTGTGTAAAGCGCATTCTGCAATATATCGTTCGCACTCCTCGTTTCAAGGGCTACAAGTACAGTGATGCCCCCGATTTGAAGGCACATGCTCAAGTAACTCGCAACTCTGCTGCTGAGGGTATGGTATTGCTGAAGAACGAGGGCAATGCCCTGCCTATCAAGGACGCCAAGAAAGTGGCTTTGTTTGGTATCACCTCCTATAACTTCATTGCTGGTGGTACCGGTTCCGGTAACGTGAACAAGGCTTATACCATCGACCTGCTCACGGGTTTGAAGAGCGCTGGTTATGAGGTGAATGATGAGTTGAAGAACGTGTATGAGACCTATACTAAATATGAGCGTGCACGCCAAGCTGCAGCTCGTCCTGCCGTTGGTGGTATGATGGCGATGTTGAGCTTGGGTGAAGCAGCTTTGACTGAAATGCCTATCGAGCGTGCTATTATCGACAAGCAAGTTGCTGCTAACGATATCGCCATCGTAACCATTGGCCGTAATGCTGGTGAAGGTGGTGACCGTAACGTACCTAATGATTTCAATCTTTCTGAGGTAGAGCGTCAGTTGCTTAATGATGTAACTGAAGCATTCCACTTGGCAGGCAAGAAAGTGGTGGCAGTGCTGAATATCGGTGGTGCTATCGAATCTGCTTCTTGGAAGAACCTACCAGATGCTATTCTGTTGGCTTGGCAACCTGGTCAAGAAGGTGGCTATTCTGTAGCCGACATTCTGAGTGGGAAGGTAACGCCATCTGGCAAGCTTACTATGACTTGGCTCAACAACTATATGGATGACCCATCTTCTAAGAACTTTCCATTCGACCAGAAGTCTGATGGCATGATGGGTATGGGAGCTGCTTTGGGCGGCGCACAGCGTGAAGTGAAGAATGTATCCTATGTTAACTACGAAGAAGGCATTTGGGTAGGCTATCGTTACTTCAACACCATTGGCAAAGAGGTGTCTTATCCGTTTGGTTATGGCTTGAGCTACACCACCTTTGAGTATAGCGCACCAAAGGTAACCCCTACCAAGGATGGTTTCCGTGCTACTGTAACAGTAAAGAATACTGGCAAGGTAGCTGGTAAGGAAGTTGTAGAATTATATGTATCTGCTCCTGCAGGCAATTTGGTTAAGCCTCAGCAAGAGCTGAAAGGCTTTGCCAAAACCAAGGAATTACAGCCGGGCGAGAGCCAGACATTGACAATGGATGTTACCCTTTATTCATTGGCTTCATTCAACGAAAACATTGACCAGTGGGAAACTGCTGCTGGCAATTATGTGGTGAAGTTTGGTGCCAATGTAGAGGATATCCGTTGCACCGCTCCATTCAAGTTGGCTAAGGAGCAGACTTGGAAGGCTTTGGATATTCTGAAACCTCAGAAAGAGATCAAAGAGATTGCTGTTAAATAAGTGGATGAGCTGAACAACATACTCGCCGAGGTAAGTGGTTGGCTTTGGGGTTGGCCCATGATTATCATGTTGCTGGGAACGCACCTGTACCTTACGTTCAGGTTGCGATTCCCACAACGCATGATCTTAACTGCCATCAAGCTTTCTGTAAAGAAAGACCCGGGGGCTACAGGTGATGTGTCACAATTCCATTCATTAGCCACCGCCTTAGCCGCAACCATTGGTACAGGCAACATCGTGGGTATGGCAACAGCCATTGCCTTGGGTGGTCCAGGTGCTGTATTGTGGTGTTGGCTTACTGGTGTGTTTGGTATCTCTACCAAATATGCTGAAGGCTTATTGGCGATAAAATACAGAGTAAAAGGCACAGACGGCAAGATGCAAGGAGGTCCCATGTATGCTTTGGAGCGTGGCTTGGGTTGGAAATGGTTGGCAATACTCTTTGCCCTCTTTACTGCCATAGCCTCCTTCGGCATTGGTAATATGGTGCAAGCCAATGCCATCTCAACCGTTACGGAGGAATCCTATCAGGTATCTCCCTATCTCACAGGTGCCATCATCAGCTTTCTGGTTGCCCTTGTTGTCATCGGTGGAGTAAAGAGCATCGCTAAGGTTTGCGGCATGCTTGTACCCTTTATGGCATTTTTCTATGTCATTGGTTGCATCATCATTCTGTATTTCAATGCTGCATATATTTGGCCGGCACTAAAGCTTATATGTGTATCCGCTTTCACCCCTACTGCAGCCGGTGGAGGATTTGTAGGTGCTACTGTAATGACTGCTGCTCGTTTCGGTATTGCCAGAGGCTTGTTCTCCAATGAGTCAGGTATGGGTTCTGCCCCAATCGTAGCAGCTGCTGCACAAACCCGTAATCCTGTTCGCCAGGCATTGGTTTCGTCATCAGGCACATTCTGGGATACAGTGGTTATCTGTGCCTTAACAGGCATAGTGATTGTAAGTAGCGTAATCGCCTACCCTGATATCAGTTTCGACAATGGTGCTACGCTCACCAAAATGGCATTTTCCAAAATACCTTATATCGGTACACCGTTATTGACCTTCGGCTTGATGACCTTTGCCTTTTCTACCATCTTGGGATGGTGCTATTATGGCGAACGTGCCGTAGAATACCTTAAGGGCAAGCGTTGGGTGACCATATATCGCGTACTCTTTATCATCGCTGTGTTCTTAGGCAGTGTGGCAAACCTGGCTATCGTATGGAATCTGGCCGATTGCATGAATGCCTTGATGGCCATTCCCAACCTTATTTCGTTATTATGTCTGAGTGGCATCATCGTACAGGAAACCCGCAAATATCTTTGGAACGGCCAGCTGGATAAAGAGATGGAAGAAGAACCCTAAATGCTAATCTTATGAAATACCATTTATCAGCTCCCCAAATCTTGCGTGACACCATCCACTTGCCTGCATCCAAAAGCATCAGCAATCGTGCATTGGTACTTCAAGCATTGTCACAGGGCACTTCTCCTATCAAGAACTTGGCAGATTGTGATGACACAATGGTTATCGTCAAGGCTTTCAAAGATAATAACGAAGTTATAGATATCAAAGCGGCGGGTACGGCTATGCGCTTCCTCACAGCATATTATAGCACCCAACCCGGCATTCACATCATGACTGGTACTGAGCGCATGAAGCAACGACCCATCAGCATTTTAGTGGATGCTTTACGAGCCCTGGGTGCCAGAATTGACTATGTAGCGCAAGAAGGTTATCCCCCACTCCGCATCACTGGTGCAAAACTGCAAAGCAAAGAATTATCATTACCAGGCAATGTGAGTTCGCAATACATCTCGGCTTTGTTGATGATAGGTCCTACTTTACCACAAGGATTGACGTTGAAGCTGATGGGTAACATCACCTCCCTGCCTTATATTGATATGACCCTCCAACTGATGGAGGACTTTGGGGCTGTTGCTCATCGAGACAATGCCACAAACCCGATGACAATATCTGTCCAAGCAGGAGGCTATCGGGACATTCCCTACATTGTGGAAAATGATTGGAGTGCAGCGTCGTATTGGTATGAAATGGTGGCACTTTCTCAAGACAAAGAAGCCTCGATTACCTTGCCTCATTTGAAGCCAGTAAGCTCACAAGGTGATAGCAAGGTAGCTCACTTGTTCAAGTCATTGAGTGTACAAACCGAGTTTACCCCAGAAGGCATCCGTATTTATAAGCAAGGTAAGGTTTGTGAGCGTATGGAGGAAAACTTTGTAGAGATGCCTGATTTGGCTCAAACCTTCGTAGTAACTTGTTGTCTGTTAGGCATACCTTTCCGATATACTGGCTTGCACACCTTACGTATTAAAGAGACTGATCGCATCAGTGCCTTGATGAACGAGCTCCACAAATTGGGCTTTGTACTATATGCAGAAGGCGATGATGTCTTGCTCTGGAACGGAGAACGATGTGAGCCTGTCAATAATCCCATCATTGCCACCTATGACGACCATCGTATGGCAATGGCCTTTGCTCCAACTTCACTAAGATTGCCTAACATAACGATAGAACACCCAGAGGTTGTAAGCAAATCTTACCCACTTTTTTGGAACGATTTGCACCAAGCAGGGTTCAAGATAATGAACAATGAATAATGAACAATGAAAAATTGTCAATGGTCAATCGTCAATTGTCAATCGTCAATCGTCAATTAAAATAGTCCGATGAGCCAATCCCATGCCCATACAGCAAGTTTGATCAATAGCCAAATAAGTAGGCAAAGCACCACAATCAGGAAAGCCATCCACCAAGCTCGTCTATCCACCTTTTTAATCATCTCCTCATCCCCCTCCACATAACCTGTAATCAGTTTGTAGTTCTTCACATAGCTATGGTTGAAGAAGTCAAGGACATCGCCAATCCAGAATGGAATCACACCCATCGCAAAGTCTATCAGCATGTTGCAGAGTAAAGCCAAAGTCAAGGGAATGGATTTCAGCTTGAAGATACTGAAGTATAGATAAGGTAATGTCAAAAATGACGTAACAGCATCTCCCACCGTTGGTACCAAGCCCAACAGCGGATCCACATAATAGTTGTCCATTATCTTAGCAATGGCCTCTATCAGCTTATACGACTTCTTTTCCTTAATATCCTTTTCCATCACAACTTTCTAATCACATTCATCAACTGCTCCCCAAGTCCAATGGTATAGCCTTGCGACACAAACACCACCCGATTAAAGGTATCGGCAATGATGAACAATGGCAATTGGTTTGGGTTATCCAGATGCATATTTTCAACTATCTGACGCTGAATACCTCCATCGATATCAATGCCATAAGACACAGTGCTTGGCAAAGCCCCATATTCCTTCGCATTGAACTTACCATGCTGAGCCTCATCAGGGAAAAGCAGCACCATCGCCCTACCCCAAGCCTCGAAATCGGACTTCAGTTTGGCAATATCTCTCAAGGCATGATTCGTTGGTTCCTGCCCCACACCCAACACACCTATTATATAATATCCTCGCCCAGATGTAGATAGCACCGAAGTTTCCACTCCCTCCTTCAAGTACTTGCTTTCCGAATCAAAAGCCCCAATCACCTCAATATCCTGTCCTTGTGGCTCACGTAGATGCAAATCGAGCGTGGTTGTCTTGCCCTCAGTAATCTCAAAACGCTGAATAGCAGACAGGACCTTCCCACTCGCCATTCGTCTTCCACAAGTAAGCAGGTAAGAACCCACATCCAGCTTTGTGCCTTTCTTGAACACATTCGCCCAACTCACACCACCACCCATGTCCACCTGTCCTTCATCGAAGCTCAGCAAACTCACCGTTCCATCATCCATGATGCGACTGATGGTGAAATGACTATAGTATTCTGGATTCTCCAACGAAGCAGTGGGTTGATAATTCAACACCAACGTACCTGTAGGCGTAACTCCCAAAGCGCCTCCCTCGAAGTTCACGTCCACCCATTGGCCATTCAGCTTTCTGTATTGCACCTTGCCTGTCACCCCATCCTTGTGGGCTTCGATGCCCAAACTCCAAGCCACATTCACGAAGAAGATATCTCGTGAACGAAGGTCAGCCACACGAGATTTCCATACCCCAGGCGATGACATCGCGATACGTGTGGCATAAGGTCCATCCACCATTCTCAGGTTCTGCCTGCACCATTCCACCAACTTAGCTGGATCATTACGATACATCTTCTGGTCAGCTTCTGGAATCTGCTCCTGGAAGAAGCGTTTGTAAGGCACCAGCATTTCATCTTCCACCCTCATATTCATAATGGCACCCTGTGTCATTTGATCCTCCAACACTTCCATGCTCACATCACGTAAATCTTTGTCGCTTAACAACATCAGAAAACCTACAGGATTCAGTATCACAGGCCTATCCACCCCAGGCTTAGGCATAGGTATCACCTTGTTATTATTCTTCACCAAAAACTGTTTGATAGTTTCATGATTGCCACTCGACTTCACTAAATAATCCTTTGCTTCTATGGGTAATCTATTCTTCTCCACGAACTCCTGCGCCGAAGCCTCGTCCATAAAGGTCTGTATATACGCCATTCGCATCTCGTCCTCCTTCGCTTTTCGAGCCTCATTCCCTGCTCTTAGCTCATCCGACACCTCAGGCAAGGTATATTGCTCCACAGGAGGCACCACATCTATCTCCTCTACCTCTGATAGGCTCACAGGATTTACCTTGTTCATCACTAAAGTCACCTCACTATCTGTGCCAAACGATGCCTTTGCATAGCCATACTTCCCATTCCTGGAAGCCCACACCAGCATATCACCTTTACCAGCAGTCAGGAATACACGACCTTCTTGATCAGCATATTTCGTTACTACTGGACAAAACTCGGCATAGTTGTAAATCATGAAATCCACTCGGGCATCCCCCACAGGCTTCCCTTGTGCGTCCAAGATGCGGAAGTCGATGCGGGCCGTCTCAGCATAGTTATCAATGAGGTTAATCTCTGTGAATGTGTCTGTTACCAGCATCTTCTCCTCTGGACCATTGTATTTGCCGAAAACCCGAGTATGCATCAGCATAGCCCTACTTGCCGCGCTATTGAACCAACCCAGGTTCAGCACCGCCTCAGGCTCACAAGCCCCCATAAACCACCACTTTCCATCAGCCCAAGCCTCTACCCATGCGTGATTGTCATCAGTATGTGCCCAACGAGGCGTATAAACCTGACGAGCAGGGATGCCAATAGCTCGCAAGGCCGAAACGGTAAAGGTGGATTCCTCGCCACATCTACCGTATGCCGCACTGATAGTAGCTAAAGGTGAGGTGGTTCTGGCATCTGAAGGTCGATAGGTCACTCGTTCGTGACACCAATGGTTCACCTCCAAGATAGCCTCCTGCATACTGAGCCCTTTCACCCTTTCCTTCAACTCATCATAGCAATCCTGTCGAAAGGAGTCAAGGTTCTCATTGTTCACCCTTATGGGCAATACAAAATGTCTGAACAGCAACTCGGGCACGTCCTTGCCCCAAGGCATCTCGGCTTGGGCTTGGAAAGACATCCTGACGTTATCAAGGTAATAATCTGTTTGATAATCCGTCATATCGCCTATGGGCATATAGGCATAGAGAAATTGCAAAGCCTCCTCTTCTTCAGTAGTCAAGGCCTCTGAAGGGGTATAGAACTGGCCTCCCACCAACTCCACTTTCTCCAGAAAGTCCTGCTTTACTTGCTCTCTATAAGCGTTATCTGTCAAGAAATGACGATTGCCAGAACTGCATCCTGCCAACATCATTGTCAATACACATCCTATAGTTCGTAACTTGTTCATTTGATTAATTCTTTTCTCACCAGTCTTTTTGACTTATAAAGTCTTGACTTGCTCTACGGTCAAGCAAGTGGCATCCTAACATAGATAATTATAGCATCAGTGAAAGGGCTGATAAAAGGTCCTTTCATAATGAGCTATTGTTTATGTCTGACTTAATTGTCTATGCGAAGATAGTGCATTTTAAACATAAATGCAAATAAAAGTGGAAAAATGTCAGATTATACATTTAAAAGACTTGCATGACAAACATAGTGTAGGCAAACCCTTCGCAAGTATATGCCTCACCCTTAGCATACCATAAGCTCAGTCAACCATACCCTTTGAGTATGCTTATAGTATGCTTATGGTATGTTTACTGTGAGAGAAGTCCGAGCAGCAACTTCTCCTCTGCTTGCCTTACTGAATACCTACGCGTATGCTTTTCAAGTTTCGTCATATCTTTGATACATTATAATGCTTATATCTCCAAACTATTCTTATTCAGCAGGAAATCCATCAGTCCCATCATCAAAATGCCCTTTTCATTACGCCAGGGCTTGATGTTGTCTTTCACAATGACAATCTTCTTGAAAGAGTCATCAATATTAACCAGCGATTGGGTTTCCTGATCCTCTTTCTCCTTGTCAGGAATAAGCAAGGCAGATTGTATGTAGTAGCGCTGACTTGCCTGATTGACCACGAAGTCCACTTCAAGACGTACTCTCTCCTGCTTCCCTTCTTCGGTTCTCTTCCGGATTTCCACCTGACCGACATCCACCTGATAGCCACGCATGCAGAGTTCGTTATAGATGACATTCTCCATAATGTGGTTCTCTTCCTGCTGACGGAAGTTTATCAGCGCATTGCGGATGCCCAAGTCCTCAAAGTAGTATTTCGACAGCGTACCAATGTACTTCCTTCCCTTCACATCAAAACGCTCAGCTTTATTGATGACAAAGGCCTCTTTAAGATAAAGGAGATACTTGTCGATAGTCTGGCTCGTGATATTTGAGTTCTCAACACTCTTGAATGTATTCGCAATCTTTGTAGGGTTATTGGGAGAGCCTATAGAAGAGGCCAAGATGTTGACCAGTTCACGCAGTTCCTTGTCATTCTTGATCTTATATCTTTCCAATATGTCTGCCATATATACGGTCTGGAACAGCTTTCGTAAATAGTCAGCTTTCTCTTGGTCAGTGGTAAAGGACAATATTAACGGAAGACCGCCAAAAGTATAGTAGTCTTTCCAAGCATCACTCTTATCTCCGC
>JAFXVZ010000001.1 GCA_017534535.1 Bacteroidaceae bacterium | reverse complement strand
GGTAAGCGTGGTATGCCACGTATGAACACCTCTTCTCTTCCTGACTTGATCTTTACTCTGTTGTTCTTCTTCATGATGGTAACAACAATGCGTGAGGTAACTTTGAAGGTTGAGTTTAGAGCTCCTCAGGGAACTGAGCTGGAGAAACTGGAAAAGAAGTCTTTGGTGACTTTCATCTATGTAGGTAAGCCTACACAGGAGTTCCGCAAGACTTTGGGTGATGAAACACGTATCCAGTTGAACGATGCATTCGCTGAGACCGCTGAGATCCAGGACTACATTATTGGTGAACGTGCCAGTATGAAGGAAGAGGATCAGCCACAGATGACCGTTTCTTTGAAGGTTGACCGTGATACCAAGATGGGTATTGTGACCGATATCAAGGAGGCACTTCGTAGGGCTTATGCACTGAAGATTAACTATTCTGCTGCTAAACGTCAGTAAGTAGTTATGAGCTTATTTATAAGAATTATCCCCGCCAATTGGCGGGGATAATCTTTTTATTCCGTATAAAAAGCAACAATTCTCCTTATTGCCCTATCACAAACAGGACAGAACTCCGGACTGCTATTCGTTCGCATCCTGCAATCAAAAGCTGGGCGATAGACGCCCTTTGAAGAATAACCTCCTCCCTCAAAAACACCCACTTTCGTATCTTGTTCAATGGTAGGGATAGGCGTACCCTTCTTCAACATGTCCTTCCACTTGCTGTCAAAGTCCACTAACGTAGTGATGTTCTGTTCCCACGGTTCAATGTCAAGTGGATAGCTGCCTGACATCACATCATCATCGTAGAAATACTCATCTGCCAAACCTGCAAAGCTATGACCGAACTCATGCACTACTACAGGACGGAAAGTACTATGGTGGGCAGCCGTCAGCATCAATGAATTGTAGATGCCACCACCACCATATTCCTCCGTATTTGCCAATACGATGATATGCTCGTAAGGAATACCAGCCAAAGCGTCGTGCACAGCCTTCAATTGGGAAGTCGTCAAGTAACGGTCTGAATAGAAAGTACTATAGTTAGAGCTAAAAGGCGTCTGCTTCCATTCATCACGCTTTGGCACACTTACTCCGCTATCAATTGATTCACTTGCCACCGCTACGAAATTAAACTTGTTCTGTAACGATTTGAAAGGTTCATAGCTAAACAAAAACTCACTAACCTTAGCTGCATCTTCATAGAACAGTTCCATTTCCTCGGGCTTGTAACCCTCTGCCAAGATAGCTATGTCAATGCACTCTTCAGTTGGGCCATTCTTCACTGTATATTTGTGAGGCGTCACATGATCCCTACCTTTTTGGCGAATCAAGATATCCGATGGATCCACCGTATGCTTTAGCTTAGCCATCACCTCATGGCGATAGTTCATCAAGGTAATCTCCACCTCAGCAGGTTCCTTGGGGAATGGCACTTGGAAACAATTTTCAAAGCTCTTTGTTACCTCTTTCGCCTCGTCTGTAGCTGTCCACTCCTGGAAGAGAGACGAGAACGAAGTGGCATAAATGGTTTGTCCTGATGCTTTGTCACGCATCACTACCTGTCCATGACTCTCCAACGGCATTTCTGCCAAATGCTTCCTTCTGCCTGCCCATCCTGGATAGGCGGATAACTCATCCAATGCTATCTGCTGCTCATGGTCATTACCCGTGAAGACGTAATCCACCCGAAGTGTCCGATCCATGAAATAATCTTCGAATTTCTGCGCCTGCATGGATGAAGCAGTCAATAATAGCCATACGGCAATAAACATTTTCTTCATATTTTCTATTATATTTGATTTCTTCTTGCAAATTTAGTCAATTTTGTTTACCTTTGCGAAAAAAATAACTATTAATACTAATAATTTGTAATAAAAATGGCACATCATCAATTAGACGCCCTTGACAAGAAGATCCTGAACATGATCGCGAACGATGCTCGTGTTCCTTTTCTGGAAGTAGCCAGGGCTTGTAATGTTTCTGGAGCGGCAATCCACCAGAGAGTACAGAAACTCACCGCAATAGGTGTATTGAAAGGCTCCCAGTTTATAGTAGATCCCGAAAGCGTGGGGTTCGAAACTTGTGCGTATATTGGCCTATACCTGAAAGATCCATCTTCTTTTGAAGATGTGACTGAAGCTTTGAAAAAGATTCCTGAAGTGGTTGAATGTCACTATACAACAGGTCAGTATGATATGTTTATCAAGATTTATGCTCGTAACAATCATCACCTGCTGAGTGTGATACATGATAAATTGCAGACACTGGGTCTTGCCCGTACAGAAACGCTGATCTCTTTCAACGAGGCAATCAAGAGACAGTTGCCAGTCGAGACCATCACAGGCGGGATCTAATCAGGCAATTATCTTTCGTAATCTACGAAGGCAAAATCATAGGGATGTCTGTCGTCTGCACGACGGACATCTCTTTTTATTTCGTGCCACGTTTCTTTATCTACGACGGGGAAATACACGTCTGCCTCTGCTGCTTCGGCATCTATCTCCGTCAGATACAGTTTGTCAGCCAAAGGCATCGCCTGTCGATAGACACTGGCACCACCCATAATGAATACCTCTTCATCTTCTGCACAATGCTTCAGTGCTTCTTCCAGTGAGGGATATACCTCAGCTCCAGGTAACACCAACTTGGTGCTGCGGCTCAGCACAATGTTTCTACGATTGGGTAAAGCACCTTTAGGGAGTGAGTCAAACGTTTTCCTGCCCATCACAACGGTATGTCCTGTGGTCAATGCCTTGAAACGCTTCAGGTCATCGGGAAGGTAAAACAACAACTTGTTCTTGAAGCCCAATGCATTGTTCTTGTCTATGGCTGCAATAATGGCAATCATGGTCATACAGATACTTTTCCGGCAATGTGAGGCCAGGGGTTATAATCAGTCAGCTCAAAATCCTCGTACTTGAAGTCGAAGATACTCTTTACGTCAGGATTGATAAGCATCTTAGGCAGTGGTCTTGGCTCACGAGTCAGCTGCAAATCCACTTGCTCCAAATGGTTCAGGTAGATATGTGCGTCACCAAAGGTATGCACAAAATCACCAGCTTTAAGTCCTGTTACTTGTGCCATCATTTGTAACAGCAAAGCATAGGAAGCAATATTGAAAGGTACACCTAAGAAAATGTCGGCACTGCGCTGATACAGTTGCAGGCTCAAGGTTCCGTTAGCCACATAGAACTGAAACAGGCAATGACAGGGCGGGAGAGCCATGTGAGGCAGGTCGCCCACGTTCCATGAGCAAACCATAATGCGGCGGGAATCGGGGTTGTTTTTAATGGTCTCCACCACTTCGCTAATCTGATCAACCACTTTACCGTCAGTGGTTTCCCATGAGCGCCATTGGTGTCCATAGACAGGGCCCAAGTTGCCGTCAGCATCAGCCCATTCATTCCAGATGCGTACACCATTTTCCTGCAGGTAATGTACGTTCGTATCACCCTTCAGGAACCATAGCAATTCATAGATGATAGACTTCAGATGCAATTTCTTGGTCGTCAGCAATGGGAAACCGTCGTCCAGATGAAACCTCATCTGATGACCAAATATACTAATGGTACCAGTGCCCGTGCGGTCGCTCTTCTCTACGCCTTCCGCCTTCACCCTTCTCAATAAATCCAAATATTGCTCCATATTATAACTATATTTTTTTTCAATGGTCAATCGTCACTTTTTGGAACAGCGAGGGCAGAGCGATGCTTGCATCGGCTATGCCGAGTCGCGACAAAATAGGACGGAGTCAATCGTCAATTGTCAATCGTCAAAACTTGTGCAAGTCGAACGCAGAGCGATGCTTGCATCGGCTATGCTGAGACGCGACAAAATAGGACGGAGTCAATCGTCAATTGTCAATTGTCAATCGTCAATCGTCAAAGGAACGGTGTGAGTAAATTGCCAAACCATCCCACAAACTTCTTCCACTTACTGCGTTTCTTCCAATAATCCCTATCCAGTGGATGACTGTTCCGCTTGTCGCGCTCAAACATCGTACCCAACTCGTCTGTAGTACCCTCATCGAAGATAAACGCGTTAGTCTCATAGTCATAGCGCAGACTGCGGCTATCCAAGTTGGCAGTACCCACCGTACAGAAAGTGCTATCCACCATCATTACTTTCGAGTGATGGAATCCACCATCAAACAAATAAACCTTTGCCCCTTTCTTCATCAGTCGGTAGGCTACAAGCTCACCTGTTTCAGGTGTAAAGCCAATATCCGATTTCGCAGGAATCATAATCTCCACCTCAACGCCACGTTTCAGTGCTCGTTTAATTGCCCTCCTCACCGAGTTAGTTGGCACGAAGTAAGGATTGACAATCTGTACATGGCCTTCTGCACTGTCCAATGCTTTGACATACACCCTTCTGATGGCATCCGAGGTTTTGCCTGGTGAACGGTCCACGATGGCTATATCCACATCCTCGTGCGTTCGCTTACCTACCAGTTCGATGCGTTCATCAACTGTCTGTTGAGCCACCTGACTCTCTGGCAGATCAGTGTTGGGTGTTCTTTCTGCTGTCATATCCTTCACCTGCGTGCGCTGTTCGCCAAGTACCTGCTGCTTTGTTTCTTTGTTCCACATCTTCAGGAAGATATCTTGCAGTTTACCAACCACAGGCCCTTCCAGTCGCATGTGGATATCATGCCATTCACCAATATCTTCCAGACCAACCACATAATAGTCTGCAATGTTCATACCTCCTGTATAGCCTGTCTTGCCGTCAATGACCACAATCTTTCGGTGGTCACGAGGCACGATATGGTTCACCCAAGGGAAGCGAATGGGGTCAAACTCCACCAACTCCACACCCGTTGCCTTGATAGCTGTCGTATGCACTTTCTTCAGCGGTTGGTTATTCGAAGAATTGCCAAAGGCATCATACATAGCCCTGACTGTCACGCCCTCTTGCGCTTTCTTGCCCAGCAGTTCAAAAGTCAGTCCGGCTATGGAGTCGTTGCGGAAGTTGAAGTACTCCATGTGAATGCTGTGCTGAGCCTGATTGATGTGACTGAACAAATCCTTGAATTTGTCATGTCCGCTGAAGAACAACTTCAAGTTATTGTGTTGCGTCACGTCAATGCCCCTCTCCTGCAGATAATAACGAAGCGTTGCCTCGCTTCTGCTCATCTGCTTCTGAGCTTGGCACAGTTGTATGGATAACCACACGCATACCCAGCAGCATAGCCACACCTTATTTATATATAGAGACTTTGAAATTTTCATGCTTTAAACGCTTTGGCGTTGCAAAGATACTAATTTATCCATATTATTGCTATCTTTGCACTATGGAAAAATGTCCTAAGTCATATTATTTTGGGTTATTGGCTATCTGCATGGCTTTTTGTCTGAGTGCATGTCATCCTTCACCACCAGAGTCGTTCAATTGGGATGGGGGAGTGGTACGGTTGCATCGCATTCACGACAGCTTGTCTGTAATCCGCTATGAACGAGGAGGTGAAGAGCTCTCATCCTGGGAGTTACCCTATCCCGTCTATCGATTCGATTGGGGTGATGTGAATGCTGATGGCATCCCTGAGATTGCTGTGGGAGTCATCAAACCTACTCGTTTCTTCCCTCAACCTGACAAGCGACTTTTCCTCTTTAAGCTTTACAGAGGCAAACACATTCGCCCTCTATGGCTCGGCTCCCATGTAGCTCACGAGTTGATAGATTTTCGCATCGAACGCGATTCGGTGCCAGCGCTTATTCTTACTACTGAACGTCTCTCCAACGATAGCATCGTTCATGCTTTTTATCGCCAAAAGGGTTTTGGTATTCAATACCTTCATTCTTTCTCTTTGCCTTGACGCAATGAGAAAGAACTAAAGAGAAAAGTCAAGGGCTGCCCTTAACCTTGTGGAGTGTTTTCCATCCAGATGGTAAAAGCCGACCTCATTTCTGAAGCGTTAAGAAAATCGGGAAAGTTTTCCGTATGGAAACGCAATCTGTAGAGCGAAGCGAGTTATTGCGTTTTAGGAAAACGTGAGCGATTTTTAGTGGAAGAAATGCAGTCGGCACTCTTTCTTTTTGGTTCTTTTTCTTTATGGTGACAGAAAGAAAAAGAATGAGCTGACATTGTTTTTTGGAAAATATTCAGTAATATTGCACTATAATTCTAAAAACATCATTGCAATGAAAAAACTTTTATCCTTTTTGATGTTGGTAACCATCATTTTTGCAGCATGCAAACAACAAGGTGGAAATGTGAGCCAGCAAGACCTGCAGGCCATCTATAACCCTCAATCCCTGCTCCTTACTGACGATGAATTGCCTCGGTCCATTGACTTTAATATGGACATCAGTAAGCTTAGTTACCAAGAGCTTCGTATCTTGCGCTACTACCCATACGCCATTCATGGTGTTTGGATTAAAGAAGGTGATATCAACGGCTTCTATTGCAATCGTACCAAGTGGTACTACGATTTGGCCGACTCTCTCTACTGGGGCTACGAGGAAAATGGCTACGAGACTATCATCAGCTTCGATGATTATGAGGAAAATTACCAAAAATATCTTGACCAAGTAAAGCTTTCCGACGAGGAGAAGGCCTTCATTGCCAAGATTGATGCCCGCATGGCTGACCTTGCCCAGAACAAGCTTATCACCAATCAGCAAGGTATTCAATTGCAAAACCCTGCCATAACGGTTAACATGCATCAGATCAAGAACCCATCTGAGAAGATGTTGACTATGCTGTTACAGAATAACATGGCGATGGAGCAAACTGACTACGAGCAGCTCTTCCAAGTCTATGAGAGCAATGACTACTCCTGCATCCCCAGTTTCATCACTACCGACCTTTACCTACAGGCATACCACATGTTTTTTGAGTATGTGCTGAAGTCGCTTGAACAAATCAACTTCGTACCTTCATTGGCGCAGATGTCACGTGCCATGTATGAAACCAGCAACGCAGTCTATGAGGCAACCGATAACGAAGAACTCAGGCAGTTGGCTGACTTCAATGCCACCTTCTATGCCATCGCACTCAACCTGCTTGATGACAGTAAAGTGGATGTGGGAGACAATATGCGCAAACTCTATGAAGATGAAATCAGCAACGTCCTGAATGCTAAGGATACCCCATCGCCACTCTTGGAAACAGATGTTGATTTCAACTACAGTCTTTTCAAGCCTCGTGGCCATTATACCCGTAACGAAACCCTCCAGCATTATTTCCGTGCCATGATGTGGCTGCAAACGGCATCCTTCTGCCGTGACGATGCCAAAGGTTTGCGCCGTGTGCTGTTCATGGCTGAGGTGTTCAACCAGTTGCCTGAAGCTGACAGGAAAGCTGGCCTTTCTGTCTATAAAGCCCTATTCTTCTTGATGGGTGAGCCTGACAATATGGCTGTTGTTGAGGTGGCTGATTACCTGAAATCCATCGGTGTGGAAAGTTTCACCCAGGCTTTGAGCGATGAGACTGTCAACCGTGTGAATCAGTGGCTGATAGAGATGTTCAAGGAGCGCAATCGCATTGCACCGAAGATCAAGATCAGTTGTGATGACAAGCTGAATTTCATGCCGCAGCGTTATGTGCCAGATAATGAAATCTTGGCTACTATATATGATGAGACTCCTAACAGTGAGGTGGCTTATCCACGTGGCTTGCATGTGATGGATGCTTTTGGCATCGAGACTGCAGGTAAGGTGATTGAAGAAACATATCAAGATGCTAAGAACTGGAAGGATTATAACAAGTTACAGTCGGCTATGCGCAAGAAGTTTACCACCTTCGATGATTGGGAGAGCACCATGTATGCCAAGTGGATGGAAGGGCTGGTGACTTTGCAGAAGAGCGAGAAGAACTATCCGGGTTTCATGCAGACCGATGCTTGGAAAATCAAGAACCTCAACTCTGCACTCGCCTCATGGGCTGAGCTGAAGCACGATGCCATCCTTTATGCTGAGCAACCGATGGGTGCCGAGTGTGGTGGCGGTGGCTTGCCTACTCCTGAAACGGTGGGCTATGTGGAACCCAACCTGCCTTTCTGGAAACACCTGAAGGAGATGCTGGAACTCAATAAGAATATGCTGAGCGAGAGTGGCTTCCTGACAGATTTGTTGTTGTCCAGAAACGAACAGCTGAATGATATGGTGGAATTCTGCATCCAAGTGACAGAGAAAGAATTGCGTGGAGAACCTCTGACATCGGAAGAGAACGGTGAGATACGTTATATGGGTAGCTCTATGGAATATTTCACCCTGTCAGTGCTTGACCCGATGGTGGATTTCTATAACTGGTATGATGTGAAGGGGGCCGATCGCAAAGTAGCAGTCGTGGCAGATGTTTTCACCCGCAATATCTTGGGATGTAATAAAGACGGCATCCTTTATGAGGCTACTGGCAATGCCAATGCATTGTATGTTTTGGTAAATATCGCAGGCGAGGTTTATCTCTCTCGTGGTGCCACCCTCAGCTATTATGAGTTCGTCCGTCCGTTGGGTGAGCGCCTCTCTGATGAGCAATGGCAGGAAATGCTGGAAAATGGTACTGCTCCTGACATCCCTGTATGGGTAAGGCCGTATTCCTTAAAAACCGAGGATGACTCGAAGGTTGAAGTTGATGAAACGAACCTTTATAGCTCGGGATGTTGAAAATTGACTCCGTCCTATTTTGTCGCGACTCGGCATAGCCGATGCAAGCATCGCTCTGCCCTCGCTGCTCCAAAAAGTGACCGTTGACGATTGACATCGGGCTTTGCCCGATTAATAGTTTGAACATTGGAATGAATTAGAATAGGAGATATGATTAAGAAATTTATTAACTGTTATTTGTCAATTGTAAGTCTCTTAGCTTCAGTACTCTTATTGTCTAATTGTTCATCGTCAATTATCAATCGGACACAGTCCGATGTCAATTCTCAATCGGGCGAAGCTCGATATCAATTGTCCATCGTTTTCACCGGCGACGTTCTCTTGGACAGAGGTGTTCGCCCCTATGCCGAACGTACTGGCGTCCAGTCCTTGTTTGCAGGCGTTGACTCTGTCTTTCGGCAAGCCGATGCGGTGGTCATCAACATGGAATGCCCCTTGACTGATATAGTCACCCCCGTCAATAAGCGCTACATCTTCCGTGCCGACACCCGATGGGCAAAAGACCTGCAAGCAGTTGGCATCACCCATGCTGCCCTTGCCAATAACCATACCAATGACCAAGGGCGACAAGGTCTCCTTTCCACTTATAACCATCTGAAAGAAGTCGGTATCGAACCCTTAGGCTTTGGCTATACTAAAAACGAACGCTTGCAGCCCGTCATCATCCGAAAGAATGGGGTAGAGGTAGCCCTGTTCAACAGTGTTACTGTGCCCCTTGAAAACTGGTACGACTTAGATGACCGACCCGGTATCTGCCAAGCCAACGCAGGCATTTTGGCTGATGCCATCAAAGCCTATCGTTCTTCCCATTCCCGGGCTAAAATCATTGCAGTCCTCCATTGGGGTGCTGAGTTCCAAACCACTCCTACCATGCAGCAACGCATTGATGCCCAGACTTTGATAGCTGCTGGTGCCGATGCCATCATAGGCCACCATCCCCATGTAATCCAACCCCTTCGCTACATCGATGGCAAGCCTGTATTCTTCAGCCTTGGCAACTTTGTCTTCGACCAAACACCTCCCATTGCCAACCAAGCCGTAATGGCACAACTCACTTTCCAAGGCGACTCCCTCATCGCCACCCCCATCCCCGTGCAGATCAAGCAGTGCAAACCCGTTTTAAAATGAATTACACATTTTGTGTTACACATTTTGTGTAATCAAAATAACTGCCCAATCTTATTACTAATAGGTAGGCTGAGCGATTAGTAATAGGTGTGGCTACTTATTAGTAATAGCTATGCAGAGCTATTGGTAATAGGTTTGGCGCAGAAAAAGGCAGAAAAGTTTGGAACTAACTTTTATTTGTCGTACTTTTGCCCAAAATACATGACAATGGATGCTATGAAATTCCAGTTAGAAAAAGATTATTAAAAATGAAAAAGTTTGCAATTATAGGATTGTTTATGATTTTGGCTGGTAGCTTGCATGCCCAGCGTATTATTCAGACAAAGAGTTTAGAAGGTGCGTTGCTGTTGCTTTATCAAGTACCTCTGCTACAGCCAGAGAGCAACGATGCCATAGTGGTTACCCCATTCCTGTGCGGGCAGCAAGATACCTTGGCTTTACAGCCTGTCTATGTGCGTGGAGAAAAGAATGCTCGCAAAATCCTTCGTGACTCCAAAGGTAACACACCTTCTTTTATACCAGCTGCTGAGGCACCATCCTCTTTTGCCCAGGCTTCAGAGATATCCACCATCAGCCATCCTTGGGTCAAGAACGACTCCCTGAAACTTGTCATCTTGACCGAAATGGAAAGGCGCTCGAAATACTCAGTTATAGGCGTTAGCTATACAAGCGCTTTCAAATACGATAACTAGGCCTTCTAATGCATTCAGCAGGGCTTGCAGGAAGGCATTCAGCAGGGCCTGCAGGAAGGCAAGCAAGAGGAGAAGTTGCTGATTGCTGCTAATCTAAAGAAGATGGGTTTTTCTTTAGATACCATTCAACAGGCCACAGGTTTGACGAAAGAGGAAATAGAAGCATTGTAGTTCTCGTAGTTCTCTCGGACTTCTCTCGCTATAAGCATACCATAAGCATACTCAAAGGGTATGGTTGAGTGAGCTTATGGTATGCTATGGGTGAGGCATATACTTGCGAAGGGTTTGCCTAAGGTGTGTTAAGGTTGTTGATAAATTACCGACTCTGCACCACCAAAATACTTAATCTTGAGGAACAGACCTACGTTATCTGCTTGGTTCGCAGCTGCACGCAAAGGTCTTACATCATCGAAATAGATATCGTATGTGGTAGCAACGTTCTGCTCACCTTCAGGCTTCACAGGCAAATTAATAGAATACCAATAATTCCAAGGCTTGCCTGGCTCTTGTGTGTTCCATTTGTTAGCAGTGGTAGTAAAAGGATTGGCATCAACGTAAGTCAATATTTCTCCATCTATCGTAGCACCCGCAATAGTTGATTCCATAGAAACACCTATGGCCACAGTATTATCTTCAACTCCATTTACATCACATCTGAATGGGTTCAGTGTAGTGGAAGCTACTCGTACTGTAACAGGATACAATCCAGCAGGATAGTCATAAGGTATAGTGAATGACAACTTATATGTATCACAAGTAACCCCATTTATTGTTCGGCTTGTATTCTGTTTGGTAAGCGTTGGTGTGCCAAAACTAAATTTCTTGATGGTATAAATATTGATGGTACGTGACATACCAGTTTCTGGATCACGTATCTCTATCTGACCACTTTGTAAGTTATTACCGATTGTTACCAGTTCAAAAGTTACAGACCCTTGACCTGTGCTTGGGTCAAAGTTTACTGTCAAATTTTTCTTAGCAAAACTATCCTCATCTGGATCGCTTACCCAATGTGCATTAAAAGTCTTGTCTGCTGGAATAGTGTTTTCTCCAATGGGCTCATAGGTAAAGTTTACAGTATGGGTAGTGGCATCTTCATCTTTTTGGAAGACCAAATAAGAACTGCCATCTATCTTCAACTCAAATCTACCGTCATTCACCACTGTCACCTTATCGCTGATACTTACCGTACGATTGTTTGAGTACACTACACTGCTTACAGCATCTTCGAAGTTAGTATGACCTAATCCCTCCCATGGGAGTCTGGTAATTTTCAGTTCATAGGTATGATTTCTTAAAATCTTACAAGGTGAGTTGTCCTTGTCCAACATCATCAACGTGTGGTATTTCGTGACATCCCCCTTGTTATGTATCTGATCATGATAAACAATCTTCAAAATAATTTTCGGAGGATTATTCTGATTATTGTCATCTTCAAATAAGAAGATAGGATTGTTGACGATAGTTCCTGTTGTGCCATTTCCGTTTTCATAAATCGTCATCATCTGACCTTCATTAACCTGCCCTTCTGCATTCTCTTCTACTACTTCATTATACCTGCCTCCTGCATTGTATGGATTCTTCCATTGGTCATTCATAACCAGTTTTTGAGTAGTGTCATCATAGTAACCGTCAAAAGGATGGGCACTGCTTGTTCTGTTAAATGGTGTAATGTATCCTTGCTTCATACCATTGACCAGAATCCAACTGATGGACTTAATATAATAGTCTCTACCATTGATGTTGAATAAGTCGTCCATAGCAGAAAACACCAGTTTTGCACGGTCTCTTACCATATGTACAATGCTGCCTTCATTTTGAGAATAGATCCACATCAAGTTTCCGTACTCATCTCTTGCCTGTACAGGGCTCCCATTCTCATAAATAACATGTCCATACTCATCTTCTTCATACACGGGTGTACGTACAGATAGCCAATTACTCATGTCTTGATAATTGTTCTCACCATGGTATCCCCAGTAACTGATAGCTCGGTCATCCGCATTCATAGTCATTTGGGCAGATCTGATGATTAAGTTCTCAGAAGCACCCACCTGATCATTGCCAGGAATTTTGCTGTCATCTACATTGCCAATGAAATGGATATTGGCTGTACGGGCGGGTACAGTGCCTTTAATGAGTTTCCTACCCCAGTGGCCATCAGTGGTAGATTGTACTTCATTACCTTCAAGTTCTGCAGGTCTGTGTCCTAAGTAGATACCTTCTTCCGTAAAACACAACATATCCATTTTAGTAATATAGTTGGGGGGAGTATTCTCGTTTCCTCCCACCACACTGGCTCTTGTTATAGGCACTATATCATCTTGTAGCATATCAAATGCAATGCATACGGGTATGTCTACATCTACATTACCTCCTAAACGCAATGTTTCTATTTGCTTTACATAATCTGTTTGAATTGGATCTTTGTCACAAGACATCAAGCAGATTGTCAGCAACCCAAGCATGATAATATGTAATTCAAGTTTCTTCATTGTCATTCTCCATTCAGTTTCTTTATTTCGTCTAATGTAAGATCTCGGATGCAACGTACATTTCCTTCATTTGAATCCCTGTTAGGATCTTTATACCACATATTTGCATCTGCAGCTGTTTGGCCATATCCTGTTGCAACGGCTTTATTTTCCAATGTCCAGTAATTATCTCCCGTCAGAACTGCTTGCATCATCTTACCTTGCACATTAGGATCACTCTGATACTTTGCTATGAATCCTACTTCATCTCTGGTAGGGAGTCGCCATCCAGTAAATCTTTTACCTCTAAATTCTTCAATAGGATTGTCTGCAGACCCAACTTCTAAATAGGTGCCACAGAAATTCGCTGCATTAACGCCATTGTTAAAAGGTGTATTTGCACCCAGCTGTGAGGCAATCATAAAGGCTGGAGAAACTACTTTATCATTTGATTGGTAGTTGCTATCCAGTTTAGGGTTACCTATTGCATAAATATCCGAGGTTGATGTTAACATAATCACATACATATTCGGATTGTTCAAACCATTGAAATTTGAATTCAATTGTGCTTGATAACCATTTGGTGAATAAACCCCATATGTATTACCGCTCTGACTTGTTCCTCTTGAATAAGCATATCTGTAATTATTATTATTATTTCCACTGCGGGTAACATTTATAGGATAAATTAACCCGTTGTCATATACTTTTGCAATAAAATTGCTACCATCATAATTGTATTTGGCATTGGCAGCATTATACGTCTGTCCATTGTCTCTATCCCAATCCACCCAATTAGAATTAATTGTTACTTGAGTTTCGTAATAACGAGTTCTAATTGAATAATAATGTCTACGATGATATTGATATTCATAACCCCAAAGGCCACCCCAACCAGTTCTTGTTACCCAATAATAGTATCCATCATTATTATAATAGATGGCATTTGTTGCAGAGGTATATCCTGTTCCATATGCGTTTGCGTCTGTATTTGCACCGAATATTGTATTTCTTTGTTGTGAAGTAAGAGTTACATCTTCATCTGTGTAAGATTTACTTCCAGAGTATGAATTATATTGTTCTAACGTTAAAGTAGCATATTCTTCTTCTTCAGTTTCATAAGATTCCCAACTAGGCAATGGATTATCCCAATTTGATGCACCTGTTCTGGTAGTAGTAACAGTACCAATCCTAGATGACCATTTTCCTGTGATTTGTTGAATATTATCCAAAGGATAGTGATGAATCACTACCTCTTTTTCCAAATTTGTACCTACTAACTTAACCTTAAATCTGATTGTTTTCACGGCACGGCTATCCAAAGCTTTTGAGGTAACCCTTATGATATTATCCTTCAAAAGCTGTATAGTTACGGTCTCCCCATGAGCAGTGGTATTTGGAGCTGTACTTGTAATTGTAACAGCATCCTCTCTACCGTTCGGAGTAGTTGGACTCTTGGTTACAGAACCTTTAATATTTACTGTAGTACCTTGATAGTTCACATAAGTAACCTGCACATCATTAACATCCATATCCATATATCTACTATCGTCAGGAGATACTGATGCGTACCAATTTAGATCAACGCTCTGTTCACCATCACCTTTTAGTGTATATTCTGTAGGTATAACAGACAAATATTTTGTATCTGTTGCCTTCACTGTTGTCGTTTCCTGATCTGTGTTTGTAGCTGTCCAGTCAACCACATGGTATTCAACCATCATTTGTTGGTCTTCCATATCCAGCAGTGAGTTTTCAGAACCTAAGGAAGCAATCTCTGCATCTACGATGTAGATTTTATTCCTATCTGTAGCACTCATTGTCTTTTCATCACAAATAGGGATACGATAATAGCTCAACTTGTAATCATTCGTATTTGTTTTTTTAGTGAAAGCCACACTAAGCAAAATAAAAGGAGCTTTGTCTCTCTCTGCAGACCAGTCCATAGGATAGCTGTAAGTGGTGATGATGAAGTGGTTGTCCATGTTCTCTGTGACAACTTCTCCATCATATTCAGCTTGAAAGTTGCTGCCCCAAGTTTGTACCGCCTTCATGCCATCAGAAATATCATCCAGATTCTCACCTGCCAGTTGGTAGGTACCGTCAGCAATGTCGCTGGACTTGAAGCCGAAGTTCACATATTTCCATGCTGGAATACCAGTGACTCTTTTTTGTACTTTATCCCAGTAATCATACAAGGTAACTTCATCACCTTCCTTATATCCAGTAGGATTGGTATCCGCATTGTACAAACTTTCCGCAGGTATATCATCTTCCGTCAGGGTAATCATCGCATCTTTCTTAAACTTAATACGAATCAGGAATTTTGAAGTGGCACGTTTCAGATCTACATCAAACACCTGTTTTTCTTTGGTGCCGTCAATTTGCCATCCTTTGATGCTACCATCCATCAAGAAGTTCTTCTCTGTATTCATGTAACTCTCACGCCTCCCAGGCTCAACATCTGTTTCCTTGTAGTAACGATAAATGTTGTGTTCAAAAGTAGTAAGTCCTTTCAATGCTGTTAAATTGCTAACGCCTGAGCCTGAGGCTGTGTGGGGGTTGTTGGCAGTTACATATATGTCATATTTTTTAGTTGGATCATAATCTGCGTCAACCCAGTTCTTGTGCAGCAGCTGCTCAGCTTGGTCTTTCAGACTCTTGTTATCATAGCGTTCGGTATCAATAATCCAATTGAAGTTTTCCACAGTATTGCTACCACCAGCCTTCAGGTGATATTCATGGAACCAAGGGTCATCTTCACTTGCGGTACTTTCTTTTACAAACACATCTAAGGTTCCGAAGAAATTTTCGCGAAGCACATCACGTGCATCTACGCGATCATCTTTACTGATATTTATGTCAGTATCCTCAACACGGGTGGTACCTTGCAATAGACTCTCATTGCCTTGATAGAGGCTGGGCACGATGGTAAGTGCATCCTTCTTACCTCCATAGTTATTATACCGATTGCCACTTACATTATCCTGCCATTCTTCGTTTCCTAAGCAAGAAGCAAGCAACAGTGTCAGCGTGATGCTCCAAATCCAGTTTATATGTTTTCCGTACTTTTTCATTGTATAATCATCTTCTCATAATTTGCTTCAATAGGATCCATGCTCATCAACGTAGTATATCTGTCGGCATTGATGTATCGGTACTTAATTGTTGTATGCGACTCGTTACCAGGTAACTCATGGTTATAAGGTACTGCATAAGGGTCTTCCGGGCGTAAGAGAGTCAGCATAAGGCTGGCATTTACGTCACTCGGCATGTTATTGCTGGTCGGTACAACCCAAATAGTGGTTGTTTGCGGATTGCCATCATTAGCAGGTATAGTGTATAGGTCACCTTTATGGCTGTAAGTATTAGTAGCTACATCAAACACTACTATTTCAAAGTCTATATTGTTCAGCTGCAACTGCAGATCATAATCATGTTCTGTTTTAAGAATTACTTTTGGAGAGTAGAGAGGCATACCAAAATCAGTATATCCATAAGCAACACAAGCATAACTGTCAGACCATGAACTCAAGCTGACAGGGTCATATCTCAAGTACTCTGTATTCGGTTCAAATTCCATCTTGGTAGAACCTTTGGTTACATAAGTCAAACGGTCCATGCCTGCTATCCAAGGAATCACAGTAGGTTTCACATACAATTCACCTTCTACGAAGTAAGCATAAATTATCCACGAATGGTTGCGGGCAAACTCTCCAGCGGTAGCTTCTGGATCCATAGAAACAGTGGCAGTCTTCCATGCCGTATCAGTCTCTTTGGACTTGTATTCTATAGTAACCGTCAATAATTTGCTACTTTCATGTAGATAAGCACGTGCCAATTCTGTAGCTTTGCCTGCACTAATGGTGTTGTTGACAGCAGTCTCATAAGATTGTGCATCATCGTAGCTCGTTACATTCCATGCCAATGCTAAAGGAGTTGTATTAGGGGCTATAGCCGAATTTGCTACCTGAGACGCCAATGTTAAATCACTATTATAATAGGAGTTACCTGTTTTCGTCACTCTTGACTCACCTTGTGCATTGGCTCCTTCGTTGTCATTGAATACAGATTCTGAGGTTGGTATAGAACCACCTTTAAGTGTCACGCTGTTAATCACTGCATGTTCCATTCCTGGAGAACGAGATACTACCACTCTCAACTTAGACACACATCGTTTGATGTGAATGGTTTGAATCATGAACATGTTGGCGCCTGCTTCTTCTATCGTATAATTCTTCAATACGCCTGACATTGGCAATCCATCAGTTGTAGGAGAACTAACGAAAGTTGAGCCATTGATACCAAATTCACTGTCTCCCATTGAAAGGGCATCAAGAACATCTTTTGTCGTTGATTCTCCTATCTCAGAGTGACCGATGCTGGCAGCATTGACCAAGACATAGACATCCACAAGTGGATGATCTGTTTTGATATCTTTCAGCTTTGCATCATCTTCGGTAGCGTTATCTTTATAATCTTTATTGGTAAAAATGAATTCTCTCTGTACACCAGATGAATAGTTGATACCAGTCTCCGACTCATCTTTCGCGTGGAAAAGCAAACGACTATTACCGCTGTCGAACACCCATACCTCTAATGACTTGATAATGGATTCATTGTCCTTGTCTGCTGCAACGTCACCTGTATAGGCTCTGGTACCAGCCATCTGTCCTGGCATATAGACATACAGTTTCATGACGGTCTGCGAATCGTCTGGTAAAATATCGTCATCGCCAGAGCATCCTACCAGCATGGTTGCTAGCAGTGATATCATCATAAATATGTATGCTTTTGTTTTCATCATTTTTTTATTATAGTTATTTATTTCAACATTGAGCTTCCAGGTGTCACGCTATGCCAGTCGGATGTAATTTCCAAACCGATAATGAGTTTTGGATCGTTCAAATCAGGTACAACTGGATATACCCCTTTAAAGTCATTTGCCTTACATAAAACCGTAGTTTTGTGTCCTGCCAAGAATACCGTTTTCCTTTCTGCCGCAATGGCAGTAGCATTAGCAGCAGAACCTGCTTCAGGATCAAGAGCACCTACCATGTAGAATTTTGCTCCTGGAGGTATGCGGCTTTTCTTGTTATCACTACCCACGCCTATGATGGTGTTTTCACTGTTGTTCTCGAACTCCAGCACAAGATATACAATTTCGTAAGATGCCGATGGCAATACCAAGGTATAGTTAGCTGCTGACTCAGTGGTGGTAAGTTTGATTCCAGTTACCACTTGCTTATCATAGCCGATTAATGGATTTGTGATGGTAGCCGGTGTAAAGTCATAAAGCTGCTTATGCTGGCTACCCACAAATACGCCTGTAAGTGGGAAGTTGTCGCCCAATGTTATGGCAGTACCAGTGCTACTGCTGTTGTCATTCAAACTCGCATTTGTTGCCTGCACCTTCAGTTCCAATGAAGAGGTTCCATATCTTAGTGGCTCTACCAAAGCAACCGCAGTAACGCTTGGAATTATTACACGGCCTGTAAAACCATTAAGAACACTATTTTCAACGGAAACATTGGAATCCTGTTCCCATATTTGTTTGTTGAAAAGGGCTGCAATATTATCTTCTACTTCATTTCCCTCTGCTGTTGTCTTAATAGGTTTATCTGTGGTCTTGATAGTTGAATTTGCATAATACCAAAGTTGAGCAGGATATGCAAATTTCTTTGGATCTACAATCTTGAAGTTTAACGTATTAGTACCTAATTCGGTATCGGATTTTACCAACGTGAATGCTCCGTTTGCATACATGATGTAACAAATGCCATCGGGTAAGTCGTTGCCTGGGAAACCCGCAAATGTGGCGTTAGAGACATCTGCTGTTGTGTTATTGTATGTTACATCATCTTGATTAATGTTGGACCTAATTTTGTCGCGAAGTTGTTCATATATTCGATAATTATTACCATCATTATTTCGATTAAATGTCACATTAATAGAGGACAATAAAGCATCTAAAGCAACTTTTATGTTAGAAGGTGTACAAGCAGCACCACTTAAATTGTTGATAAAATTAGTTCTCGCAGTTTTAAGTGCATTGGGTTGCTGTAATGTTGCATTATTATTTCCATTACTAAAAGTTCTTTCTTCATCAGCCCATGTCCAAGTCCCTGTTACATTGAAAGTATTGTTTTGATTTCGATATAATGAGTTAAAGTCTACACTAGAGTTTAATATGGTATTCAAATAGCTGATCATTGTCGTCGCTCCGGTATAAACCATATCGCTTGCGAGAATTGGTTCTGGCTCGAAAGAGATATCTTTAGGTTGAATACTTGCATCTGTGAATCCTTCATTTTCACCAACTGCTAGTTTAGTAGAGCCGTATTCAAAATAACTATTGCCATTTTCTTTGGGACCATGACCATAAACCAAGAATGATGAAGTACCTTCTGGGAATGTTAATCTGTCAAATACTATATGGTCATAATTAATTGGCTTACCACCTTCGACATCTTTGCTATAATGATGATCTGGACCATTCCAAAGAAAACCCACGTCGGTCGTCCATAACTTATCATAACTTGCGTCATTCGGACCTATGGGGTTGGCATCTCCTGAAGCATTAAAAGGAATGAAAGTTAAATCAAAGATACCATGGAAATCGCGGTTAACTTGAGTGTTGGTTGCTGACATACGAGTAGTTGCATCGCTCAATTGATCGAACGAAATACCTACAGGTATGCCAGACTTTGTAGTACTATTAGTAACCACTTTCTGTATAACAGTATCGTCATCAGAAGAGCAAGCCCCCAGCATAAATGCCAGCAGCGTGAAAAGCAGTATGTCAGTATATTTAGTTCGCACGTTGTTGTTTCTTAAAATATAGGATTAAATTGTGCTCCTGGTTTCCAATCGACTGTAATGCTCACACCTACAACAGCTTCGCTATCGGTATGTACACCACCTTGTCCATCCAAGTAACCCTTGATGATTTTCAATTCGCCAGCCAGCAAAGGATCTTTCACCCAAATATCGGATCTGGTAACATTACCACCTGGGAGTGTTACAAGTACCACATATCTCCATATCGAGATGCCTTCAAAAGGATCGTTTTCCTGAACAAGTAGGTTATCGCGTGTTGACGCTTCACCCACATGTAGCCAACTGTAAGGGTTTCTGGATGGGAAGTTAACATTGCAGAATGCAATAACTTTATTATTACTTGGAATACTCAACAAATCTGACTTCACCATCGGTGATTTGGCTGGATAGACAAACGCACTGTCGGCAACCTGGAAATCGGTAGCAAATCCCGTGGCGAATGCACGCATATTGGTAACCTTCACGGCTGTAGAGTCAACCACCAGTGCCGAAGAACAGTTAGCCATATAAAGATTTACATCGAACGTCTGGCTTTGGTTAGCCACCACATGCATCGGTAAACGACCAGTAAATAGACCGGTATTATGGCTGTCAATGGTGTCTTTCTTTACTTGATTCAGAGCCAAGGTATGGTTGCGTTCAACACCTACTGACGTTACCAACGGATTATCCTGGATATTCGCCAAAGAAGCATGCATATAGTCATGCACTGGCAGGTGCATCCTATAAACGTGTTCTCCGGCATCCATGATATGGCTTTCGTAATAGAGTCGGGAAGAGTCACCTTCCGTGTTGTAGAAAGACAGGTCAATATCGTGCGCATACTCGGCGAATATGTTCTTCAAGTACTCGCGTATGGCATCTGCCACCTCCTTATCGACGGTGCTCAGCTCGGCTTCCACCTCATTCGTTTTCACATTGGTGAATACGTTGATTTGGAAATCCGCTTCCAGCTCAGGCTCAGGGCCTGGTCCTGGCGTTACTTCGCAGTCAGAGAGGTCGTCGTCAATCTGGCCACAAGCCGTAAAAGCCAGCATGGCAACCAGAAACAGTCCTATCTTTCTAAAAGGTATCATTCTGCTAAATGTTATTGTTTAAATCAAGCTTTTTATATTTTCTCCCTCACGAGGAATGAAAACTTTCCTCGTGAGGGATGAAAAGATATAATTAGTTAGTGCCAAGGTCAACAGTGAAGCTCAAGCCAGACAGCCAAGCGATATCAACTGACAAACCAAATGACAACTGACCACTACGCAAGTCAGGTACAGTCACGTATGCTTGCTGCAAAGAAGTACCTGTCAAAGTGAATGTAGCTGTAGTCATATAATCTTTAATGAATACATGGTCTAAGGTAGTAGTTGTGGTAACTGTACTTAAATCCAGCTTACCTACCAGATAGAACGTACCATCTTCGCGAACCAGGTTGTCACGACCATAGAAACTTGGACCGTGATTCTTGAACTCCAATGCTACAAGCACATCGTCTTGTGTACCACCTGTATTGTAGTTGTCAAGCACCATGGTGTAGGTAGGCGCTGCAGTTGTTGGAAGAGTGAAATCACCACGAGCTGAAGCACTTGTCCATGCTGTACCATTCATTACAGGGTCGTAAATCACAGCATTACGATTGCCGTTTGTTGGCAGGAATTCCCAGTCAGCTGCGTCTGGCTGACCACCAACGAGTACACCAACAAGTTCAAGATTGGAAGTATCAACAGGTTTATTAACAGTATCATCAGTAAGATTTGCTGAGTTATCCCAGAAATTGGTTGTACTCGATTCCAAAGCAACTTTTGTTTCCAGCAGAGCTGTACCATAAGTTACATTGTCTTGCAGGGCAGCTGCGCGTGTACTTGCAGTAACTTTTGAGTTAGTACTTGACCAATCGCCTGTCCAAGAATTATCAGTAATCCAATTAGTAACACCATCAGGGAAATCAGCAGCTACTTTTTCCGTATTAGCTGTTCTCAAACCACTGTTTGCGTAGTACATCAACTCAGCTGGGAACTTATAGGTTGACAAGGTTGCTGCACCACCAGCAGTAGTAATAGAGTTACCTGTAGCCAAAGGTGAGAATGTAGCAGTACCGTCAGATGCTAAAGTGCAGGTCATTAGAGCTGTACCGAATGGCAAACCGAATGATGTTGGATAATTTGCTAATGAAATGCTTGCATAGCCAGTAGGTAGTGTTCCTGTTACATTTGCAGCATTATATCGAGCAGTAGCACCTGTAGAGGTGTCAGGAGTAAAATATGTATCGATTATAGAAATAACATTATCAGCAATAGCATATGCTACGGCGTCAGTAGCAGACGGTGTACCTGGTTTATTATCCAAATAAGGCTTATATACCTTATAAAAATCATTGAACATGCCCACGATAGCCTCAGTTGAACCTGCACGTAATTCTGTTGATGCCGCAACAGGTCTAGTAGTTGGTGGAGTAACTGTTCCATCTACAATACCTGTGTATGCAGCAATATCCTGAATAGTAGTCAGCTCAATGAAAGACTTACCAAGCATTCTCTCCAACTCAGATAATG
Organism: Bacteroidaceae bacterium; assembly: GCA_017534535.1. Lineage (GTDB taxonomy): Bacteria > Bacteroidota > Bacteroidia > Bacteroidales > Bacteroidaceae > Bacteroides. The sequence continues at coordinate 67,931 of JAFXVZ010000001.1, read as the reverse complement.
TATGTGCAGGATTGGTAGTAGGGTTACCATCTGTTTCTTTTTTGTATTCTGCAGCAATCGCAGACCATAATGTAGGAGTTGCTGCTCCATCAGTAGCATTGATAACTTCTGTCATAACTGCTGCCAAAGCTGCACCTACATTGGTTGCGTTGGTTAAGGCAGTACCTGAAACGATATCAGTTAATGCAAAAGAGAAAGAATTAGCAACGTCACCTGTAGTAGTAGGAGTAATCTTTCCATTTTGTGCATCGGTTCCTGTTGCAGGAGCAACACCGTAGAACAGCATGGCATCAGTGCCAACAGGCAAAGCCAAGTCTAAAATCTTGTGTGAAGTGGTGTTACCATTGATTTCAGATGGAGCCAACAGGGTTGCATAGTCAATGCGCTTGGTTGCAGCAGCAGCAGCCTCAGTTGAACTTACCACGCTTTTTCCAGTGGCATAGGTCAACATGATGGCTTTATTCAGACCACGGAAAACTGGAGTGGTTTGATTCTGAGCGATAACATCAGTCTGACGGGTATCAGCCGTCTTCTTGCCTGCACTTACGTTAAATACGAAAGAAGTAGCTACTTCTTTAGTCTCCTTGTTGAATTGAGGATTTGAACTTCCTGGATCGTCCTTGTCAGAGCAAGAAGAGATCCCAATCATGCCCACGAGAGCAAAGGCTCCCAGGAACAAACTTTTGAAAAAATGCTTCTTCATAATTACTTGTTATTAAATTGTTATTAATTCCTTTATTTATATTTATCTCAAAATAGCCTTGTTTAATCTTGTAACTGCCTTAAATTAGCGGCTGCATCAGCATCGCCCATGGCGGCACGTCTCTGCCAGATTCGCATGGCCTCTTGCTCATTACCTGTCATATACAGGGCAACTGCCAATACATTTTGTGCACGTTCGTCATTCTTTACACTTTGCAATGTATTCAATGCCTGCTGCCACTGTTCTTGCTTCAGCAAGTCAGCTGCCTGATTGATGACCTTGGCATTGTTGTCAGGTACATAGTCCCAATAGATACGTACGTATCCGGCATTACGCTCGTCGGGCAGGATGTTCTGTCGCAGGTAATTGTAGGCTCTCGAGTTGCGGAGGAGCTGTTGGCGGCGATTCGGGTCTGCTGTGTTGTCAATCAGCTGCAATACCTGCTCTTTACCTTCAAAGTTGGCGTCGTTCACCTGGTCACGGAATTCGGTCCATGCGGCACCGCCGTTGGCAAGCTCGAACATATTGTCAGGAACACTTATCTTTTGCTGTACATAACGCTTCAGGGCTTCTGCACGAGCACCAGCCAAACGGCGGTTCACGGCATCATTACCCTCTACTGAGGCAAGACCAATGATCTGGATGCACTTCACGCTGCTGGTGGTATCGTTCATAATCTGATAGGTGATGTCGATGATACGGTCCAGACGGTTCGCATTATCTTCAAAGTCGTATATCAACTCACTCTTAGCAAGAGGGAAATTCACGTAAATGTGGCGACCTTCCTTGCGGAGGATGCGGGTGGTATCGTAAGGACGATAGTTAGACACATGCTCCAGGATAGGATTGTTTCTTTCCAACTGACCAGCCACACCCGTGTCGTCAGCCACAGGATTGAACACCGGCTTGAAAGGATTGCGATAGTCGTAAGTGAATGGGTCAGTGTAGGCAAGGGCTACTGTTTCTACCTGGCAGCAGCCTTCCTTATCTGTCATGAACAACATTCTCAGGGGACCATTCTTTATCCAAGGATGACTTGCCAAGGGAATCTCTGATGCCTGTGCAAAAGAGGTAGGCATCTCGGCAGCTTTGATATAGTCTGGCTCCGCTCCCTTGTGGTTCAGCACATAGTCGCGATGCAACTTGCGGGCGTTCTGGGCACCACGCACAGTAACTGGCTCTAATACCAGTGTATCGTTTTGCCCGCACAGGAAAGGAGTAACTATAGTAGCATAGTCACTCGCGGGCTGTTGCAATGGCAGTTCATACGACAGCAATAGCTTATCTTTCTGACTTTGTGTCTGAATGATACGCTGGGCATGCAAGGTGCCTGTCAGCAACAAAGACAATCCTATGATAGCAAACTTCTTCATTTTAGATTATAGATAATGTTAATACCCACTTTCGGCGCCAGGAACACTTTGTTGTCTTCACCGAAATACTCGCCGCAATGGGCACACTCATACTCCTTATACTTGGCAGAGCCTACATCGATACCCGCTTCGGCCTCGATGCTCCATCGCGGACTCAGAATCCACGAGTGACCACCGAAGATACCACCAGCAAAGGCATCACCTTGCTTGCGACGGTTCTTTACAGAAGGATACAGTCCCAAGAGGTTTACCTTACTTACATTAAAGTGGGAGTAGAATGCATTGGCACCGATGAACCAGCCGCTGAAGACATCGCAGAACCAGTATCTCACCTCAGGAGAGATGAGCAGGTGACGGAGCTTTCGCTCGGTCTTGTCGTCAAATGGCCAGGGTTGGTAGCCCACGTTGAGACCTGCGGTCCATTTGTCGTCCAAGCGGACTTCAATGCCCAAGTTAGGGGTTAGGGTGGCATCATAGAGGAAGTTGTTCTTCAAGACCACCGTCTGTGAAAAACAACAAAGGCTGATGCCGCACAAAAATAGCATAAGCACGATACTTCTTATCCTGCCTTTCGATATTGTTCCTATGGTTTTACCAGCTATCATTTATTCTCGTTATCTTAAACCTTATTCTATACTCTGATAAATAGGCAATTAGCCATTATCTCAAACCAAAAACGGTTAACGTGTACAACAATACAAGGTGCAAATATATACGCAATTTATGAAACGTGCAAATTTTTTTATTGATTTTTTTTAATTTTTTTTTGTTAAATCTTCATGTGCTTATGTAAAGAGTTCAAATAGAGCTTAATATGATGACGCTAATAGTTGCAAACGAAACATAATATAATGAAGTCTTCATAACACAATATACTATTTCTCTTTACAACGCTATTCAAATTTTGTAAGTTGAGAAACTGTAATATTATCAGCCTGTTTTTATTTATTACCTCCCTTCGTTATCCTCGCCAAATAGTCATAGTGGGGGCCTTCGGCAAGGATTTCCAGTTGATAACCGTGGGCTTCTGCGGCATCGCTGACAGTGTCGGCATCGATGTAGCTCCAGTTGAAAGGTTCGCCCAAGGTGTCTTTGTATTGCAGCTGATAGACGAGGTTACCATAGTACTCATCGATGTCAGGCAGTTCGATGATGCCGTCTTCGTCCTCAAAGAGGTAGCAGAGGTCGGAAGAGTCGAAGAGTAGTTGGCCACCAGGAGCCAGGATGCGGTCTAAGAGATGGAAGAGTACGGGCAGGTTCTCCGCTTTGCCCACGATGCCGATACCGTTCATTAATAATAATAAGGTGTCGTATTGACCAGTGAGGGTAAAGAAATCTTGTTGAAGGACCTTCATCACACCACGTCCCCGCATGGTTTCCACAGATAGGGGAGAGATGTCGATGGCAGTGACATCGATGCCTCTTTCCTGCAAGATTAGAGAATGACAGCCGGCTCCAGCACCTACGTCAAGTGTCTTGCCTCGCGACAGATCCAATGCCTGCTGCTCCAGCTTGGGCATCTGGTCGTATGTGCGGAACAAGGTCTCTACGGGCATCTCATCTTCTTCAAACATCGGAGAGAATACCCGTACGGGAGTCTTGTCACCCGTCTTCCAATACTCTTGAATGGCTCTGCCCATCGGGTCTTTGTGCTGTTCCATCATGCTCATTTTTTCCTTATCTGCTGCAAAGTTAATCATTATTTCAATAATTCTTCCTATCTTTGTCGGCAAACATATGAATATTGTTCATTGTTCATTATTCATTATTCATTATTCATTTTTTTAAGGTATGTCTTTACGAGAAAAGATCAACGATATGGTAGGGACGAACAGCGACAAGCTCTACTCCCGAATCTATGACTGGCTGATGCTGTTGATGATAGGCATCGGCATATACCCCTTGATGTTCCGTAACACTAATACCGTTTTCTATTTGATGGATCTGGTGTCGGGCATCTGTTTCCTGATAGACTATGTGCTCAGATGGATAACGGCAGACTTGCGCTCGAAACGTAAACCGCTGGCTGCATTCCTAATCTATCCCTTTACACCGATGGCGATTGTTGACTTGTTGTCTATCTTGCCTACATTTACCGTCTTGGATTCAACATTCAAGGTGGCGAGGGTTTCCCGACTGCTGAAAATTATGCGTGTGCTGAAGGTCATCCGCTATTTCGAGCCGTTGGAGATTATCTTGGCAGTGATACGCAGGCAGAGTAAGATTCTCTGCACCGTACTGTCATTGGCGGTGTTCTACGTGTTCGTTACGGCACTGATCATGTTTAACGCAGAGTTGGAGGTAAACCCAGAGACGGGCGAACTGGTATTTGAGAATTTCTTCGAGGCCTTCTATTGGTCGGCTTGTACACTCACCACCGTAGGTTACGGCGATTTCTATCCCATTTCTGAAACAGGACGCGTTATCAGTATCATCTCGGCTATCGTGGGTATCGCCATCATCGCCCTGCCGTCGGGTATTATGACGGCAGGTTATATGGATGAACTCAATCAGCGTCGTAGGCAGAAGGATGCTGAGCGTCAGGCACAGGACGCTGCATCAGACGTTTGAATGAGGTAGGATAGGGGGTCTCAAACTGCATCTTCTCACCTGTAACGGGGTGGGTGAAGCAGAGCTTGAACGCATGAAGACCCAAGCGGTTCAAAGGATTCTTGTCATCTTCAGGGCCATAGCGACCATCACCCACCACAGGGTGACCCAAATCTGCCATGTGTACACGTATTTGATTCTTACGACCCGTTTCAAGTCTAAGCTCCATCATAGAAAAGCCATTGGCACGCTTGATGGTTTCGTAGTGGGTGATGGCAATCTGCCCGCCATCATCTACCGGACTGGATGCCACATACAACTTCTTGTCGGTGAGCCATGAACGAACGGTACCATAGTCTTGTTCCATGTCTCCATACACGATGGCCACATAGCGACGGTCGGTCACAATGTTATGCCAATTGTCGCGGAGGGTACGTTGTGTCTGCTCGTCCTTGGCGAACATCATCAGGCCGGAGGTATCACGATCCAGACGATGCACCACATATACCTGACTGCGTTTGTTGCTTCTGCGCAGGTATTCAGTGAGGATGGTGGCAGCTGTGCGTTCCTTCTCTCGCTCCGTCTTGACGGACAGTAAGCCGGGTTCTTTCTCTACTACCAGGAGATAGGCATCTTCATAAACTATTTTTAGCAGGCGATTGCGGAACTCATGTCCGGCTTTCTCGCGACTGATTTGTACTTTCATGCCAGGCTTCAGGGGGAAGTCGTATTGCGTAGTGATGCGCTGATCTACATAGACGATGCGCTTGCTGAGCAGCGACTTCAGTTTGGTACGACTTGCCTGTGGCATACGGGCTGCCAGGAACTCCATCAGTCCCATGGGTTCTCTAACGATGTAATCGGTGTATTGATTACGGGCGCGGGCTACTTTCTTTTCTTTCATAATGAACGAAGAACAATGAATAATGAATAGTGAATAATGAATAATGAATAATGAAGAGTGAATAATGGTCAATTGTCACTTTTTGGAGCAGCGAGGGCAGAGCGATGCTTGCATCGGCTATGCCGAGTCGCGACAAAATAGGACGCAGTCAATTGTCAATGGTCAATCGTCAATAGAACAACGTTTTCAACGTGATGAGTCTGTGGGAACATATCCACAGGCTGTACTGCCATCACTTTGTATTTCACATCCAGCAGCTGTAGGTCTCGAGCTTGAGTGGCAGGGTTGCAGCTGACATAGACAATGCGTTGAGGCTCGGCATCCAAGATGACATTTACCACATCGGGGTGCATACCGGCACGTGGCGGGTCGGTGATAATCACATCGGGCCTGCCATGCTCGGCTATGAAGTCAGCGGTGAGGATGTCCTTCATATCGCCTGCATAGAACAAAGTGTTCTTGATGTCATTGATTTGTGAATTGACCTTGGCATCCTCGATGGCCTCAGGCACATATTCGATACCAATGACTTGGCGAGCCTGACGAGAAACGAAGTTGGCAATAGTGCCAGTACCTGTGTAGAGATCATATACCAGTTCGTTGCCTGTAAGTCCGGCAAAGTTACGTGCCACCTTATATAAATTATACGCCTGCTCTGAGTTGGTTTGGTAGAAACTCTTGGGACCAATCTTGAACTTCAGACCTTCCATCTCCTCGAAGATGTGGTCACGCCCCTTGAAGGTAAAGGTGTCGAGGTCACCAATGGAGTCATTTACCTTATTATTGATGACATATTGCAGCGAGGTGATCTGCGGGAACTTGTCCGCCACGAATTGCAACAGCGTCTTGAACTTCTCCATTTCCTCGTCGTTGTCAATGCGAGCCACCACAATCAGCATCAGTTCGCCAGTAGAGGTGGTGCGGATGATGAGGTTGCGCATCATGCCCTCGTGGCTGCGGAGATCACTGAAGCTGTAGCCATGTTCCAAGGTAAAGTCGCGGATGGTATTGCGTATCTGGTTGGAGATGTCGATCTGCAGCCAGCATTGCTCAATGGGCAATACCTTGTCGAAGGCACCGGGAATGTGGAAGCCCACCACATTGCGCTCATACTCTATGGCTTGTGATACCTCCTCGCGAGTGAGCCAACGCTTGTTGCTGAACGTGAACTCCAGCTTGTTGCGATACTCTCGTGTCTTGGCAGAGCCGATGATGGGACTGATCTCCGGCAACTGCACCTTGCCGATGCGGGTGAGGTTATCCACCACTTGCTTCTGCTTGTATTTCAGCTGTTCCTCGTAGGGGAGGATTTGCCACACACAGCCACCGCAGATACCATAATGCTGGCAGAATGGTACTGCCCTCACCTCAGAGAATTTGTGGAATTTCACTGCCTCAGCCTCGGCATAGTGATGCTTCTTGCGACGGACTTGCAAATCCACCACATCGCCAGGCACCACGTAAGGCACAAACACCACCAAGTCGTTGACCTTGGCGATGGCCTTGCCCTCGGCTGCAACGTCGGTTATTGTTATCTGCTCCAACAAAGGGAGCTCTTTCTTTTTTCTTGGCATATCTTGTTTAATTTATATACTTAACAATAGTCTGTGTTATAAGGGCAATAACCCAGAACAACACGTAGGCAATGCTCATGATGACAGCCGCCTTGCTGAACATACGCTCCTCTTGCTGGTAATAGCGGATGCTCTCCCAATGGTGCGATAGCCATACCATCTTCTTGCCATTACGTCCCATGGGTACCATGGCAAACAACAAACGTACAATCAGCAAGCGGAAGATGCTCTCGCCTGAGAAATCAACACCGGCGATGATACCTTCCAAGGTGGTGAAGCCAAAGAAAATCCACAGGCGGTGCTTGATGTGCTGGAAGATGAGGTAGTATTCCGGACACCAGAAAGCTGCCCAACTCCACCCTTGTGCCTCACGGGGGATGATACTGTCGTAACCAAACTTCAATAGCTGCGCCAGTTTCTCTTTCCTGCCATAGAGATAGGTCTCGTTTTCGGCAAACAATGCCTGATGGTCTTGCCTGAACAACAACTTGAACCGTTCATAGTCGTCTTTGACAGTTAGGTATATGATACGGAACGTCAGGTCGGGCAATCGGTAAAACACTACATGGCACTTGCGGTCTTCCAATTGTGGGAACTCCAATCCGAAACGACGTTTGATCATCCCTCGGAACATCCGATACTCGTCTATTTGGTCAACCCAGAATACGGATTTGTCAAAGAACTGCATCTTGTAGCACTGTTCAAACTCCCAAAGATAGTTCTCAGAAGTGTTGATTCGTTGCAGGATAATTTGCGAACGCTTGATCATGTCCTGCACAATCTCCTGCCAGTCCTCATCTACATAGATGCGTTTTGCTCCTGGCGGGGGCATGAACTCGTCGGGTTTGCCAATGGCATATACGGGAAACCACTCGCTCAGGGCTTTGGTCATACGCTTTTTCAGTTTCTTGCCTTTGCGCTCGTCATTGAAACTGCGTAGATACACCGTAAAGTAGTCGAGGTTGGCTAAGTGCTTCTTGGTATAGAATGGCCTTCTGCCCACCAGGTACGACAAGATATAGAAATAGGGTACCGACAGGATAAAAGAAGCCGATGCAGGGAAAACGTACTTGGCGAAGATATCGTCTTCTGGTGCTAACGGCTGGTAAAAGACGGATGAGGCTGCTCCCAAAGTGGCAATGACCGTCAGCGCAAGGAGCACACCATCTGCTATCTGTCTTGACAAGATAACCAAGCGATAGCTCTTGGCATAGTAAATGAGCAATCGCAGGGGAAGTGTCAGAAACAGAAAGACGATGAGTACCCAGATCGTTGATGCAGGGAGCGATTCCATCTTCTTCCAGCCTTATGGAGCAGTCTTATGCTGTGAAATCTTCTTTTTCCAGTTTCTTACCACAATGTTCGCAGAATACCTGGTGCTTGAAGATGACACCACCACAATGGCTGCAGTGGTTGGCATGCTCCAGGCTGCGGATGCGGGCAATCATCTCCTTGTAAAGCGGAGTCTCTTCAGCTTTTACAATGTCGTAGCCGAGTTTCTTGAGCAGTTTGATGGTACGCCATGCGGTAGCACGGTCGTACTCTTTCTCCTTCTCTGACAGGTCGTTGTAAGGCACCATGTCAGGGGTCTCTTTCTTGGTGTCATCGCGACGTGGACCGTATGTCCAACCTTCGCGCATACGGTTCTCTGCCCATACTTCGTGGGTGTTTTCGGCAATGGCTTCACGCAGCTCTTGCAGGTCCTCACTGATGGTAACATCGCTTAGGTCAATAGGTTTTGGAATGTACTTTCCCATAGTAAAAAGAGTTTAATAATTTTTCTTGGCGTAAAGGTAGTAATAAATTGACAATTGACAATTGATAATTGACAATAATTATCAAATCAGTTTAAATCTTATGCGCCAAATACCAGTTTCGGGGTTAAAATCGTGGCTCAAAAGTTTGAACGAGCCAATCTCGCTGGTATTCTCTACATGAAGTCCAATGCAGAGGCACTCGTCATAGTCGCCTACCTTGACAACGCGCACGGTTTCTGAGGCATCATCGGGCAGGCGCTCCATGTCGAAGCGTCCTTTGGCTTCCTCTTGGGAAATGTACTCAGTGGTTACCGGGAGGTTGCGGTGTATCACCTCGTTCACCGTCTTTTCCAACACTTCCACTTGTTCTGGGGTTGGGCATGCCGCCAACTTATAATCCAGTTTGCTCTTCTTGCGTTCTATGTGAGCTTCCACCGAACGTCCACAGCCAAAGAGATTCATCATCGTTCGGTTGATGATGTGCTCTGTGGTGTGCATCGGTGCAATTGACATATCCAAATGTTTGGAACTTATCTTTTGATTTTGTATCTTTGCCTCCATAATTATTAATTTTAACCTTGCAAAGATACAAAATGGATTCAAAAGTTGCAATATATTGTCGTGTTTCTTCTCAAATGCAGGATACACCTCTACACCGATGGAAAAGGTGGGCTTATCGGCTCACCTTATTTCTAGCGCTTTAACAGAAGCAGTTCGTTCTCGATTTCTTCAATTCGTTTGCCTAACCTGGCTTGACGATTCTTCATTTCAGCATATTCCTCATCTGAAATTTGCTCACCGCTTTTAGCCTTCTCCACTCTTCTCCTAAATGATTGAATTTGTTTTTCAATATCTTCAAGTTCATCCAACTTACTGTAAAAGACGTTGAAGAACTCCAACTTCTTAAGACACATCTTCTTCAACTCTGTCAACTGAACGTTGATGATATAGTCAATAGTGTCTTTTTTCTTCGGGTCAGTCTCCTTGGATTGTGAGAATAGTTCTACAATTGTATCGATCATCGCAAGGGATTCCGTATAGTTGGCTATACTCTCATCGAGGGATGCTCTCATTTCGTTACACAGTGTCGTCTTGCCATTCTTAACCTTGACATTTGTAGGCTTAGTTTTCTTTTGTATATGCTTCGTGTAAGGTTCTTTTTTTCTAGTAGTGTTGCCTTTCAACAAAGAATCCAATAATCTAATCACATCAAACTCATCATTAATCGATTGGTTGATACTTTGAATGTTCAATCTCAACGCTTCTGCAAACCGCTTCTGCTCCTCTATTTCCTTGGTGGTTTTAATGTTTCGTTCCATGACTATGATTTAATAACTAATTTGCGCGTAAAGATAAATAAAAACTTCCAAAAATCTTGCATTTCGTTAAAGAAAAACCTATTTCTGCAAAGATATTAAGGGCTCTGGTAAAAACCTATCTCTTAAAAAGGCGATAGCCGTTTGTGAGTGTTGACCCATTCAAGGGTTGGCACTCTTTTTTATCGGCAAATACTTGTTTGTTCGCTTGGGAGTGACTATCTTTGTGCAGATAAACTTTTTATTTCATATACTATGGCAACAGAAGATAAGAACAAACGATTGGTGAACATCGAAATCGAAGACGATGTGAAGCGCCTTACCATCATAGGGCAAGACGAACATGACCAAGTGGTTATGAAGCAAGAACTCAGTGATGACGAGTTGGATAACGTGGCAGGAGGAAAATCACCGATTTGTATAATAAAAGTATATTAATAACTCAAGATAAGGTATGGAAGAGAAAGCAAAGCGTGTCGTGCAGATTGAAATCGACGACGAGGTGAAGAAACTCACCATCGAGGGCGTTGATAAGGATGACCAAGTGGTGATGAAGCAAGAACTCAGCGATGATGAGTTGGATGGTGTGGCAGGAGGTGGTGGTTCTCATAATGGGAGTAATTTTGTCAACAGGGGGAAACAAGATGCTTGTAATAATGTTGCAGAATTTTCTAATTATGGAAATATTACGAAGCATGAGTGATTATGAGGAAAAGGTAGAAGGAGTGACATGCCACTAAGTCATCCTCTTCTTTTGCAATGATATACCAACGTCTTAAAGGAGGACGTAACACTTTCCAAGATGTATTTGAAAAGTACTGCCCAAACGTGGGTGGCATTTGTCAAGTGGATTAATAACCCGACAAATAATACCACTCCCTACGAGGGTGCTGACAATGGATGGTCAGTACCCTCTTTATTTTTAAAATCTACACTATTGATATTAGTGAACATTTTTATTATTGCAGGAAACGCTTCAATTCAAAGCGTTTTCTGCGTTTTTATGACTATTCTGTCGTAAGGGTCTTGAAGCGTCCTGTTCACTTTTATGCGCCTATGATGGAAAGTGAATATTTATTGGGAGTGACCTGAGCAGTTGAAAGGTGTTATATTAAGTCGTTAACATAGCAGAAATTCTGAAGAGGTCGGCACTTTAAGGCAATGGGGGGCATACTTAATTACATTTTTTTCACGGATAGAGTAGGCTTCTCAATGGTGAACAACAGGATAAGTCATACCGATGCTTTATCCTTACCCTTAAATACTTGAGGTATTCTTCCTTTCTGATTCCGCCCTCTTCTTGAGTAAGGTTGTGTTGTAATATACTGATTTGAAACGCTTTATATTATGGATGTGTTAATCTCAGTGGTGTGCATCGGTGGAAACTCAGTCTTATTATGCTGATTCAATGTCAGTTCTTGTTCCATAACGCAGTGCTTTTGTTGGGCTTAAGGGAACAATTGTGCCAATTTCTCCCCCAAGTCGTCACCTCTCAGGTCTTGGGCGATAACCACACCCTCAGCATTGATGATGAAAGTAGTGGGAATCATCGTCACGCCATATCGAGAGGCGATATTTGTCTGGTCACGGAATGTGGGCCATTTCATACCTTCCTTCTTCACAAACTCTTCCATAGTGGGTTTGCTACGGTCTTCAGAAATACCGATAATCTCAAACCCCTTATCAGCGTATTTGGCATATTGCTCTTTCACATTAGGCATCTCCTTACGGCATGGCACACACCAGGTAGCCCAGAAATCAATCATGATGTATTTCTTCCCTTTGCAAAAGTCGGCCAAAGTCTTTTCCTTTCCATCTGCATCTTTTACAGTGAAAGAAGGGACTTTGTCACCTACCTTAGGCATGGCTACCGTTTGCTGCGCACTCATCATGAGTGTGCAGCAAAACACTGTAATAAAGAATAATAGTAATTTCTTCATAGGTATAAACAGCTAACAATAAGCGATTTATCTGTTTGCCAACAAGTCGCTGATCATCTCCTCCAACTTGCCCATGTCATCAGATGGTTCGAAACGAGCAATCACCTCTCTCTGCTGGTTAACCAGGAACTTCGTGAAATTCCACTTGATATCAGATTTGTTCTTGAAGTCTGGGTCACGACGTGCCATCATCTGTTCCATCATTTTGCCGGTATCGTTAGGCTCAAAACCCTTAAAGCCTTGCTTCGACTTCAGGAATGCAAACAGCGGGGACTGATTCTCACCGTTCACATCAATCTTGTCGAACTGAGGGAATTGGGTATTATAATTAAGCGTACAGAACTCATGGATCTCTTCATTACTGCCTGGAGCCTGTTCACCAAACTGGTTGCAGGGGAAATCCAAGATGGTAAAGCCGTTGGCTTGATATTTCTCATACAATGCTTCCAGTTCCTTGTATTGTGGGGTAAAACCACATCTGGTTGCCGTGTTAACGATCAGCAGAACCTTGCCAGCATAGTCTTTCATAGAGACATCCTCACCTTCTAAATCCTTCACGCTGAAATCGTAAAGAGTGTTTTGAGCAGATAGTGTCATAGCAACAAATGACATCAGAATAAATAATACTTTTTTCATACAGAACTAATTTTATGATTTATCTTCTTTCCTTCGTGGCACAAAATTATAACTAATAGGTTGTCTTACAAAAAATTCTTTCTTAATAGTTATTAAATAGATAATAAAATCATCATTTATGATGACACGTAAGGGTGTTTGTCGGAAAGATAGATACCTATCTATGGTTAAAGTCTAACTCCTATTCCAGCCAAAATGGTGTCGGGCTTGCAGCTGAACACGGCATTCATCTCGCCTGCCATGCTGAAGCCACAACATTGGCAGATGCCACTGCCCATATTGTCAATACATTGTGGAGAACGCCGACCGTCGCAGTAGATGAAGTTGCAGATCCAGCAATGGCGTTTGAAACGCAGGGAAAGCATGTTCTTCAAGCCGGAGATGCTGTTCATAATGCGATAGCCTTGGTGCTTGTAGGCAATAAGCTGGTTAATTACCTCTTCACGCTGTTGCAGGCTTAAGGCTAGATGTTCCGTTCCTGCAAACGGCGTGTGGAAGTTGAAGGCAATCTGCCGGATATCTTTATGCTGTTGCAGAAACTCCAATACGGCAGGCAATTCCTGGTAGTTCTCGTTGTTCACCACCATATACAAGGAAGTCCCCTGCAAGTTTTCCAACAAGGTGCAATCATGAATGCCCATTACACTTACCCATAACACATCCACTTTAGCTTGCAGGGCCTGCAAAGCTGCATAGTCAGCAGCAGGTACCATGGTAGATACGCTAAAGAACCCCTTGCCTTTAGCTAAACTAAAGATGTCGTTTACTTGAAGCTCGCCATCCTTCCACTGCAACAGATGCACTCCTTCAATGTCCAGCATCCTGGCTCCTTGTCCATAGCAGTAGTCGAGGTCTTTCTCTATATCGGCAAATGATTTACAGAAGAAGCCTTCAGATTTGGTGCAATGGGTGCAATGCCTGCAAGTACTATTACAGCCGTTGGTGACGAAGACCACACTTTGCAAGGGTCTGCGTCTGCCTAAGAACCTGGCTCTGAAGAACCACCATCCCAAGTAGATAAGCTGTAACAGTACTTTCATGTTACCAGAGTGCGATGGTCAGCAACAGACCTAACAGCGTGAAGTTCCTCGGACTCTCGTAGTAAATCACATTCAGTGCGTTACCTTCCCTGATGCGGTTCAGCTTCAGCCAAGAACCGATGTGCAGGATAAGATAAGGCAAAGCAGAGTAGAGCAAACCTATCCAGGTGATGGCACCATCGACATACAGTAATACCACCATGACTACACAGACGATACCTGCCAAAAGGTAGAACCAGCGGCCAAATGGTTCGCCCAAGATGCCAACGCTGGTGTATTTGCCAGCTTCATAATCTTCGTCACGGTCGCGGTAATTGTTCACAATCAGCAGTGTGTCAATGGAACAACCAGCCACAATAGAAGCCCAAATTGCATCCCATGTAACGGTATAGGTAAGTACATAGAACGTGCCACAAACGGGAATCAAACCAAAGCACAACAAAACGGCTAAGTCACCCAGACCACGATATGCGAAAGTGGTGCTATAGAGGAAGGTACAAGCCACCACGATGGCTCCCATCAGTACGATTTCCCAACCATGCCATACCAGACGATCCCATACCATATATAAAATGCCTAGACCAACCAAGCAGCCCAAAACCAGACAAATGGCGATGGTATTATAGGCCACCTTTTTGGTGATGAGTCCGTTGGCATAGATGCGGTCGATGCGCTCTGGGTCGCTCTTGTCCAAACCACGATTGAAGTCCACCACATCGTTGATAAGGTTGGCGGCGATGTGCATCAGCCACGCAAACAGCCAGCACATGATGGCGATTGTCCATGAAAACTGTTCCGGCATATAGCCATGTGCCAATCCGGCACCTAACAATACGGTCATCAACGATGCTCCCAAGCTGGTGGGGCGTATGCCCAAGAACCACGCCTTGAATGAATTTACGGCTATTTTCTCTCCCATAACACCTTAATATTTATTGAATTTATACTTTTCGCGTAAGATAGCTTTCTGTCCCTCGCTTTGTTTGTTGAAATAAGACTTCCACCCTGGACAATAGTTGATATGCCAGTGCCAGAAACGTCCAAGCAAGGAATCTGGCTTCTGCTCGTAATGAGCTCTGAATTTGCAATTTTCACATACGTGTGCCATAATCTATGATGTTTTAGTTATAATTCAATTTATTACACTCTTGATACAAGAGGAAGGAGAAGACAATCTCTACGACCATCATCAGTGCCGCTAATACCCAGGGTTCATAGAACAGGCCAATGATTAGTGCGCCGATAGGGACGACGATGGAAAGCACTAAGTAGCTCTTGGAGTTATACAGCCAACTGAATGGCATCAGGTGGGCACCGAAGATCATGGCATAAACCATGAGCATCTTCTGAGGCACAGCGGCATAGACCCACATGGCTATCAGGATGTATAACATCTGATTGACAGAGAACAGGATACCTGCCTTCGAGAGTGGGTTACCTTTGCCTTCAAAGTCGATGTGCAAGACTTTTGCCACCGTCCATGCTATGGGAAACAAAACGGCAGAGCAGCAGAAGGTGAGTAGATTCTTCAGCTCAATGTTCATACCACTGAGGTGGATGCCCAGTATCAATGCCCAGATTACTACGGATGACATGATGAAATGCAATCCTTTTTTTTGTCTGCGCGAGCAGTCTTTGATTAATTCGTCTATAGTCATCAATCACTTAGTTTGTTTATCGGTGGCAAAGATAATTATTTTTTATTATGTTATACAACATTTTGCTGCATATTTTGGGTATAAATATTTGTAGCGTTCGCAAAAATGCCGTAACTTTAGAGGCGAAAGATAACATTTAACCTAATACTGCGATGAAAAGTGCCGAAAACAACAATTCCGAGAAAAACCTGGGCATCTTGTTGGTGCTCATAGGCGTGATAGCGGTGGTGGCATACGTGGTGGCTCCTGGCCATCCATTGTGGCTTATGGTAGGCTGCATTCTCTCTTGCCTCGCTGGAGTTCGCAGAATCGGTAAAGGTTATGCTGATTTAACGAATTGATGTAAGCGGGCGTAGCCGCATCCCGTGTGGAAGAATTTGCAGCAAAAAAACAAGTTACTCCTGGCAGAATTGGGTGAATCTGCCAGGAGTTTTGTTTTAGTCTTCCTGATAATGAATGGCATCCATGAAGCGCTTGATGACTTCCGGCTTTCCCGTGTGCTTACCCTTATCCTCGCTGATTTTGCAAGTGTCGTTGTAGAAGCTCCAACTTTCAGTGATTTTAGCTGCCACCAGTTTGATGACGATATTCATGGGCTCCACACCCTCGAAATCATTGGTGAAATGTGTGCCGATACCGAATGATGGTTGGCAAAGCTTCTGGGCGTACTGCTGTATCTCAATGGCACGGTCGGTGTCGAGAGCATTGCTGAAGATGATCTGCTTGGTACGAGGGTCGATGCCCAGCGATTGATATTTCTTCACAATCTTGTGCAGCTGCTCGAAATTGTCTCCACTATCCACACGCAGTCCTTTGAAGAGGTTGGCGAAGTCTTCGCTGAAATTCATGCTGAAAATGTCCCAGCCAAAACTGTCATATAGGTAAGTACCCAAGGCACCACGGAAAGTATTGCGCCACTTGTTCATGGCAATGTGGTTTGCCATTTGCGGGCCATACATGCCACCAATGGCACAAACGAACTCGTGTGCCATGGTACCCACAGGAACCAGGTCGTATTTCATGGCCAGATACACGTTGCTGGTACCCACGAACTTTCCCTTCCATTTGCGAGAATTGTAGCAGTCTTTCATGGCTCTGATTACCGTCTCTTCTGCCTCAAACGAAGCCCTGCGCCGGGTACCGAAGTCACTGAACACACAACCAGCCTTCAGCAGGCGTTCAGCCTTGTGGTATGTCTTCTCATAGTAAGCCTGATAATCGAGCTTTTCAGACTGGCCAGTCATGATGTAATACAATTCAGAGATAATGGCGAGTACCTTCACTTCCAACAAGATGGTATTGGCCCACCCGCCCTCGAACTCAATGTGTAGCAGTCCCTGGTCGTCTTGCCAAGCTTTCACCCATTCTCGTTTGAAGCGATAGCCTTTCAAGTAGGTAAAGAACCATTCTGGCATATAATAACACCTATGGCGCAAGAAACTGATTTCGTCGTCGGTGATGGTCACACCTTCCAGCAGGGCAATCTGGCGGCTTAGTTCGTCGGCAAAGCCCTGTGGATAAACGGTATCGTTACGATCCACAAACTGGTATTTCACCTGTGTGCGTGGAAAGTTGTCAATCACAGCACAGCACATCGACAACTTGTATAAATCGTCGTCAGTAAAATGATTGATAATCTGTTTCATGGTATAGATAAAGGTCAATAAATGGATTTAATTCTCTCAGTCATCAGATATTGGTTCAAAGCCGTTCCGCCATCGATAGAGGCACAATAAGGCAACAGTACGTTAAACTTGTCTTTGCCATATAACTTGATGCCATCTTTCAGCGTATCCAGCACACAATAATCGCCTGCGATGCCGCAAATATCTATTTGATTAACGTCTTTCAGCTTCATAATCAGCTGAAGATGTCCGGCAGAAGCTTGGTTGTTGAAGATGGAATACTCTTCTGACTTCTGATTGGTGCCTTTCCTTAGCACTTTAAGAGCTCCTTTTGTGTTGAAAAGCGGCTCTATTAAACTGGGGAATATGGCAGCTCCAATGCTGTTCTGTACGCAATGGAGTGGCCAAGGTCCCCCTTGAGCCTCGAAAGAGCAATGGTTATAGGGATGCCAGTCAGTGGTTACTATTTTATACATGTAGGTGCCGTCGTTTTGACGGATGTATTCAGCCAGGTTCTGCATAGCAATGGCTGCGCCATTAACGGCTAAGGTGCCACTAATGAAGTCTACCTGTGGATCCACAATCAATAAGAGTTTGTTCATAACAACAAGGGGTTAAAGTTCTTTCGGGTGTAAAGATACAAATTAGTTGATACAATGATAAAAAAAACTCAAAAATATTTTGTTGATTCATAGTTTTACCCTACATTTGCATCGCAAAAAGGTGAAATGCCTAAGTGTTCTTTGGGGTTGTTTGGTTTTGACAGCGGGTAGAAAAGGTAAGTAAGCATGCAGTGCCTCGTCAGTTTGCACTTAAATCTGAGCTTTCAACAATTATCTGGCAACACTAACTATGCTTTCGCTGCTTGATCGAAGTACAGTAGATCGGCTTAATCTCGGCACCAGGTGCTGAGACGAAACGTCACTCAGAAGCTCTTGCTCCGAAGCAGTCTGGTAAAGTGGCGCAGCAATATCGGGGATAGTCTTTGTAGGCCTCGATGCAGGGATGAAGATTTAGGGGATAAGGTTGCGGTTGATGGCTTTGGTTCTGCCGTAACACGAAAATGAAGTCAAAGATAAGCATGTAGAAAGCTTATGGTTTCCTCGTTTGGACGCGGGTTCGACTCCCGCCAGCTCCACGTTAAGTTGCCAAGCGCAACATAATGTTATGGATAAATCCAATGATTTTTTAATGGCTTCCCTGCTTCTTGTAAAGCGGGGAAGTTTTTTTGTCTTTACCCAAACAAATTGCCTGTTACAACATAAAAAATAATAAAATTATTTTGTTCTCTTTTTCAGTTGCATTATCTTTGCAAAAAATACAATCTATAAATGTCTCGTATCATGAAGAAGATTGATGCAAAAAAGCTGAGTTCACCCGCAGAGGGAACATATAGTTATGGTGGTTATTATGACATGCCCGAGGATAAACCCATGCGTGAGATGCTGATCAACGATGGCTGGCTTTTTGCCCCAACCGAATTGGCTGGCGCTGAGTTTATGGACTATGATGTCACCGATTGGAAGCCTGTTGACCTGCCCCACGATTTTAGTCTGATCCCTTTGCCAGGTGGCGACAACGACGAGCAGATAGGTCCGTTCAGCAAGCTCTCGCCTGGGCGTAACGCAACTGGTCATGTGATGGGTGGTACGGGCTGGTATCGCAAAATCATCAAAACCGACAAAAACATGGCGGGGAAGCTGGTGAAGCTGAAGTTCGATGGCACCTATAACGAGACTAAGGTGTGGGTGAACGGAATCATGGTGGGTAACCATGTAAATGGCTATGCTCCATACTACTATGATATTACCAATGCTTTGAAACCCTTAGGCGAGGAGAATATCATCGCCGTGCGTTGCCGTAACAATGGTCGCAATGCCCACTGGTATTCTGGTGCTGGCATCTACCGTGATGTGAAGCTGGAGATGTTTGATCCTGTCCATGTGGATCCCTGGGGCGCTTATGTTACATTGTCTTATATGGATGCTTATGAGACCAAGGTCAATGTGGAGACAAGAGTTGTGAACGAGACAGATGAGACTGAGACCGTTACTGTGCAGGTGGTGATTCGCTCCATGAAAGGACGCAATGTGGGCAATGCCCATCAAGACATCGAGGTTAGGGCCAATTCCTGGGTAAGATTAACGCAAATGATGCATGTAAGCCGTGCTGTTATCTGGTCGTTGGAGAATCCATACCTCTATACTGCGGAGATTACCCTCCGAAAAGGTGATAAGGTTATCGATGAATATAAGCAGAAGTTTGGTGTTCGTAAAATTGAGGTAAGTGCCGACAAGGGCTTCCGCCTCAATGGTGAGCTACTGAAGCTTAAAGGCGGATGTGTGCACCATGATAATGGCTTGCTGGGCTCCGCTGCCTTCAAACGTGCGGAATACCGCAAAGTAGAACTGCTGAAAGAGGCTGGCTACAATGCTGTACGTACGACGCATAACCCACCATCGACCCATTTCCTGGATGCCTGCGACGAGTTGGGCATATTGGTCATCGAAGAGTTTACCGACGTTTGGGAGGTACATAAGACGCCTCAGGACTATGCCACTTATTTCAAGGAAACCTGGGAGCCAGACCTTACCAATATGATTAAGCGTGACAGGAATCATCCTTCCGTCATCATGTGGAGCATAGGTAATGAGATACCTAATGAATCTGATGAGGAAGCGTTGCGTATACAGGGTGAACTGATTAAACGTGTGAAGGAACTTGATGCAACCCGTTTCGTTACACAAGTGATTTCTCCTCACATGGTGGCAGGTGGACGAAAACATGCCCAGCTTCAGATGCAGAACCTGGACATCTGTGGTTATAACAATATGTCGGATAGGATAGAATCCGACCATGAAGCTTATCCAGACCGTATCTTCTTCACTGCGGCATCTTATTCTTCAAAGGCTTACGATTATTGGAAACAAGTGACCGATAAGCTTTATGTGATAGGCGATTTCGTGTGGACTGCCATGGATTACCTGGGTGAGGTAAGTGCCGGAGAGGCTTTCTATGCAGCTAAGGCCAATGTGGATACGGGGGCTCAGGATGTACTGGAATTTGGAAAACTACCGGATGGTATCAGACCTGAGATGCTTTATGACATTCAGTTTGAAAGAATGCCTAACCTGTTCCCGAAATATATCTCTTGGTGTGGCGACTTAGACATTACGGGCCGCAAGAAGCCGCAGGGCTATTACCGAAATGTGCTGTGGGATGTCACTCCTGTAGAGATGCTGGTGCACGAGCCTGTTCCTGATGGAATGGTAGAGAACATGACTCCTTGGGGATGGCCCAATGAGTTCCATCACTGGAACTGGCTGGGCTATGAGGGCAAGCCTATGAAGGTAAGGGTATTCACGAAGGGCGATAAGGTAAAGCTGACGCTCCATGGTATGACCATCGCTGAGGCTGACGTAAACGAACGATACATCGCTGAGTTCGAGGTACCATTCGATCCTGGCCGACTGGAAGCCATAGCCTACAAAGCTGGCAATGTGATTGGCAAGGCGGTGCTTCGTACGGCTTCCGATCCACATGGTATTGAGCTGAGGGCTGACAAGGTGCTGTTGGAGGCCAACCGTGAAGACCTGTCTTATATCCAGGTGAAGGTTATTGACAGGGGTGGCAATAAGGTGACCGGTGTGGATGTGCCAGTGGAGGTGACGGTTATGGGTAACGGCGAGTTGCTGGGCTGTGGCAATGGCAGTATCGATGGCATGAAGAGCTTCAACCATGCAACCTTTAAGACTTGGCGGGCTTACGGACAAATCATTGTCCGTCCGTTTGCGAAGCCTGGCGATATCTATGTGAAGGTAAAGAGTCAGTTTGGGGAGACGATGCAGAAACTGACGGTGATTAATTGAAATATTGAGGGGAGCTTCGAAGCTCCCCTTTTTTATTGTCAACTTTCTCTATCTTTATGCCGCTTGGCCTATTCTATTTTGCTGTCCTTGATTACCAAGAGCTTGTCACCCTCTAATAATTCCATTTTTCCATTAGGTACAATGAACTGGGTGCCTCGCTTGATAATCATCACCAACATTCCTTTAGGTAGATTCATATCTGCCAGGCGATTACCTTTTTGAAGCATCTCGGCTGTTAGAGTCAGGTCTTCCAATTTGGAATCAATCTCATCTGGCAACTCCACACCAAATTCATTACCAGTCTTAACTTCTGGCAAATCAAGCTGAAGCCATCGTGCAACTTTTGCGATGGTCATACCCTGAATAAGCAGAGAGAGTAATGTAATGAAGAATACGATGTTGAACAATTGGTTAGAGCCCTCAATGCCAGCGATGACGGGATATGTGGCGAAAATGATTGGAGTAGCACCTCGCAAACCAACCCAAGAGGTGAAAATGCGTGCTTTATTATTGAACTGCCTGAAAGGCAACATGCACGCATATACGCTGATGGGTCTGGCAATAAACATCATAAAAGCTGCTATCAATAGGGCTGCTACAGTAACATCCAGCATTTCATGCGGATTAACCAACAGTCCCAAAATGAGGAACATGATAATCTGGAAAAGCCAGGTCATGCCATCCATGAATGTGCTGATCTCCTTGCGGAAAGTCAGTTTGTTGTTGCCAACCACTATTCCTGCTATATAGACTGCCAAATAGCCATTGCCTTTAGCAAAGTCGGTGATGGTGAAAGTGATGAACACTAAGCTTAGCAAAAGGATAGGATAGAGTGAACTGTTCGGCAAGTTGATTTTATTGATGAGCCTTATAGCGTAGTTCCCTATTAGGAAACCGATGAGACCGCCAATGGCGAATTGCACTAACAGATCCCATAGTACATTACCAATGTTCATGCTTTCTCCACTATTGATGATGTCTATCAGCACGATGGTTAACATATAGGCCATCGGATCATTACTACCACTTTCCAACTCCAACATGGGCTTGAGGTGTTGTTTGAGGTTCATGTGCTGTGAGCGTAACAGACTGAATACAGATGCGGAGTCAGTAGATGACATGGTAGCTGCAAGCAACATACAGGTGAGTAATGGCAGGGCTATCGCTACACTGGTCCAGTTAGAGAGAAAAAAGATGAAGGAGCCTGTAATGATGGTGGTAAGCAATACACCCAGAGTGGATAGCAAAATACCTTGCACTGCAACAGGGCGTATATCTTTCAACTTAGTGTCCAGACCGCCTGTGAACAAGATAATACTCATAGCCACCATTCCGATGAACTGGGCACTGCGGGCATCGTCGAACTGCAAAGCGATGCCGTCTGTACCAAATGCCATGCCGACAAGAAGGAATAGCAACAAAGTCGGGATGCCAAATTTGAAACCCGTCTTACTGATTAAAATGCTTACATAGATCAATATGGCTCCTACCAATAATCCGAACTCTAAACTCATCTTAATTTGTTTAATTATTAACTATCTTATCCATTAATTTAATCCTAAAACCAAATTCCTAATAACTAATACTACTGTCCTCCCAGTCTTTCAAAGAACTCCATTACATCCTCCCAAGTCTTGTAAGGGTCTTCACCATATTTAATATGTGTACCCATAAAGCCGTCTGTGCCGTAGGCGTTGTGCGCATCTATCAGATAATCGCCGTAGCTTAGGTTCTTATGGTTCGAAAGAATCAGGCGGTTGTAAGCGGGTACGCCTAACCATTGCTCCACCCATCGCACTTGCTCTGCCCAGGCTTCCGGCTCATTGTATGTGGCTGAAGCCAGGATATATGTGTCATACACCGCTGACAATTGCTGGAAAGCTTTTACTGCCGTTGGCATAGGCTCGTTGCCCTTACGTAAAGTGTCGGCTAAGCTGATGTATAAGATTGGCCGTTCACGACCTTCCTGATGGTCGTCCACCCATTGCACCACAGGTAAGACACTCCGCACCAGTACATGGTCGTTGAGGAAATGACCGCCATCGAATCTGATGGCCTGAGGATAGTGCTCGCAGAACAGGTCGAAGGTATGCACCAGGTCGTCGTGTATGCCATACAGGGCAAATACTCGGCTACGCTCTTGGTCGTTCACTCCCTTGAAACAATGACTGGAAACCTCCCGAAACTCTTGTTGCAAAGCCTTGTTTACCAGAAAGTCTGTGGCTCCATCCTGACGGGGATTGCTGAATTTCACTCGTCCCATCATATTATGCTCTGCCATCGTGTCGGCAATCTGAAAGGCGGGGTTCACCAACAAGCGGTCGAAGCCATAGAGCATCTCGGTGTACATGCCACCCATTGAAGAGCCAATAATCATGTCTGGCTTTTCAGCCTCGCAGACACGATGTAATAGTTCCATCGCCTCTGTGGGACGAACTGGCAGGTCGGGGGCTATCACCGTCGCCTTGGGTAATAGGATACGAAGGCCTTTGGCTGACCCTGTAGCACCTGATGAGCCGAAGCCGTGCACGTATAAAATCTTCTTACCGACCATCAGGTCCGGTCTTTTCTCTTGGGTATTCTCTTCCATAACATTTATATAATCAGACTGAACAGAAGAATGTCACTAAAAACGGCACACTAAAATCCACGCAAAAGCCGTGGAAGAGCGAGAGCACCACAAACTGCTGTCCGCAGGTACGGGTGATGATGGGCAAAGTTGTGTCCATCGTAGTTGCTCCTCCGGCAGAGATGGGTGAGAGGGTACCAAACCATCGTACCATCAATGGTGCGCCTATCAGTGTAATAATCTCGCGGGCGATGTTCGCCAACAGGGCTACTGTGCCCAGTTCCGCACCCTTGTATTGCGTTATAAGGATACTCGACAGCGAGTAATATGCGAAGCCAGAGCCTGAGGCCAGGCAATCAGTTATGCTGCGATGGGGTAGCAACAGACTAACCGCCATACTTCCTGCAAACGTACCAAGGATGGTCATTACGGGTAGCCAAGCCAGTCGTGGATTCAAGGCCTTGAAGCGTTGCCAGGTAGTAGGGTCATTGCCTACGCTGAAGCCTACGCTAATCAGCAATGCACACAGGGCATAAAAGCTGATGTCGCTTTGGGCAATGTCGGCGGATATCAGCCCGGTATAGCCACAAATGACACCTGCAATGAAGAAACCAATGATAATCAAACTGCCTTTCATTGTCCACCTTTAGCTTGTCGGTTAACATATTTCCACAACAGCCAGGCGGCGATGAGGCTGCCTGTAGTGGCGAAGACGGTGATTAGCAACGCTTCCAATCCTAATGAACCCAGACTATTGATTACTTGTTCGTTGCTTCCGATGTTGAGTCCCAACAGGAACAGCAATGCCCAAATTAGCACCGTCGTCAACTGCTGTACCTGTATCCTTACCCGCTGCTTTCGCAGTAGGTAGCCGCACAGGATTCCCCCCAACATCATTAGAACAACTACAAGCATACTCTTTAATTGACGATTGACGATTGACAATTAACTATTGACATGTCAATCATCAATTAACAACATTCACTGGTTTCCCCTCCATAAACGCCTTTACATTGCCAACCAGAATATCCATCAACCTTACTCGAGCCTCATAAGTAGCCCAGGCGATGTGCGGGGTAATATAGCAATTCCTTGCCTTCAGCAGCGGATTGTCAGCCTTTGGAGGTTCCGTTTCCAGCACATCCATACCTGCAGCCATAATCTGTCCGCTGTTCAGTGCATCAGCCAGGTCTTGGGCATTCACCACAGGGCCACGACTGGTATTGATAATAATGGCATTGGGCTTCATCAGCTTCAGCCGCTCGGCATTCACCAGGTTCTTGGTGGTAGGTGTCAGTGGGCAGTGCAGACTAATAATGTCGCACTGGCGGAACAAATCCTCCAGCTCAACCTTCTTAATCTCTGGAGGCAACTGGAAGTCCGACTTTGAAGTATATGCCAATACCTCCATGCCAAAGCCGATGGCGATGCGGGCAGTGGCTGAGCCCGTATTACCCAGTCCTACGATACCAATCTTCTTGCCCCACAGCTCTATCTGAGGAGTGTCCATATAGCAGAAGTCCTCGCTCTTCACCCAAGAATCCTCGCTGGTAATGGCAGTAGCATAATGGCCTACACGGTTGTAAATATTTAAGATATGGGCAAATGCCATCTGCGCCACCGAGTTGGTGCTGTATGCTGGGATGTTCGTCACCACCACGCCGTGCGCCTTGGCAGCCTCGCAGTCGATAATATTGAATCCCGTAGCAATCACACCGATATATTTCAGCTTGGGCAGCAGGTCGAAATGCTCTGCCTTGAAGCATACTTTGTTGGTCAATACGATGTCAGCGTCTTGTACACGACTGATCAAATCTGCAGGGGCAGTGCGGTCGTAAATGGTGCACTCGCCCAATGCTTTTAACGCGTCCCAAGATAAATCTCCAGGGTTTCCAGCGTATCCGTCTAAAACTACGATTTTCATTCTTTATGTTTTTTTGTAATATTCAATTGTCATAGTCGCATAGCGACTTGTCAATCGTGCGTAACACGATGTCAATCTCTCTCCCCCCAAAGGGCCTTCATCCGCTCCTTGTGCCTATCCTCTGCAGGGTTAGGCTGTGGTTCCCAAAAGCGTTTGCCTTGCAAGCCGTCGGGCAGGTACTGCTGTTTCACGAAGTGCCCGGGATAATCGTGGGCGTACTTATAATCGATGCCATAACCCAATTCTTGCATCAGTTGGGTAGGGGAGTTGCGCAGATGCAAAGGGACGGGTTGGTTGCCCGAACGCTTTACCTCCTCCAATGCCTTGCCTATTGCCAGATAAGCCGAGTTGCTCTTCGGACTGGTTGCCAGGTAGATGGCTGTCTCTGCCAAAGGGATACGTCCTTCTGGCCAGCCTATCTTCATCAGAGTGTCGAAGCAAGCGTTTGCCAAGAGCAGGGCATTGGGATTAGCCAAGCCAATATCTTCCGCTGCCAGGATGACCAGGCGACGGGCAATGAATGCTGGGTCTTCGCCTCCTTCCACCATACGCGCCAGCCAATATACTGCAGCATCGGGGTCGCTGCCTCGGATGCTTTTGATGAATGCCGAGATAATGTCGTAGTGCATCTCTCCGTCCTTGTCGTAAGCCAACGGGTTCTGCTGGATGCGCTTCGCCACCAGCTCATTGGTTATCACTACAGGGTCTTGCTGGGCAGCCTGTACCACCAGTTCCAGGATATTGAGCAACTTGCGGGCATCGCCGCCGCTGAAACGCAGCAGGTCGGTGGTATCCTGCAGTTCTATCTTTCGTTTCTTCAGTTCGATATCTGTATGGATGGCTCTGTCCAATAGTTCCAGTAAATCCTCTTTCTCCAGAGACTTGAGCGTATAGACCTGGCAACGCGACAGCAAAGGGCGTATTACCTCGAATGATGGGTTCTCAGTTGTGGCACCAATGAGCGTTACAATGCCTTGCTCCACAGCCCCCAGCAGCGAATCTTGCTGCGACTTACTAAAACGATGGATTTCGTCGATAAAGAGGATGGGACTGGCAGAAGAGAAGAACCTGGCGTTTTTGGCTCTCTCGATGACATCCCTAACGTCCTTGACACCACTGGTTACTGCGCTGAGTGTGTAGAACGGTGTCTCCAACTTATGGGCAATGATTTGTGCCAGTGTCGTTTTGCCCACACCCGGAGGGCCCCACATAATGAACGAAGAAATCTCGCCCTTGTCAATCATCTGACGGAGCACAGCTCCCTCACCGACCAGATGTTTCTGGCCGATATACTCATCGAGAGTCTGGGGACGTAGTCTTTCAGCAAGCGGTTGCATAATCCTTAATTGTCAATCTTCAAATCGTCAATGGTCAATTGTCAATGGTCAATGGTCAATTGTCAATGGTCAATCGTCAATGGTTAAAATTCCATCAGCACCATAAACCTAAAGCCATCCTTGTGAGTACCAGGTTCATCGAGGTAAGTCAATCTACGCACATACTCCACATGGAACAGCTTGAAAATATTGTAGATGCCGAAGCTGACCTCCACGTATGGCTTTTTGCTGTCCATGATGAAACTCGCTGGCCGGTCGTTGCGCATCGGGAAGACAAACAAATCCTCGTTGCCTGGCTTGTATGGATTATTCTTGTCAGTCAGCGTTCCCCACATAGCTCGTACGCAGAACATCTCTCTCCACTTGAGATGCTTGATGAGCGGGATGCGGTTGAACAGCTTACCGTTCATATTATATTTCAGGAACAATGCCGCATAGCGGTCATTCAGGAACTCCATGTTCTTGATCAAACCAAATGCCTCCTGGTCGTACATCATAATATACGAAAGGTTGGCAATTGGAATATTTAGCATTGGGAACGGTACCTTGTTCCACTGGGCACCTGCTCGTCCGATAATGTTCAGATGACCCCAAGAACCCATCCAGAAGCGCTTGCGCATGCTGAACTCGGTGATATTGAAGTTATAGTCACCACCCAGACCCTTGAAGCCGAAGGTATGTGTCAGTGTATAGATAGGCGCATCCAGTGTAATAGGACGACGGCGCTGTTTGGTATTGATGAACGATTCGCCTGGAGCATAGCGCAGTGTAACAGCC
The DNA here is from genome assembly GCA_017534535.1 of Bacteroidaceae bacterium. Lineage (GTDB taxonomy): Bacteria > Bacteroidota > Bacteroidia > Bacteroidales > Bacteroidaceae > Bacteroides. Next base: position 40,379 of record JAFXVZ010000001.1, on the reverse strand, counting down.
AGCTCGTTGGTGGTCAAGTCCTTCACAAAGGTATTCTGCTCGCTCAGCACACCAGGCTCGGGACCGTCATTCTTGTAATAAGCCAAGGTTCCCACAGGTTCGTCGTTTCTATGGCGAGCTTGTGCCTTAATAGAGAAGCCCGATCGTGTTTCCAGCTCGTAAGTCATCTCAGCGATGCGGGAATACATCATCTGGTCCATCTTGGTCCAACGCATACCCACAAACATATTATCCTTATCAGTGTCCAGGTACTTATCGCTGGGCGACATTACGTCGTATTGATACTTGAACTGGATGTAGTGCTTCGGATATTCCCACAACATGAAATCGCGAGGTAGGAACGAATAAGCCAAGTCGCCCTTGTACATCCACTTGTGATCCTTGAAACCGTAAGCTCCGTAGCCACTTACAAACCAATGCTTGCTCATATTGGCCGTGGTCATCGCACTGAGTCGTACACGAGGACCGTTAACGAAGTTACTCGTTATGATAGTATTGATAGGACCTAAGTCAACCTTGCTTGGATGCTTGCGGTCACCCAGTTCAATGTAGTTTTCAATCAATGCTTTGGCGGCAAAGATGGCATACTTGAAACCAGGTATTTGTTCCAATCGGTTCATAAACAAGTCCATCGAGCTCTCCTGCTTGGTCAGCGGCTCATGGCGAACCTCCGCCCAGAACTCATCGGTCTTGTTCATCATATCCACCTCCTTGATGACATCGCCTTTCAATCGGAACAGACGTGGTTCAATGGGGTCGAACTTATAATCCGAATAGCGGGTGGTACGCTCCACCTCAAGGCCTTGGATGGCAGACATCAGTTTAAGCTGTACGGTCATATCGTCGTTTATCAGCACCCAACTGCTGTCGGGCATCTGCTCATATTCCTGTTGGATGACCATGTCTTCCACAAAGTTCACTGCCGTCTTCTTTGGCAAGTTCATAATGCAGCGTTTCACGGCGTAGCTGGAGTCGCGAGCTACATAGAGGTGGCCAGTAAAGCCCGGGTCCATGGGGTTGGCAGGCACGAAGGTCAGGTGTACACACTCGGTCTTATCGACCATCAGCGTATCCTCTAAGTAATACTGGTAAAAAGTAATAGCGCCTCGACCAATCGGACTGACGAAGCGGCGTGACAATAGCGCGATATCGTCGTCATAGATATTTACGTCCTTGAATACATCCGTCAGGATGGTACCAATCATATCGCCCGTGCTGAAGAACTCCTCAATTCCCGATGAGTTATACCCATCAATAATCTCTTTCTTGCTTTCGGGGTCTTTGCGGAAGATGGTACGAGAAGCGGTTTCCTTGATAGAGATGGGCAGAATCATCTTACCCGTCTTTTCCGATTCCTCTATCTGGTCCTTGAAGAAAGAAAATTTCTTGTAAATACCCTTTTCCATCTTCTCCTGGGTGATGTCGTTGATGGACATACGCATCTTCTGGTACTTGCGGTATTCGTAGAAGTCGTTGGTTTCCAACTTCAAGCCTTTCTTCTTGTCAATGACCTTTCGCATGAAAATCACGGCGGGGTTCTCCCTGCGGCGATAGCGTTCGCGTCCAGGTCTCACCGTTACTTCTGCTATCTGAATATCGGCAGGCTTCAACTTGATGATCAGTTCGCGAGTAGCTGGTGTAATCTTCACTTTCTTGGTCTCGTAACCAATGGCAGAATACGTTAGTTCTGTCCAACCCCTGCGGGCATGGTTATCTACCTCGTACTCACCGTCACCGTTCGATACGCTACCCGAACCTTTGCCTTCATATTGCACGGTCACATACAACAACGGCTCGTTTGTTACTGAATCCGTCACCACACCCCTGATCTTCTGGGCAGAAGCCGGAAGGGCGAAGCCCAAGGCAGCAATGACGCATATAATTATAATGTAAATTCTTTTCATTTATTCATTCTTCAATCTTCTTACTTGTTCGATTCCACTAAAACCTGTACAATGCGCTCTGCCGTCCTGCCGTCCCAGCGGTCGGGAAGGGTAGCATGCTTCCATTGTCCTTGCATCAGCTTGTCGAGGGCAGCAGCCAAGGCGAATGTGTTCTCACCCACCAGCTCGTTGGTTCCGATACGCCATGTTTCCGGATGCTCCGCATACGTGTTCAGCGTAATGCAAGGCACATCCAGGAACGTCGCCTCCTCGGCAATGTTACCAGAGTCCGTTACGATACCCTTTGCCTGGTTGATTAGGAAACCGAAGTGCAGGTAGCTCTGCGAAGGCATGATATGCAAGTTGGGAGCCTCTATCTCCACCTGCTTCACCGCCTCCTCCACATAGCCGTGCAACGGAGCCACGATAGGCAGTCCGTTGGCCTTCCTCACCATCGTCTCCAACAGCGACTTCAGCACTGGCTTGTTGCGCAGCAGGTCTCGGCGGTTCAGCGTCAGCAGCAGGTAATTGCCCTTGTGCAAACCCATACTCTTGAACCACATCGGCTCCAGCAGTCGGTGGCGGTTATAGCGAATCGTGTCAATCAAGATATTGCCCACATAGTGGATATATTCTGGAATCATACCCTCCTGGTTCAGGTTCCTGTTAGCCACCATACCAGCAGTAAACAGGAAGTCGGAAATGGCATCCACGATGGTGCGGTTCACCTCTCGCGGCATGTTCATATCGAACGAGCGCGTACCGGCGATGACGTGCGCCACCTTCAAGCCACGCTTCTTAGCCACGATGGAGCAGCTCATCGTAGAGGCAAGGTCATCCACCACCAGCACCACGTGTGCAGGATGTTCGTCCAGCTCCTTTTCGAAAGCCAGCATAATAGCAGCTGATACCTCGCTCTGTCCACCCTCCTTGACACCCAGGTAGCCATCCGGCTCATGGATATCCAGGTCATAGAACAGCGATGCATCGAGGCTGGGATCGCCTTGCGGTCCCGTGTAAATCAGGCGGTAAGATATGTCTTTTCCACTGCTGTGGGCAGCGATGATGGCCCTACAGATGGGCGCTATTTTCATAAAGTTTGGGCGTGCGCCCGAAACAATGGTTACCTTCATTTCCTAATCATTAGTTTATTCAAGTGCAAACATACAAATAATTATTATTATTTCAGCATACTGCAAACTATAAACAAGTTTTTTTAATTCTTTTTAGGAATGGAATAGGATAGAAACTCCCTTCCCTTGTTTTCTAACCGATATCTGGCATCTGACAGAACTGAAACAATCATCCCTTGCTGGTGGTGAAATTACCCAAGGGAATCGGGAGCATAATTCATAGAATATCAAGCAGTCGAACTGAAAATGAGTGGGGCTTACCAAAATGCAGACTGACAAGCAATTTTACCCTGCTGGGGGAATGGATACGGTGTCGGGAATAAATAAATGACAAAATGTTAGGGTGGATTGAAAAAATGTTGTATTTTTGCGGTAAATAATACATTCGTAAGATGAAAAAGAAAATGAATAGATTGGGGCGATTTGCCTGTATGCTCACTTGGATGATGCTCACTGCCTTGGTGGCTTGGGGGCAGACGGCTACCACCTGGCCGACCAATTATCAGGTTACGAGTGATGTAACCGTCAATGGTTCTGACCCTGTAGTGGTGATTAATGAAGATACGAATGTTACCATCGCCGCAGGTAAGATGCTCACTGTCAATGGTCGCATCCAGATTAACAATGATGCCAAACTCACCATCCTGGGTAGTGGAACCATGATTGTAGAGTCGTCGTCTGAATCAGGCTGTATCAGCGGGGGTGCATCTTTATTTAACACAAGTGGCTCCCTATTTATAGAAAATGCCAGCGTAACACTGAGATATACTGGCAACAGTTCAGTAACGAGTGCTGTTAGCGGTTTGGATGCCATTACCTTGAACGGTGGTAACCTTTATGCATCTATAGCTGAGAGTGCAGTCATAAACGAAACCGCTGTCCTAATTAGTGAGAAAATTACCCTCAATGGTGGCAAGTTTTATACTAACGGGGTGGCTAATCAATCTGACCAAACCTTCACTATCACTGATGGTAAGTACTATGAAGACGAAACAACGGGAAAACGTTATAAAGGAAGATTGACTAATGACGATAAAGTAGAAATTCAAGGACATTCCCTAACAGAGACCACAGAATTCTATTATCTCACTGCTGCTGAAAACAATAACGTAACAGAAATTTGGACGTACATTGGCACTGGCGTTGATACTTCATTACCCGAAAAACGGATAGATGTTTCTCCCAATGCTACGGTGTCGTTGAGCATTGAGGCGAAACTGGGTTATAAGGTTACGGAAGTTACGTTAAAAGGCTCAGATAATTCAGCTGTTACTGTAAATTATGATGCAAACTCCGACTATTGGGAGTTCACCATGCCCCAAAAGGATGTGAAAGTGACTATAAAAACAGGCGTGGTTAACTATCTAGAACTGCCTTTGACATGGAACGGAACACCCACTGTTGGTACAGGTGACTTTACTATAGTTGAGGCATATTACACCTTTACCCCAACTCAGAATGCCTTTTACAAATTTACTACCGACAAACCGGATGACGTAGATATATTTGTTTATGACCCAGACTCTGATTTGACTCCAACCTCACAAGGCTATGCGTTGGAGGCCAACAAAACCTATTATGTGAATATAAATCCTAATGCAGGGTATGATCCAGGCAACTTTACTCTAACGGTGACCGTAGAAGGACCAACAGCATTTGTGGTTACCGCCCATAAGGCAACTTATAACGGGGTGCCTAAGTATTGGGCAACGTTCTTCCATCCTATATTCAACTATCAACTGCCAAAGGGAGCGATGGCATTTTATATGAAGAGCAACCATGTGCTGTACCTGGTGGGCAATGATGGCAGCATTATCCCCAAGAAGACGCCAGTGGTTATCATGGCGGATGTTTCTACAGAGGATGCAATAAGTTTGTCGCTTACTCCTGTTGCTGCAACTGATGTAACTGTGACGGACAATGTCCTGCATGGTACAGCGGCTGCTAAAACTTTGGAATCGGGTGAGACTGTCTATGTAATGGGTAAAACGGGGGACAATCTGGGATTCTATAAATACACGGGAACGGAAATCCCGGCAAACAAGGCGTACTATGAATGAGCTATAGCATACTCACGCTCACCGCGCATCATATTTTATCTAAGCCTAACACAATACAAAATTTTTTGATGAAAAAAGTTACATAGTTACACTTTTTGTGTTAGTGTATTGTTTATTAACAATTTACAGCGGTGTACCTTTTTAATAAAGTTACACTAATTTGGCAAATAATGCTTGCGCAAAGGGAAAACATAGGCAAGTGTCAGAGTCGAAACCATGATTCCATCATCAGGGAAAAGTAATGTGCTCACACCAAAACAACTTGTTTTGGTCTCGTTATATTGCTTTCTGACAGGTGTTAGTATAGTATTCTCTCACACCAAAACAAGTTGTTTTGGTGGTAGTGTATGGTAGTGTATGCCAGTGTAACTTTATAGAAAAGTTACACTGGCATAAAGGCAATAAGTATCAAGTAATCAACAAGCATAGTGTAACTATGTAACTAAAACAGCAAAAAAAAATCTGAAGTCCCTGTTGAAGTGGAGGAAAACACCCTAAGCAACAGATAACCAGGGAAGTGAGTCCGTTCCTTCAGACGTAGCTTGCTCATAACTGGTGGGGAGTTTAACAATCAACGGTCAATGGTCAATGGTCAATCGTCAATGGTCAATCGTCAACTCTTCCCGTTTTTCCATGTTTCCTTGCAAAATCCAAAATAATTCATTACATTTGCAAACTGAAAAAAATACACATGTAAAAATGGTAATAAGAAAGAAGTCAAAACTGGCAGCTATTGCCTTGATGGTGTTGGTTGTAGCACTGGGTCTGCTCACCGCCTGCACCGATGAGACATTGGTTGAATGCGAGGCACCTGTTGCCAGGACAGCCTTTTCTCATTCCCCTCCCAACACCTACACCCTGACCGTGCATGCCACCAAGGGCGAGGCGGCGACCAGGGCATTGATATTGAATAATCCAGGCACCCCTGAGGAAAGCCTGGATGCCGTTTGGAAGACTACGGATAAAATTCGCGTATATAAAGATCACAAATATATAGGTTTTTTGAGTCCCCAGGAAGACCATGTGTCTCATACCTCCCTGAAAGGCGAGGTGTCCGGTGTGGCGTTGAATGACATGTTTACCCTGAAATTCCTCTCTCCGGCATACGCCACCCAGGACGAAACCCTCGACTACATCTCCACCAACTGCGACTACTCCACGTCATCCGTCAGAGTGTTGGAAATTAACGGCACCGAAGTCATCACCACGGGAGCCGACTTTGAGAACGGGCAGTCCATCGTGAAATTTACTTTGCAGGACAATGACAACCCTGATGCAGACATCAGCATCACGCAGATGTTTGTTTCAGCTGATGGTCATGTATGTTCCATTAAGCCCTCTGCTGACACGAACGAGTTTTTCGTTGCCCTCCCCGGCTTTAGTGAAAACGACATTCAGGTGACAGCCACCAATGGTACAGGCATCTATACCTTTGTGCGTGAAAACGCCACCCTGGAAAATGGGAAGTACTACACCCTGGCCATGCAGATGGACAAGGTGGTGAGCAAGGTGGTGGATCTCTCAGCTCTCACCATCACCCTTGATGGGGGTAATGAGGTGATGCCGGGCTGCGACTTATGTTCAGTCGGATAAACCTTGCCAAAGCCATACATTATATTTACGGACAGAACAAAAAAATAATTAAATAAAAAAATAGATTTGATAATGGAAATGAGAAAGAAGTCAATTCTGGCAGCTACTGCCCTGACGGTGCTGGTTATAGCACTGGGTCTATTCACCGCGTGCACCGACGAGACATTGGTTGAGTACGAAGTGCCTGCAGTCAGTACTGCTGCCACTACCACCTCCTCCTCCCAGACATACACCCTGACCGTGCATGCCACCAAAGGCGAAGCGGCTACCAAGGCTTTGATACTGGCAAACGAAGGCACCGCTGAGGAAAGCTTGGATGCCGTTTGGATGACTACGGAAACCATTGGTGTATATAAAGGTGATACGTATGTGGGTTTGTTGAAGCCACAGGAAGACAATGTGGCTCAGACTTTACTGAAAGGCAAGGTGATTGATGTGGCGTTGAATGACGTGCTGACCCTGAAGTTCCTCTCTCCGACAAACGCCACCCAGGACGGAACCCTCGACTACATCTCCACCAACTGCGACTACGCCACGTCATCCGTCAGAGTGTTGGAAATTAACGGCACCGAAGTCACCACCACGGGTGCCGCCTTTGAGAACCAGCAGTCCATCGTGAAGTTTACCCTGCAGGACAATGACAACCCAGATGCAGACATCAGCATCACGCAGATGTTTGTTTCAGCTGATGGTCATGTATGTTCCATTAAGCCCTCTGCTGACACGAACGAGGTTTTCGTTGCCCTCCCAGGTTTCAGTGAAAAGGACATTCAGGTGACAGCCACCAATGGTACAGACATCTATACCTTTGTTCGTGAAAACGCCACCCTAGAAAATGGGAAGTACTACGCCCTGACCATGCAGATGGACAAGGTGGTGGGCAAGGTGGTGGATCTCTCAACGCTTTCTGAGGATTATGTGGCTCAGAGCGGTGATATACTGACTGGTGAAATCGATAATAGCATTAAAATATCCATTGCAGATGGGGCGTTTGTCACGCTGAGCGATGCGTACATCAATGCAGGCAAGAATATTAGTGGTGATACCCCGTGGGCTGGCATCACCTGCCTGGGTCATGCCACCATCACCCTTGTCGGGGATAATGTGGTGAATGCATGCAGCGATGGTTCTCCTGGCATCCAGGCTGGTCCCAAAAACACAATCCTCACCATTAACGGAAGAGGATCTATCTATGCCTATGGTGGCAGTGGTGGAGCAGGTATCGGCGGAGGATATGAAAGTGGGGCTGGCTGTGGTGACATCTATATCAATGATCTTTATTGCTATATCGAAGCACATGGAGGCGATGGTGGAGCGGGCATCGGTGGCGGAAGAAATAGTCGTTGTGGTGATATCAGCGTCACTGCTTCTCTCATTTATGCTAATGGTAGTAATGGTGGATCAGCCATCGGCAGCGGAAGCGTGGCTGGCTGTGGTGACATCTATATCAATGTTGGCTATATCGAAGCACGTAGTGGCAGTGGTGGAGCAGGCATTGGTGGTTTATGTGGCCACATCTTTATCGCTGATATTGGCTATGGCATAGTATCCGGTGGCAGCGAAGCTTATGATATTGGCCCAAGGGCTGAGAGTGGCGGATGCATATCTGTCGTTGTGCAGGATGATTGTTACATTGACGGGATGAGAATATTTGGATACAATAATTAATCTGGTTTCCAAGGTCGGGCATGAGGTGATGCCGGGCTGCGACTTATGTTTAGTCGGATAAACCTTGCCAAATCCATACATTATATTTACGGACAGAACAAAAAAATAATTAAATAAAAAAATAGATTTGATAATGGAAATGAGAAAGAAGTCAATTCTGGCAGCTACTGCCCTGACGGTGCTGGTTATAACACTGGGTCTATTCACCGCGTGCACCAACGAGACATTGGTTGAGTACGAAGTGCCTGCAGTCAGTACTGCTGCCACTACCACCACCACCTCCTCCTAGACCTACACCCTGACCGTGCATGCCACCAAAGGCGAAGCGACGACCAAGGCTTTGATACTGGCAGACGAAGGCACTGCTGAGGAAAGCCTGGATGCCGTTTGGATGACTACGGACACCATCTATGTATTTAAAGGTGACACGAAAGTGGGTGAGCTGAAGCCACAGGAGGACAATGTGGCTCATGCCATACTGAAAGGCGAGGTGTCCGGTGTGGAGGTGGGTGACGAGCTGACCCTGGAGTTCCTCTCTCCAGATTACGCCACCCAGGACGGAACCCTCGACTACATCGCCGCCCACTGCGACTATGCCACGGCATCCGTCAAGGTAACGAATATCAACGGCACCGATGTCACCACCACGGTAGCCGACTTCGAGAACCAACAGTCCATCGTGAAGTTTACCCTGCATGACGATGCAGGCATCGCCATCAGCGCCACGGAGATGATAGTCGCAGCTAATGGTCGTACATACACCATTCAGCCCACAGCTTCCACGGGCGAGGTTTTCGTTGCCCTCCCAAGCTTCAGTGAAAAGGACATTTCCATGACAGCCACTAATGGTACAGATATTTATACCTTTGTGCGTGAAAACGCCACGATAGAAAGAGGTAAGTACTACACCTTGACCATGCAGATGGCGAAAGGCAATCTGGTGGATCTCTCAAAGCTTACCGGCCATTACGTTGCCCAGGACGGTGATGTGCTGATGGGTGCAACCGATAATAGGTACAAGATATCCGTCGCAGACGGCGCAAGCATCACGCTGTACAAAGCCTCCATCAATGGCACAGGCTCGCTGACCGCCACGGGTGGCGGGTTAGCAGCCGGCATCGGCAGCGGAAAAAATGGTAGTTGTGGCAATATCAGCATCACCGGTGGCACCATCACTGCCATGGGTCTCAGTGGAGGTGCCGGCATCGGCAGTGGAGAAAATGGTAGTTGTGGCAGTATTAGTATCACTGGTGGCACCATCACCGCCTCGGGCAGCCGTCTAGCAGCCGGCATCGGCAGCGGATATGAAGGTGGCTGCGGTGACATCATCATCAACGGCACCGCCTCAGGTCAAGCTGAAGGTGATTCAAATAGCCCGTGGGATATCGGTCCTGGTGGCGGCCAGGACAGCACTTGCGGCACTGTCAGCGTGCAGGAGAATACCATCAGCGGCAGCTATCCTAATTGACGCGAGTCCAGGGCAAGAAAGTTGTAATGTATAGCAAGTTATTGTGCTCAAATGGGGCAACTGCGATGTCATTACCAAATAATAGCTGAGAATAGTTGTGAGAAATAAAAAAAAGTTGTATCTTTGTCGTGATAATATTTTAGAGTATGGAAAAGAACAAAAAAAGAAATTATGAGAGACCTTCCATGAAGGTGATTAAGTTGGTTCAGAAACGCCAGGCCTTGCTGAATGGTACTACCCCCGGTGGTGGTCAATTGCCCGGTTATTCTGGTAATGGTTTATAATAATTAGGAGGATAAAGAAATGAAGACATTATTCCACTATTTTTTGATGGGATGTGCCTTGTTTTGTGCAGGAGCATCCTTAAATGCTTGTGCAGATGATATGGCTGACCAGATACTTGTTCCGGTAAGGACAGATACATCTGCAAGTAACGGTCAGAAGGAGGCTACCGACGTGCCTGCTGTTACAGAACAGACAGACGAAACCACCGAGACCCCGGCTGACCCAGGGCAGCCTGGGGAAACAACGGAAACGCCAGCTGACCCTAATCAACCAGTAGTAGATGCTGAGACCCCGACTGACCCTGAATTGCCAACGGACAATCCAGAGGTACCAGTTGATTCGGAGCAGCCAAGTGGTACGCCAGAGGTACCAGCTGACCCTGAGCCACAAGAAGGAGTAGGGGATGTGCCAGATGTTACACCAGTTCCAGAGGAACCGACCGTTCCTGTGGAGCCGACTGTTCCTGTGGAGCCTGTGAATCAAGATCCTTTTGAAAACATATTCGATGAGCCGGATTATCCGGTTAATACTCCTACGTCTTATACCCTGACCATTAATGCGGGTTTTAGGGATGCTGCCAATACACGCGCACTTTCGTATGATGTTACCAATAAAAACATTGACGCCGCATGGGGAGAGGGTGATCAGGTGGTAGTATATGACGGTGAGACTCCTATAGGAACCCTTACCCCTCAAAGCTATGGTTCATCTACCACCACGTTTACAGGTGTTGTGGATGCTGACAAGATACCGTCGGTAGGTGCTACGCTTACATTGAAGTACCTCGAGCCGAAGTATTCGGGACAGGACGGAACCCTTGATTACATAGCAGAAAAATGCAACTATGCAACAGCTACTGTCACCGTGGATGGTATAGAGGATACTGATATCGTCACCACTTACGCTAATTTCGAGAACCAACAGGTCATCTTCTTATTCAAACTGGTGGATGCCGCTGATCCTACTCAGGCACTCAAGGCTACTGAACTGATTGTGAGCGATGGCACCCATACTTATACGGTAAAGCCGTCAGCGGAAACAGATGAGCTGTTTGTGGCTATGCCTGCGTTCAGCAGTTCAACGCTTACTCTTATGGCTACGGTAGGTGCTAAAAAATATCAGTTTGAACGTGCGGATTTGACGGTCGTAAAAGGTAACTTTTATTATTTTAACAGTAATGTGCCTTTGACCCCTGTCTCCTTCGGTAGGAAAAGCTACGGTGGTCAGACAAGTCTTTGATGTTGTTTTATATGACCCAAGTTGACAATACGTTGTTTGCGCTGCTACGGGCAGCATTGGGCATCGAAGAGTTTAAGATGAAGCCTATAGCTGACGAGTGGCGGCAATTGTATGATGCCGCCACTCGCCAGTCGCTTTTAGGCGTATGCTTCGCCGAGGCAACCAGACAGCCGGTGCCGATGGATGTGGCACTGCCCTGGGCAAGCGAGGTGGAAGCCATCCGTGGACTGAACGCTTTGCTGAACAGCGAGGCGGCAAGGCTCACACGACTCTTCGCAGAGGCTGGCTTCCAGACTGCCATCCTGAAAGGCCAAGCCAATGCGCGACTCTATCCCGACAAGCTGCTGCGACAGCCTGGCGACATTGACATCTGGGTGGAGGGCGGTTATCAGCGTGTGGTGGATTTCTGCCTGAAGGCCTTCCCCGGGGACTTGGATGTGGACAGATATGACTATCATATACAGCTCCCTGCCGATGAGAACGGCGTGGTGGTGGAGGTTCATTACCAACCGGCTTCGGGAAACTTTAACCCATTTACCAACCGCCGTCTGCAACAGTGGCTGGGAACTGAAATAGGAATTCTTACCCCCGTTGAAGAGGGATTTAATGTACCCACCTGTAGGTTTGCTTTGGTAATGCAATTGGCACATATCCAGCGACATTTCTTAGAGGAAGGCATAGGCATCAGGCAGATAGTGGATTACTACTGGCTGTTGAACAATGCCAGTGCCGATGACCGGAAAACGGTGGGTGGTCTGCTGAAATCCTTTGGCTTACAGCGTATGGCTGGGGCGCTGATGTGGGTGTTGCAGGAAGTGCTGCATCTGGACAAGCTGCTGATGCTCTGTCCTCCAGACAGCAAATGGGGCGAGAGGGTGCTGCAGGACGTTATGGATGGCGGTAACTTTGGGTGGTTTGCTGAACGGGCAGGTTTTCATTCCTGGAAGCGTGTTTCAAAAACCAAGTTCAGGCATCTGCAACTGCTACCTTTCAACTGCTGGGAGGTTGTCTGCTTGGAACTGCATTATGTGAAGCAGGTGGCGCGTACCATCCCAGAACGAATTAAATACAGAACATTTTCATTATCTGATTTAAAACGATGAAGATAACAAAATATTTTAGAGTGGCAGACCATGTGTTTGCCGTATGTGCCCAAGTGGAGTTGCTGAAGCTGATGCGCAACTACGAACCTTTCATCTGCGAGCCAACTGACAATTTGGTGTTTGAGTTGACCATTAGTAGCGGTGAGGCACCAGCCTATGAAGAGGAAATCAGGCAAGAAGACGAAGGGCAGATAATAATTTGCGGCCATACGCCTGACAAAAGACCTGTGTTTGAGTTCGGTTTGATAGGGCAAACGGCTGGGTGGGTGGTCTGCGCTGCCGACTATAGCAGCGCTGAGTTGATTACCACTGGCTATGATGAGAAGTTTGCCATTGATAATGCCTTGATGGTACTCTATGCGCTTGCCACTGCTAACCAGCAGACGGCTTTGTTTCACGCTGCCGTAGTGTCGTGCCAAGGAAAGGGCTATCTTTTCTTGGGTGTTAGCGGAACGGGTAAGAGTACCCATGCGAGGCTTTGGCTACAGCACATTGAAGGGACGGAATTGGTGAACGACGATAATCCTGTGGTGAGAATCTCAGCTCAGGGCGAGGCTATTGTCTATGGGTCACCTTGGAGTGGCAAGACTCCCTGCTATCGGAATGTTTCCATGCCTGTCGGTGGGATGGTACAGTTGAACCAGGCACCCCATAATAGCATCAGACGAATGAGTGGCATCGAGGCGTATGCGTCGTTGATACTCAGCATCAGTGGCAAACGATGGGATAAGGGCATTGCGGATGGATTGCACCAGACGGAGAACTGGTTGGCTGGGCATGTGCCTATGTGGTTTTTGGATTGCTTACCAAATGAGGATGCGGCAAGGCTTTGTAGGTTGACGATTGACAATTGACAATTGACAATTGACAATTGACGATTAATTGATATGATTGACAACGATCAGATAATTATACAAGAGGCTATTAGGCTGGTTGAAGAAGGCATCAGTGTTACACTGCCCGTCAAGGGGAACAGTATGTTGCCTTTCATTATTGGTGGAAAGGAGAGTGTGATTCTGCAAAAGCCCGGACAGTCCAAGATTGGCGATGTGGTGCTGGCTTGGGTTGACGGCTGTCGTTTTGTCATTCACCGCATTATCCGCATCGAAGGAGATCAGGTGACACTGATGGGCGATGGTAATTTATTGGGTACAGAGTGTTGCCTGCTTAATGATGTCAAGGCATTGGCTACCCATGTGGTAAGTGCCAAGGGTCATACCCGCTACCTATATGGCAGATGGCAGCGTTTTGGGGCGAAGGTCTGGTGGCTGTTGAAACCGATAAGAAGATATTTATTAGCAATTTATAGAAGATTATGAAACTGAAAAAAGGATTTGTGCTGCGAGAAGTGTGCGGCGAGCAGGTAATTATGGGTGAGGGCCTTGGGGCGATTGACTTTGGACGTCTGTTGTGCCTCAATGAAACGGCGGCGTGGTTGTGGAAACAAGCTGTCGAAATGGGAGATTTTACCTTTGATTCTTTGGCAAGCAAACTCAGTGAGGAATACGATGTAACGACAGCAGAAGCTTTGGCCGATGTGCAGGGAATCGTTTCCGAATGGCAGGAGGCTGGCGTGGTGGAATAGCAATAATTGACAGATTTTAGTTCTGTCTGATTTCAGTTGTAAAAAAATGAGCAAATTGTTAGGCTGATTTAAAATATTGTTGTATCTTTGCCGTAATTTTAGATAAATAGGTAAAATTTAAAGATAATATGAAGAAAGAAATCCAATTCAGTCTCCTCTATCGAGACATGTTCCAGAGTTCAGGCAAGTTCCAGCCCAGAAAAGACCAGTTGGAACGTATTGCTCCTGTTATCATCGAAATGGGTTGCTTTGACCGTGTGGAAACCAATGGTGGTGCCTTCGAGCAGGTAAACCTGATGTATGGCGAGAATCCTAACTTGGCAGTTCGCGCTTTCACCAAGCCTTTCAATGAGGTGGGTATTAAGACACATATGCTCGATCGCGGATTGAACGCATTGCGTATGTATCCTTGCCCGGTGGATGTCCGTAAACTGATGTATAAGGTTAAGCATGCTCAGGGAGTTGACATTACCCGTATCTTCGATGGCTTGAACGATGCCAACAACATTATCCCTTCTATCAAGTATGCACTGGAAGGTGGTATGACTCCACAGGCCACCCTCTGTATTACTTATTCTCCGATTCATACTGTTGAATATTATACCAAGTTAGCCGACAAGCTGATTGAGGCTGGCGCACAGGAAATCTGTTTAAAGGATATGGCAGGTATCGGTCGTCCTTGGTCACTGGGTCAGCTGACCAAGAACATCAAGGAACGCCATCCTGAGATCATTGTACAGTATCACGGCCATAGTGGTCCGGGTCTGTCAGTGGCTTCTATGCTGGAAGTCGCTGAGGCTGGTGTGGATGTCATCGATGTGGCTATGGAACCTCTGTCTTGGGGAAAGGTTCATCCAGACGTAATCACCATCCAGGCGATGCTGAGGGATGCCGGCTTCCTGGTTAAGGACATTAATATGAAGGCGTATATGGAAGCTCGCGCCTTGACGCAGGAGTTCATCGACGACTTCCTGGGTTACTTCATGGATCCAAGCAACAAGCATATGTCTTCATTGCTGCTGAAGTGTGGTCTGCCAGGTGGTATGATGGGCTCTATGATGGCTGATATGAAGGGCATGATGCCTGTTATCAATATGTCACTGAAGGCACAGGGCAAGCCGGAGATGACCATTGACGAAGTGGTGGTTAAGTTGTTCGACGAAGTAGAGTATGTTTGGCCTAAGGTAGGTTATCCTCCATTGGTGACTCCGTTCAGCCAGTATGTTAAGAACATCGCGCTGATGAACATCTTGGCAGAGGCACAGGGCAAACCACGCTATAGCTTGTTGACCGACAAGAGCATCTGGGGTATGATCCTGGGTAAGAGCGGTCAGTTGCCTGGCGAGGTGGCTCCTGAGATCAAGGAGTTGGCTAAGGAGCAGGGCTTAGAGTTCTTCACGGGTGATGTGCAGGCTCTATATCCTGACAATATGGATGACTTCCGTAAGGAAATGAAGGAGAATGGCTGGGAGACTGGTCCAGACGATGAGGAACTGTTCGAGTTGGCTATGCACCCAGAGCAGTATCGTCCATTCAAGAGCGGTGTGGCTAAGCAGCGTTTCGAGGCCGACTTGCAGAAGGCCAAGGATGCGTCGATGGCTAAGCAGGGCTTCAACCCAGAGGATATTCTGAAGCTGAAACGTGCTAAGGCTGAACCTATAGCTGCTCCAGTGAACGGTCAGGTACTGTGGGAGATTGTTGTGGTGAACGCGTCATTGGCTCCTGCTATCGGTCAGAAGTTTACGGAGGGCGATCACTTCTGCTATATCACTACGCTATGGGGCGAGCAGGCTGAGGTGAAGGCTAACTTTACAGGTAAGATTATCGAGATATGCGCTAAGCAGGGAGATACCGTTAATAAGGGTGATGTACTGGCGTATATTGAGAGGGAAAGCAAGGAATAATGAACATTGATTTTTAGGAGCAGCGAGTGCAGAACCAAACTTGTTTGGGCTATGCCGAGTCGCGATAAAAATGATGCAAAGCATAACAACGAATAAATTGGGTAAGCTCCAGAGCTGTTGCTTTGGAGCTTACTTGTTAAATCTTATACTAACCATGAAGAAAATTTTTTTACTGACCATTACATTGGTATTTACAGCTATTGTTGTCAATGCCCAGACAGGCAAGGGTGGTATCGATGCAGGTATGCTTCAGCAAATTGAGAAGGGCTACGAGGATACGCCTGCCAACAGAGCCATCCGCAATGCCATTGGTAGTAATGACATCAGTACACTCGTAATCAACCAGGACAATCAGAAGGCGATGGATACCAATTTCTCCATCCGAGTAAAATCAAAGGGCATAACCAACCAGGCATCATCTGGTCGCTGCTGGCTGTTCACTGGCTTGAATGTGATGCGCGCCAAGGCTATTGAGCAGTACAGTATGCCAGTGTTTGAATATTCTCAGAACTATACCTTCTTCTACGACCAGTTGGAAAAAGCTAATTTGTTCCTACAGGGGGTCATAGATACTCGTCAGCAACCCATCGACGACAAGATGGTGGAGTGGCTCTTCCAGCATCCGCTGAGCGATGGCGGTACCTTCTGCGGTGTATCAGATTTGGTAAAGAAATATGGCTTAGTTCCCAAGGATGTAATGCCAGAGACTTACAGCAGTAATCACACATCCACTATGCGTAGTCTGATTTCCCAGAAACTGAAGGAGTATGGTCTGAAGCTTCGCGACGATGCTTCGAAAGGTGTTAAACAGGCAGACTTGGAGGCGCAGAAGACCGATATGCTGGCAACGGTGTATCGTATGCTGGTGCTGAATCTGGGCATCCCTCCCAAGGAGTTTGATTTTGTACGCAAAGACGCTGATGGCAAACCAGTGGCTACCGAGCACCATACCCCAATGTCATTCTATGAGAAGTATGGCGATAAGGGTTTGCTCACCGACTATGTGATGCTGATGAACGACCCTACCCGCGAGTATTACAAGACCTACGAGATTGACTTCGACCGCCACACTTACGACGGACAGAACTGGGTATATGTAAATCTGCCTATTGACGAGATTAAAGAAATGGCGATTGCTTCTTTGAAGGACAATACGATGATGTATTTTTCTTGCGATGTGGGCAAGTTCCAGGATTCAAAGCGGGGTTTACTGGATGTGAACAACTTCGATTATGGTTCACTGATGGGTACCACCTTCGGCATGGACAAGAAGCAGCGCATTCAGACTTTCGCCAGTGGCTCTACCCATGCGATGACCTTGACGGCGGTGGATTTGGATAAGGCAGGCAAACCGACTAAATGGATGGTGGAAAACAGCTGGGGTATTGACCGCGGCTATCAGGGCTTCCTTATTATGACCGACGAATGGTTCAATGAGTATATGTTCCGCCTGGTGGTGGAGAGTCGCTATGTTACAGCTAAGGTGAAGGAGCTGCTGAAGCAGAAGCCAACCAAGCTGCCTGCTTGGGACCCAATGTTTGCGGAGGAAGAGTAAGATATGACCACATTTGTGGCTTGGTTTTATCTTAAAAGATAAAGAAACGGGGTTGTTGCGGAAAATAAACTGCAATAACTTCGTTTTTTTGTTAAATATTCACTAATTTTGCAAAGATTATCGGAAACTAATTATTTATATAATCGCATGGCAAATGTAATTAAATTACGCAAAGGCCTCGACATCAACCTGAAAGGTAAGCCGGCCAATGAAGTGACTACAGTACCAGCGGCGGATGCATACTCTCTTGTGCCCGACGATTTCACTGGCGTCACTCCTAAGGTAGTGGTGAAAGAACAGGTACATGTTCTGGCAGGGGAAGCCTTGTTTATTGACAAGAACCACCCCGAAGTGAAATTTGTTTCGCCAGTAAGTGGCGTGGTTGCAAGCGTTGAGCGAGGTGCCCGTCGTAAGGTGATGAACATCATTGTGACTCCAGACAAGGAGCAGCAGTATGTTGATTTCGGCAAGAAGTCCGTTTCCGGCCTCAAGGCTGAGGAGGTGAAGGCTGAGTTGCTGGAAGCAGGTCTGTTTGCTTTCTTCCGTCAGCGTCCGTATGATGTGATTGCCAACCCAAACGATGCACCCCGTGCTATTTTCGTGTCTGCGTTTGACAGCGCTCCTTTGGCTCCAGACTTCGAGCTGCAGTTGAAGGGAGAGGAGGCAAACTTCCAGACCGGTCTCGACGCTTTGGCAAAGATTGCCAAGACTTACTTAGGCGTTAGTGTTAACCAGAAAGCCGCTGCGCTGACACAGGCTCAAGGCGTGACCATCACCGCTTTCGACGGTCCGCATCCTGCTGGCAATGTAGGTGTGCAGATTAACTATGTGGCTCCTGTAAACAAGGGAGAGGTGGTTTGGACGATTGGCGCTGAGGCCGTGATCTTCATCGGTCGCCTGTTCAATACCGGTAAGGTGGATCTGACCCGCACCGTGGCGCTGACAGGCTCTGAGTTTGTGAAGCCTTGCTACGTAAAGATGATGGTGGGTGCTAAGCTCGACAGCATCTTCAAGGGACATGTAACTACTGGTAAGACCCTGCGCTACATCAGTGGCAATGTACTCACTGGCAAGCAGGTGAATGCCGAGGGTAGCTATCTGGGTGCTTTCCACAGTCAGCTCACCGTTATTCCAGAGGGTAATGACGTACACGAGATGCTCGGTTGGATTATGCCTCGTTTCAATGAATTCAGTACCAGCCGCTCTTATTTCAGCTGGCTGCAGGGTAAGAAGGAGTATGTGATGGATGCACGCGTGAAGGGCGGCGAACGTCACATGATCATGTCTGGTGAATACGACAGTGTGTTCCCAATGGATATCTATCCTGAATATCTGGTGAAGGCTATCATCGCCGGCGACATCGACAAGATGGAGGCGTTGGGCATCTATGAGGTGGCTCCTGAGGACTTCGCTCTTTGCGAGTTCGTTTGTTCATCTAAGGTTGAGGTACAGCGCATCGTCCGTGAAGGACTGGATGCACTTCGTGCTGAAATGGCGTAACTAAAAACTTAAAAACTCAAAACTAAAATATGAGCGCGTTAAGAAATTATCTGGATAAGATAAAGCCGAACTTCGAGGAAGGCGGCAAATTACACGCATTTCGCTCTGTGTTTGATGGCTTCGAGACTTTCCTGTTCGTGCCTAATAGCACAGCGAAATCCGGAACGCATATCCACGATGCCATTGACAGCAAACGAATCATGTCATTGGTTGTGATTGCGCTGATTCCGGCCATGTTGTTCGGTATGTACAACGTGGGCTATCAGCATTTCCATGCTACAGGCGCAGAGGGTGACTTCTGGGCGATGTTCTTCTATGGTTTCCTGGCAGTGTTGCCGAAAATCATTGTTTCTTATGTGGTAGGTCTCGGCATTGAATTCACTGTGGCACAGTGGAAGAATGAGGAGATTCAAGAAGGTTTCCTGGTATCTGGTATTTTGATTCCGCTGATTGTCCCAATTGAATGTCCGTTGTGGATTCTGGCTATTGCAACTGCTTTTGCCGTAATCTTTGCGAAAGAGGTGTTCGGTGGTACAGGTATGAATGTGTTCAACGTGGCTTTGATCACCCGTGCATTCCTGTTCTTCGCTTATCCTACTAAGATGTCTGGTGACTCCGTTTGGGTATCTGGTGACAGCATCTTCGGTCTGGGTAAGACTGTGGATGGCTTGACAGTGGCTACTCCACTGGGTCAGGCTGCTACTGGCTTGGACATTACCTATGACTTCTCAGACATGGTGACAGGCTTTATCCCTGGCTCAATCGGTGAGACCAGTGTGATTGCCATTGCCATTGGTGCCGTGATTCTGTTGTGGACGGGCGTTGCCAGCTGGAAGACTATGCTGAGCGTATTTGTTGGCGGTGGTCTGATGGCCTGGATATTCAATATTGCAGGTATGGACAATGCTGTGGCTAATGTGCCTTGGTACGAACACCTGGTATTGGGTGGCTTCTGCTTCGGTGCTGTGTTTATGGCTACTGACCCTGTGACCTCTGCTCGCACTGAGTGTGGCAAGTATATCTATGGCTTCCTCATCGGTGTGGTGGCAATTGTCATCCGTGTGTTGAACCCTGGTTATCCAGAGGGTATGATGCTCGCCATCCTGTTGATGAATATCTTCGCTCCGCTGATTGACTACTATGTGGTTCAGAGCAATATCAGCAAGCGTGAGAAACGAGTTGCTAAAGTTTAACAATTAATACCGTTTAAGAAAATGAATACCAATAGTAACAGTTATACTATCATTTATGCTGCGGTAATGGTTGTTATTGTAGCATTTCTGCTGTCGTTCGTGCACTCTGCATTTAGCAGCCGTCAGGAGGCTAATGTAGAGCTCGACACCAAGAAGCAGATACTATATGCGCTGAATGTGCGTGAGTCTGCTGACGCTGCAGCTGACTTTAATAAGATTGTAAAGGCCGACAAGCTGTTCCAGAACGGACAGCTCACCGATTATACAGGCAAGTTCGTGACCAGCTTCGAGAATGATTTTAAGAAGAATGGTCAGCTGCACGTATTCGAGGCTGAGATTGACGGTCAGAAGAAGTATGTGTTCCCAGTGTTCGGCGCAGGTTTGTGGGGCGCTATTTGGGGATATGTGGCATTG
Organism: Bacteroidaceae bacterium; assembly: GCA_017534535.1. GTDB lineage: Bacteria > Bacteroidota > Bacteroidia > Bacteroidales > Bacteroidaceae > Bacteroides. Next base: position 19,796 of record JAFXVZ010000001.1, on the reverse strand, counting down.
AATGAGGATAAGGATACCGTATATGGTGCTTATTTCTCTCACGCCAGCGAGACTCCAGGTCTGGGTGCTGAGATCCAGAGCTATCCTGCATTCCAGCAGCAGTTCGAGGGCAAGAAGGTCCTGAAAGGCGGCGAGGTTGCACTGGAGGTTGTAAAGAGCGGACAAGCTAAGGGTGACGCTAATAAGGTGGACGGTATCTCTGGTGGTACGATGACCTCTAACGGCGTTGACGCTATGTTGAAGGACTGCTTGAGCAATTACAAGGCATTTTTAACCAATAAATAATAAGAGGAGGAAAGAATATGTCAGCATTATTTTCAGCAAAGAATAAGGAAGTGTTCATGACTCCTCTGGGTTTGAACAACCCTGTTACCGTTCAAGTGTTGGGTATCTGCTCTGCACTGGCTGTGTCCAGCAAGTTGGAGCCTGCCATTGTAATGGGTTTGGCAGTGACGGTTATCACGGCTTTTGCCAATGTGGTAATATCTCTGCTTCGTAAAACAGTACCTAACCGCATCCGCATCATCGTTCAGTTGGTGGTGGTTGCGAGCTTGGTGACTATCGTTAGTGAGATTCTGAAGGCATTCGCTTACGACGTAAGTGTTCAGCTGTCAGTGTATGTGGGTCTGATTATTACCAACTGTATTCTGATGGGTCGTCTGGAGGCTTTTGCTATGCAGAATGGTCCTTGGGAGTCATTCCTCGATGGTGTTGGTAACGGTTTGGGTTATGCTAAGATTTTGGTGATTGTGGCTGTGTTTCGTGAGATCCTCGGCTCAGGCACCCTGCTTGGCTTCAACCTACTGAACTATGATTGGATTAAGGATTTGGGTTACATGAACAACGGTCTGATGGTAATGTCACCGATGGCACTGATCATCGTGGCTTGCATTATCTGGTACCAGCGTGCCCACCATAAGGAGTTGCAAGAAAAGTAAAAATTGAAAGAGTATGGAAAATTTCTTTAACTTAATCGTCCGCTCTATCTTCGTGGACAATATGATATTTGCATTCTTCCTGGGTATGTGCTCTTACCTTGCCGTATCTAAGAATGTGAAGACTGCTTTGGGCTTGGGCGCAGCCGTTACTTTCGTGCTGGTTGTTACCGTGCCTGTGAACTATCTGCTGCAGACTTACGTGTTGGCAGAAGGTGCACTGATTCCGGGTGTGGACCTGAGCTTCCTCTGTCTCATCCTTTTCATCGCTGTGATTGCCGCTATCGTACAGATTGTGGAAATGGTGGTTGAGCGTTTCAGCCCATCCCTCTATAATGCACTGGGTATCTTCCTGCCACTGATTGCCGTAAACTGCGCCATTATGGGTGCCTCTCTGTTTATGCAGCAGCGAATTGGCCTGAACCCAAGTGATCCTAAGTATATCGGTGGTGTGGTTGACGCATTGGGTTATGCCCTGGGTTCTGGTATTGGTTGGCTGCTCGCTATCGTGGGCTTGGCTGCTATCCGTGAAAAGATGGCTTACTCTGACGTGCCTGCTCCGCTGAAGGGCTTGGGCATTACGTTCATCGTGGTAGGCTTGATGGCTATGGGCTTTATGTGCTTCTCTGGTTTGAAACTCTAAAAAGGAAAGGAATATACAATGAATATGAATTTAATATTAGCGAGCATTGGGGTATTCCTTGTAGTCATCCTGCTGCTTGTCATCATCCTGCTGGTGGCCAAGTATTATTTGGTGCCTTCAGGCAAAGTTAAGATTTCCATCAATGGCGGCGACAAGGTACTGGAGGTGAACTCTGGTAGCACGTTGCTGAATACATTGGTTACTAACGACGTTCACCTCCCATCTGCCTGTGGTGGCAAGGGATCTTGCGGCCAGTGCAAGGTACAGGTGCTTGAGGGCGGTGGCGAGATTTTGCCATCAGAGACTTCTCACTTTACCCGTAAACAACAGCAAGACCACTGGCGTCTGGGCTGCCAGGTAAAGGTGAAGAATGACCTGTCTATCAAGATTCCAGAAAGCATTCTGGGTGTAAAGGAATACGAGTGTACCGTTGTTTCTAACAAGAACGTGGCTTCGTTTATCAAGGAGTTCATCGTACAGTTGCCTCCGGGTGAGCACATGGACTTTATCCCTGGCTCATATGCACAGATCCAGATTCCTACCTATGACATGGACTACGACAAGGATATTGATAAGGAGTCTTTGGGCGAATACCTGCCTGCATGGGAGAAGTTCGGTTTGTTTACCTTGAAGTGCAAGAACGATACGCCAACAATCCGTGCTTACTCTATGGCTAACTATCCTGCTGAGGGTGACCGCTTCATGTTGACCGTACGTATCGCTACGCCTCCATTCAAGCCAAAACCTCAGGTGGGCTTCATGGACGTTAGTCCTGGTATCGCTTCTTCTTACATCTTCAGCCTGAAACCAGGCGACAAGGTAAAGATGAGTGGCCCTTATGGTGAGTTCCATCCTATCTTCGACTCTAAGCGTGAGATGATTTGGGTAGGTGGTGGTGCCGGTATGGCTCCATTGCGTGCACAGATTATGCACATGTGCAAGACGCTGAAGACCCGTGATCGTGAGATGCACTACTTCTATGGCGCACGTGCCTTGAATGAGGTGTTCTATCTTGACGACTTCTTGGGCTTGGAGAAGGACTTCCCGAACTTCCACTTCCACTTGGCACTTGACCGTCCGGATCCTGCTGCCGATGCAGCTGGTGTAAAGTACACAGCTGGCTTCGTTCATCAAGTGATGTACAACGACTATCTGAAAGACCACGAGGCTCCAGAGGATATCGAGTACTATATGTGCGGTCCTGGTCCAATGTCAAAGGCTGTAGAAGGTCTGCTCTACGATTTGGGCGTACCTGCACAGAACTTGATGTTCGATAACTTTGCATAAGGCTGTTTGCACCTTATATATAATAAAGGCGGAGCTATTTGGCTTCGCCTTTATTGAATAGATAAACCAACAAAGACCCCAAAACTTTCCCCTCACGTAGAAATGGGGAGTACCCCGAGAAGGGTGTATATTTATTGTATGAAAAACAACGAAATAATAATCTTAGGCACCGGCAACGCGATGGTGACTCGCTGCTACAACACCTGCTTCATTGTGCGTAGTGAGAGTGGTAGCATGATGTTGGTGGATGCTGGTGGCGGTAATGGCATTCTGTCGCAGTTGCAGAAGGCTGGCGTGGGTTGCGAAGAAATCGATGACCTCTTTATTACCCATGCCCACACTGACCATATCTTAGGCGTTATCTGGCTGATGCGTATGGCTCTGCAGTATCAGAAACCACAACAGTTAAAGATACATAGCCATAAGAAGGTACTTGACTTGATTGACTATATTGCCAGGCAAACACTGCCACAGAAACAGGTGGATAGGATAGGTGTCAATGTGGTGTATTGCGAGTTTGGCGATGGCGACAGCTTCCGAGCTGGCGATATGCAGGTGCAGTGTTTCGACATCCATTCCACCAAGGAGAAGCAATTCGGCTTCACCGTTACCTTTGCTAACGGTAAACGGTTGGCTTGCTTAGGCGATGAACCTTATTGCGAGTTAAATGAACCATACGTCAAGGGTGCTGACTGGATGATGAGTGAGGCGTTTTGCCTTTATGCTGACCGTGAGCGCTTCCAACCTTATAAGAAGCACCACAGCACCGCTTTGGATGCAGCCCGTTTGGCTAAGACCTTGGATGTGCCTAACCTGATTCTCTATCACACGGAGGATAAGACGTTGGATACACGTAAAGAACGTTATACCGCTGAGGCTCAGTCGGTCTATGATGGTCAGGTGTTCGTGCCTTACGATTTGGAACGAATAGCCATTGTTTAGTGGTTAGCCAACCACCAGTCTATCAACTTGCGGGCGATACTCATTTTCTTGGGTATCTCCGGCAGGTTGTCTTTACTATAGAAAGCGCCTGCACTTAGTTCATCTTCCTGGAGTTTGATGGTACCACTCTCATACTCTGCAGTAAAGCCCACCATCAGACCACTGGGGTAGGGCCAAGTCTGACTGCCAAAGTATTGTAGGTTCTTGATGGTAAGGCCTGTTTCCTCTTTCACTTCGCGAACTACACATTGCTCTAAACTCTCTCCTGCTTCCAAGAAACCAGCTACCAATCCGTAATAGTTACGCTTGAAAGCTCGGTTATGAACCAACAGGATTTCATTACCCTTTTGTATCAATACAATGATAGCGGTGGCAATGGGTGGATACATCTCCAATCCGCATTGCGGACATTTCTTCATGATGGGCGTTTCTTGGATAGTAAGGACTCCACACGTAGGACAATAACGGCTATGCTTATCCCAGTAGAGTATCTGCGCTGCCTTGCCTCCACAAAGATAATCCTCCAAAGGAATGTAGTTGAAAGAGTCCCTAAGACCAATTAGCTTCCAATGGCTGTTGACCGTTGACCGTTGACTGTTGACCGTTGACTGTTGAATGTCGATGTCTTCTATCTCGAATGTCTTTACCTTTGTGCCATTATTCATGGTCACCTCATGCACTTGGTGCCCATCAGGCACAGGTACTGGAGGCTCATTGCCCTCTGGTACCCGTAAAGCATCGCCTTGCTGCTGTAGAAGCAGTTGACCCTTATGGAATACAAACCATTTCATCGGCTGATCTTTCTTTTGTTCAAAGCTGCCCAGTAACGCTGCGCATTGTTTAGATGCTCGCGATAGGTAGCGGCAAAGTTGTGTGTGCCCGAAAAATCTTCCTTGGCACACATATAGAGATAGTTATGATGGGCGTAGTTCAACACGGCATCTAAGCCCACCACCGAAGGAATGCGGATGGGACCTGGAGGTAAACCCTTGTGCAGGTAAGTATTGTAAGGAGACTCCACATTCAAGTCGGAGTTGAGGATACGACGGATGCCAAATTCCTGCAGTGCGAATTTGATGGTAGGGTCAGCTTGTAATGGCATACCAATACGCAAGCGGTTGTAATATAAGCCAGCTACCGATGGTTTCTCCGGGTTATTGTTAGTTTCTTCCTCCACAATAGAGGCCAGTGTTGCGACCTCATTCTCTGATAATCCCATTTCTTTGGCTTTTGCCGTACGGCTGGTGTTCCAGAAACGTCTGTGCTCTGTCTGCATACGATCGAAGAACTCATCCACAGAGATATCCCAATACATCTCGTAGGTATCGGGTATAAACAATGCAGGCATCGTCTCTTTTGTATAACCCATCTTGGTTTGGAAGGCAGAATCGTACATCAGTGTAGCAATCTCCACTGAGTCAATCATCAGTTGCCTGCCTACTTGCCCAGCCAGTCTCTTCATCGTACGAGCACTGTTGATGGTGATGTTCATTGGTGTCTGATAACCTCGCCAGATGCGACTGAACACATGATATACACTCTCATTGTTGCGAATCTCATAACGTCCTGTACGGATGCTTTCAGGATAGTGTCGGTACTCGCTCATCCACTTGAATCCGTGAAAGTCCTTCACGTTTCCCACCTGCTGCACCTTTACATACACCGAGTCAGCCGTATCGTCACGGTCGATATACACGTATGCCGTCTGTTGGGGGAAGAACTGCGGAGCCATAAAATAGTAATAAAAAGCACCACCGATGGCACAGGCTATCAGCAGCAGGGCGAGAAAAGCACCAAGCAGAATATGTGTTGTACGTTTTTTCATACGCCTAATAATCATTAAAGGAGATGCTTAGCCAGCATCTCCTTTGGTGTCATGAGCCACTTGCCAGACTTGAACTGGCGACCTACGCGTTACGAATGCGTTGCTCTACCGACTGAGCTAAAGTGGCGATGCATTGCCTTTCGTTGCTTTTGCGACTGCAAAGGTACTGCTTTATTTGGAATGACAAAAAGAAATTAAAGTTTTTTTGTCACCTAACAATGCTATTTATCCTATTCTGATAGAATGAGCGGAAATCACTCCACTTATAATATGGGAACATATCTGTGGGCACTGGCAGTTTTGCCTCATCACCATTCAGCAAGCACTTTACGAGTATATCATCAGATGCCTTCTTGCCACGATAGAACACTAACTGTATATTAGAAGCCTTGCAAGTCTCCCAATTTTGATAGATATTCTTCACCTCGTATGGGTCTTCAGGGTCGGTATCAGCACCATTGATGCCCATCAACACCGTCAGCGGGCCAATGCAGGTATCGTGTCCAAATCGTAGGTCAGAGATACGGTCACTGCTACCATTAATCGCAGCATCTGCCTTCTTGAGGATATCCTCCAAAATAGGAATCATGTTATACTGCCCGGCGAATACCCAAGAGTAAGAACCCAGGTTTGATGCTTCCCAACGATCCACAATCTCCTGGTCGGTAACAATGTTGCCCATCATGCCTACATGGTTGATGCTGGGCAAGGTGGTATAGAGACTGATGAGGCTATTCCCCAACATTTCAGGTCTGCCAGGCAAACCTTCTGTGCTGGTAAATACTCTTTCAACTACTTTTTTACTCAGACTGTTATCGCTCTGGAATTTATCGCGGTTGCTCTCATAACGAGGCTTGTTAGGTTTGGGGAAGTTGTGCTTTACTGGATTCTGACTATCGGTAGGCACCACACCGTCAAGGGTAAATCGTGAAGACTGCTCACGAATTTCAATAGCAGGATTACACTGAACCAGCTCCTGGCAGAAAGCTGCCATGCTGATGACGCATCTACCAGACAAAGAAGATATGGCGAGCACATTACCGCCTTTCTTGAAAACCTGTGGGAAGTTGTTGTACATCGTGCGTGCAATGAACTGATGTTGCTCCCAGCCCAATTGCGTCAATTCACTGACACCTGTCATCAACTCCTGCTTGGCTGCCATGAATTTGCTGTAGAAAGCTTCTCCCTCTTGCGTCAACAGATGCTTGTTGTGGGCAGTGGTCATTAAGGTATCCAAGTCTTTGTAGAGTTGGTCGCTCCAATAGTAGCGAGACCCATGGCGGGCATAATGACTGATATAGAAAGGTTTGTAACCTTTAGGTGCTTTCGTCAACCTACTTACTTTCTGCTCATAAGGATAATCGTTTCCGTATGCTTTCCAAGGGTCAGCCTTGATTTGGTCGAGTGCAGAATTGCCTTGAGCCCAGGCTGTCAGAGCCAAGATTGTTACAAACAAAGTAATGAGATGTCTTTTCATATCGCTTTTTATTAAATATTGTGTGCAAATATAGAAAGATTTCCAAACAAATATACTATTTTTGCATGAAAATATTAATAAGATTGTATGATAGAGCTAACATTTCATAGGGAAAGCGTTTGCATGGGCGATGACGCTGGAAATGGAATCCAACAATTGAAGATGGCAGACGATGCTGTGCTTGAAGACTTGATTCATGTGATTCTTCATGGTGGCTGTGGTAATGAGTGGCCAATCCCATATACAGGTGGTCATGCTATGTGGGCGATAAACTCGAATGTAGGGATTTTGGCGTATGTGTGTGATGATGCAGAGTTAGTTCTCTATCCAGGTTTAGACAAAAAGACCGCTTTAAAAAATATTGGCTTGGTTAGCACTTTCGGGGCGCATGTGGAGTATAAGGATTTTTTTGATATGGCTGATTATGATGATATCGATGAACTGATACGCATGCGGATGGCATTTATTGCTGAAGAGGCAGGTTCGATGGATGAACACCAGCAAGCAATCCTTGAAGAACAACTGGCAAGATATTTCGAACGGAATCTGCATAATCGATTGGTGGCTTTCGTAGCAAAAGACAAAGGCAGGATTGTTTCCGTTGTTTATTTACTAATCATTGAGATGCCTGCTAATCTACGACTCTCTAATGGACTGTATGGAGAAGTATTGAACGTTTATACCGAGCAAGCGTATCGTGGCAAGGGTTTGTGTACCAAGTTGCTGAGAAATCTTGTAGAATTTGCAAAGTCTAAAGGCTTAGGTTGTATTGACCTCAGTGCCACCGACAAAGGTTATGGCATTTATAAACGATTAGGATTCATAGATAAAAAGACGAATTACACAGAAATGCGTTTAACCATTAACTAAAAATTCTATGGCAAGCAATCGAGATTTTGTTCAATATATAGCCGACCAATGTGCTGGAGCAGGGGAAATTACCGTCAAGAAGATGTTTGGCGATTATGGCATCTACTGTAAAGGTAAGATTTTCGGTCTCATCTGCGACGACCATTTTTATGTGAAACCCACTGAGGCAGGTCGTGCTGTGTTGAGAACCATTGACCTACGTCCACCTTACGAGGGGGCTAAAGATTATTTTTATATAGAAGATGTAGATGACCACGAAACCCTCTCTCGTTTAGTGCGTGCAACATACGAAGAATTGCCTGAACCTAAGCCCAAAAAAGAAAAAAAGAAATGAAAGATTTACAGTTTATTATTGTTTTTTATCTCGTTGCCATCAATGTGGTGACATTCTTTGTCTATGGCATCGACAAATTGAAGGCTAAACGTTCCAAATGGCGAATACCTGAAGCTACGCTTTTGTGTTTGGCCGTCATTGGAGGAAGTATTGGTGCTTGGTTAGGGATGAAAGCTTGGCACCACAAAACCCAGCATAAAAAATTCAAATACGGCATCCCCCTGATATTGATTATTCAGGTTGTTTTACTCATGTATTGTTGGAAATATGGGGTAGTATGTTAATACTCGAAATCAATCTTCAGTTGAATCCAGCGATGGATAGGTACTTCGTTTTCCCCTCTTTGATTTGAAACTCCCAATCCTAGCAAACGGATGGGATGGGAGCTTAACTCCACTTGTTGCAACAGCTGTTTGGCGAGAGGTAGGATATCGTCTTTGCTACGCAACACTTGCTCCACTGTAATGCTACGTGTAATTTGCTGGAAGTCTTGGAACTTCACTTTCAGGGTGAGTGTATGTCCCTCGAATGTGTTTTTTTTGATGCGTCGCTCAAGTTCAAGTACCATATGATATAACTCGATAGTGGCTGCCATTGAATCGCTAATGTCATGTGAGAAAGTTTGTTCACAGCTAACAGATTTGCGCTCCCACTCCGACACTACAGGTCGTTCGTCAATCCCTCGGGCAAAGTTGTAGAATACCTGCCCCATCTTGCCAAACACCTCAATAAGATGTTTCAACGATTGTTTCCTTAAGTCAGCTCCATTGAAGATTCCCATGCTGTGCATCCTTTCGGCAGTCTTGGGACCAATGCCCCAAATCTTCTCCACTTGTAGCTGGTCGATGAACTTCTGTGCTCGATCAGGATGAATCACTGTCAGTCCGTTTGGCTTGCGCCAATCAGATGCGATTTTAGCGAGAAATTTGCAGTAACTTACTCCTGCTGATGCCGTTAGTCTTGTGGTATCGAATATACGCTGTTTGATTTCTCTGGCAATATCCACTCCCAACTCCATACCACGTTTGTTTTCAGTTACATCCAAGAACGCTTCGTCCAGTGAGACAGGCTCTATCAAGTCAGTATAATCGTGGAAGATGTCATGCAGCTGAGCCGAGACCTCCTTGTAGCGCTGGAAGTGTGGCTCAACGATAATCAGTTGTGGACAGAGTCGCTTCGCCACTTGGATGGACTGAGCAGAATGCACACCATATTTACGAGCCTCATAACTGGCAGTTGCTACCACGCCTCGCTCTGCGTCGTGCCCCACAGCTATAGGCTTGCCTTTCAGTTCAGGATGATCGTGCTGTTCCACAGCCGCATAGAACTGATCCATATCCACGTGGATGATTTTCATAAGGCAAAGTTAGCGATATTTCCGAAATAATCCTTATATTTGCTCGTAGAATTAAGCAACAAAAGGTTATGACAGACCAATATACTAATAATAATGATTTGTGTAAGAGGCAGGTGCGTATCACCGCCATTCGCCAGACTATCTATCCTGATTTGATGGCGAAATACGAAAATCCAATTCAACATGCCTGTGATATTAAGGTGGGACAGCAGTGGATTTCCATTGATGGTCAATGCCCAAAGGGACTATGCCTTTCTGCTTGGGAGTCAATGAAACCTTTTGTGGAGTCGTTGGCGAGGGGCGAAGGCAACTTTTACGATGGCTGGATGCAAAACCCAATGAGTGCCATGATTAGTTGCAACGATGGCTTTCGCCCTTTCAGCTTTTATCTTGAAGTGATTTGAGATTGTCCTTGATACTTAAAAGAAGACTACAATATTCGATAATTATTCACGAGCTACATTCCTTTATTCTTAACCCCCTTTTATATCTTTGTTTTCCCTTACTATTACGTTTCGTTGGCTGAGAAGTAGTAGTAAAACAATGAATTATTAAGGAAAACGTAAGATTTTTGCCTATAATTTTGTCTAACTGATAGAATTGTACTATTTTTGCCAGCGCAAGAAAAGAATACAGAACAATAATTATGACAAAATGAAAGGTAAAACTTGCAAAATGAGGATGCTGGCGTTGGCGATGGCGATGACCACAAGCATCGCTGTAATGGCTCAGCAACAATCAGGTGAACCCGACTGGATGAAGGATTTCACCTCACGCATCACCCTGAATGGATACGCTCAGGGAGGATGGAGTTATCAAAATCCAAACGGCAAAGACCAGAATGCCTTTAACTTGAAGCGTACCTTGCTTTGGGCAAAGGCACGCATTACAGACAGATGGTCTTTTCTGTTTATGCACGACTTCTCAAGTGTGGTACAGGAATTCTATACTGACTTTCGTGTGACGAAAGGCAAAGAGATGACTATCCGATTGGGTCAGTTCAAACATTCTTTTTCTATGGAGAATCCATTGTCGCCCACTCAATTGGAGTTGATTGATGTCTATTCGCAGGCTGTGCTTTACTTGGCTGGCGAGGGTCCCGATCCCCTGAATGGTGTGAACTATGGTCGTGATATGGGTATCGAGGTGTATGGTGATTTGTTGGAAAGCAAACTGCACTATGAGTTGGCTTTGATGAGTGGTCAGGGTATCAACCGCAAGGACCAGAATAATCAAAAAGACTTTATTGCCAAGATGGAGGTACGTCCTATGGATGGGCTCCGACTGGTCGCATCTGGCTATTTTGGTACAGGCTGTGCTGTAGGTACGGCAGCTTGGAATCCTGATATCCAGGTGGGCGACAATTATAAACGAAATCGCTACAGCGTGGGTGCAGAGTATAAAACGAAGGCCTATACGGGCAGTAAGTATAAGGAGGCTCGCCCAGCTTCAATACGTGCCGAGTGGCTGGGTGGCGAAGACGGCAAGGTGGGCTCACGAGGTGGATACATCACTACCAGCATTCCTATGGTAGATGCCCTTGACTTGGTGGCAAGTGCCGAGACTTATGACCGCAATACAAAGGTGGAGGGCTGGGACCAGACTAACCTTACCATTGGCTTGCAGTATTGGTTTTATAAGAAGTGTCGTATGCAGCTTCAATATACCCGCTGTTTGCTAGGCGATAAGTTAGGTAAAGATTATAATTGGCTTCAAGCACAAGTTCAAGTAGCATTCTAATGAAGAATGAATAATGAAGAATGAATAATTAGTAATATGATAATCAAGGTTTTATTGACGATTGTTTTCCTGGCCGTGATGATTGGTGTGGGTCTCTATACCCGCAAGCAGGCCAGTAGTGTGGAAGGTTTCGTATTGGGTGGACGTGCCGTAGGTCCATGGCTTACGGCTTTCGCCTTTGGTACAAGTTATTTCTCTGCAGTAGTGTTCGTAGGATATGCTGGTCAGTTTGGTTGGAAGTATGGCCTGTCTTCAGCTTGGATAGGTATAGGTAATGCCATCATAGGTTCACTATTGGCCTGGCTGCTATTAGGTAGAAGAACCAAACTGATGACACAGCACATCGAAAGTCGCACGATGCCTGATTTCTTCGGCACTCGTTTTGCTGACCAGGGCTTGCGTGTGGCGGCATCCATCATCGCATTTGTGTTCCTCATTCCTTATACTGCAGGTGTTTATAAAGGTATATCCACATTGTTTGAAATGGGATTTGGCATACCATATGAATATTGTGTAATCATCATGGCTATTCTGACGGCTGTGTATGTCATCCTGGGTGGCTATAAAGCTACGGCAATGAACGATTTTATTCAGGGTATCATCATGCTCTTTGGCATTGTGGCTGTGATTGTGGCTGTAATTGCTGCACAAGGCGGATTGTCTGAAGCTGTGTCTAAGCTTGCTGTACTTCCTGCTGATGGCAGTACAGAGCCTGGTTCTGGTGGCTTTACCTCACTTTTTGGCCCCGACCCTTGGGGCTTGCTGGGTGTGGTAGTCCTTACTTCTTTGGGTACAATGGGTTTGCCGCAGATGGTAGGTAAATTCTATTCGATTACAGATGAGAGTGCCATCAAGCGTGGTACCATTATCTCAACGATCTTTGCGTTCATCGTGGCTGGTGGCTGCTATTTCTTGGGCGGATTTGGCCGTCTGTATGAACCTGTGATTGCGAATGGAAAGATTGCGTTCGACTCGATTGTGCCTGCTATGCTGGTAACACTCCCAGATGTCTTGATAGCTCTTGTAGTATTGTTGGTGCTCTCAGCTTCTATGTCAACGTTAGCTTCATTGGTGCTCACCTCATCCAGTACGATGACTCTCGATTTGATTTATCGCGACAAGAAATCCCTGCCTGGTGAGGTGGAGGAAGGTACCATTGACGATATCGTATCAGAGAAGATTGAACGTCGCAAGGTAGTAGTGATGCGTGTGCTGATAATGTTCTTCATCGCCATTTCCCTGTTGATTGCCCTTAATCCTCCTACGTTCATCGCTCAGTTGATGGGCATCTCTTGGGGTGCTTTAGCAGGAGCTTTTCTGGCACCATTTATGTTGGGCCTCTACTCACGTGGTGTCACTACTGCTTCTGTGTGGGCTTGCTTCATTTGGGGTGTAGGCCTTACGGTGGTCAATATGCTGATAGGTAATCCAATCAATCCTATCAACTGCGGTGCTATTGCGATGGTGGGTGGCTTCCCTGTGGTATGGATAGTAAGCCTCTTTACCAAGAAGTTGCCTAAGAATTTGGTGGATACCATCTTTGAGTGCTATAAAGATGAGAAGAATGGTTAACTTTATATTGGTTTGAAGCCTTTTTGCCATTCTGCTTTCACTCCCTCGCAGAAATTGTAGAGGATGTGTCCGCCTGCAATGCGACGACCGGCAGGCAGGAAACCACAGATGATGCGGGTGATGTGACGCCTAATATTGAACTGCTTAGGTTCATCCACACCGATACTTTCTACACGCAAACTGAAACGGCCGATTCCAGGGAGCACAACGGTTTGTCCATTGCCCAACTTCTCCTTGAGCAAATCCTCGAGTTCAGTTACTACTGCGGTGACAGTTCCCTCCGACAGGTGACTGTTGCGGCAAGCCTCTTTCATGATTTCATGCAGGGTAACCTCGCCTTGACTGATGGTTTTGGCAAAATACTTGCCGTATGAGCTGCTGCTCTTGATGTTGTTTTTGATAAGTTTGATATGTACTGACATATTTTTCTTTATTGATTTATATACATAGTTACACTATACTTGTTTTGCTGTGACAAGTTACTTCTCCTTCATGCGGAACGCGGAACCTTGATTTTGACGCTTCCGTACATAACCCATCTGCACAAGCCTTCGTCCAAGCTCCATGTCGGTGCCTTTCGTGATGTTGAAGGTAGGGAAGTCTTCAGCAAGTCGTTGCATGATGTCCTGCAACAATACATGGTTTGCGTCCACAGGTGTTTCCTCGGGTGGAAGGTAAGTAAGAGACACCATCTGCTCATAGTTTGACACCAGTTGGAAATGCTCATTCTGTCGCATGATGCGTTGGTTCTCCTCATCATTGAACCAGTAACGCCGCTTTTGCTCAAGCTCAGTGACGAGTTGTGCATACACCATGTCGTGGGGGATTTGCCCCGAGTTATCTATCTCGTCGGCATAGACACAGATGAAGCGTCGCGAACCAGTGGCATCCACCAAAGGACGGCGGTTGTTGGTAGTGGCGATGAATGAGGCGAAACGCTGGCGTTGCTCCATGATTTTACCATAGGGGGGACGGAACTTCACATCGTTCTTCGAGATAAGATACTTCAGGATAGGCTGTTGTGACTTTGACATGGCATCAAACTCGTCGATGTTGATGAGTGCATACGACGACATGGCGATGAAAATGTCGTTGTCGTTCTTCATCGATAAGCGGTCATTGTAGTAGAGTTGCAACCAGCCAGGCAACAAGCGTCGGCAGAAGCTGGTTTTGCCCGATCCTTGCGGACCGATGAGCAAGGGCACGATGGCATTGCCATACTGGCGATCCTTGCCCAACCACTGCGCCACCATTGAGAGCATCCATGTGTGGAAATCGTCCGTCCAGTAAGGGGCATCGGTCTTGATGCGTCTGGCCAAATCACCCACATAATCGTGCTTTCCGTTCCATCGGGGCAGATGTGTGAGGTAATCCTCCATGGGATAGTAACGAGGAATGAGATTCGAGTCGATATAGCGGTTCAAGTCCTTGTCCCATGAATCAAGTCCTGCCTTGAGTGCGTTGATGGTCATGGTGTTACGGGCAGCTTGATCAAGTGGGACAAAGCCATAGCCTATGGCATTCAGGCGATACTCTGGTGTGCCTGTCATTACGTTCAGACGCAGGGTGTAGTGCTCCTTCATATAAGCCTCAGTCTTGTAAGCGAGTAGGGCAGAGGGACGAGTGAACTTCATGGGCACGGTTTTCAGTGTGTCACGCAGATAAGCAGTTTTGAAGATGCTCTCCACAAGGTCGCGGTTTTGCCTATATCCAAATAGGGGGATGAGGCTTGCTGCATGAGCAGCAAAGGCTTTGGGGATGCCCATCTGGCGACATCCGTCGGCTAACTGTTCAAGTACGGCCACTTGGAAAAGGTCATCTTCTTTTTTGTCGCGATGGGCTTCGATGGCTGCATCGAGGCAATCGTGAAAGCGGCGCATCCTGCTGTCTCGCTGACTCATGCCTGGTATTTCTTCTGGAAAGTTGTAGTCGCTGATGTCTTCTTGTATCGATCGGAATTCAGGCGTATCCTCTTGCTCAAATGATACGATGATGGGCAGGGCTGAAGGGTTATAGATGGGCTTGGGGTCATAGCTCACCTGACAACTGCTCTCGAACGATGGCTCGTCGTTGGCAAGTGGCGTGCCCAACTGCGATGAGTAGATGTAGTGGAGTTTGCGATAAGCATTGAGCAAAGAAGTCTTGGTAATTTCGCATTCAGATACTTCAAAAGGTGCAATGATGCGCAGGGAGTGTCCGTCGTGCCCCAGAAAACAGAGCAGAGTATAGGGCAGGCGGGCTGCAAGTCGTTTGTACTCTTCTGCTGTTGGCAGGTCGCGCAGGTTCTCTAAAGAAAGAAGCACCAGCGGATTCAGATTTTTCGCCTTCAATTCACCGCTTTGTTTAGCCCATTCGGTTGTGAAACATACTTTCTTGTGGTTGTTGAATACATAGTCTTGACGGTAGGTCCCGTCCTGCAACTGAGAAACGAACAAATCCAGCTCTTCGCGTGTGAATCGTTGCTCATTTCTTTCTGTGTTGATGATGGTTATTTTCATATTTTTGAGGGTTTATAATAGTATGCAAAGATACAAAATAATCCGCCCAAAACCAAACCATTTGCAGAAAAAGATGCTTTTTTGTGCAAAAAAGTGTAACTTTTCAAAAAAGATACACTGATATATAATACTAATAAATAGAGTGTTATATCCAAAAGTGTAACTATGTATCTTTTTTTTAAATAATATTTATGAAGTGAAAAATGATAACTACATGTACACTTTCGTTAATTGATTATGAAATGGGGGATGGAAGCTGTTGCCCTCATCAATGTGGAATACAGTTGAGGCGATATAATAACACTTTTGAGACTTCAGAGAATTGTGTTTGAGGATTTATTCTGTTGCAAAAAGTAGTCAGATTCTTCGATATTCATAAAAGATTTCCTATCTTTGCCAAATAATACCGCGATATATACAATATGTAATAATTGAATATGACGATACAAGAAGCAATTGAAGCGAGGCATAGTGTGAGGGCATACAAGGAACAGCCTTTGGAAGCAGAGGTGGTTAAGGTGCTGCAGGAGGCTGTTGTAAAGGTGAACCATGAAGGCAGGTTGCATGTACAGCTCATTTTGAATGAGCCGAAGGCATTCTTAGGACCATTTGCGAAGTACGGTAAGTTCCGAGGGGTAAGCAATTATTTGGTTATGGCAGGCAAGAAGGCTGATGACCTCGACTATCGTGTGGGTTATTATGGTGAGCATCTGGTTTTGTTGGCACAGATGCTTGGCTTGAATACCTGTTGGGCAGGATTGAGTTACTCGAAGATTCCCTATACCTATGTGTTGGGTGACGATGAGAAGATAGCCTGCTATATTGCCCTGGGCTATGGGGAAACGCAAGGAGTTACCCACAAAATCAAGACCATAGAGCAAGTAAGCAATGTAAGCGACAATACGCCATTGTGGTTTCGAAAGGGAGTGGAGGCTGCATTGTTGGCTCCTACAGCTGTGAATCAGCAGAAATTCTCGTTCGAATATGTGGGGGATAACAAGGTTGTCGCCCACAAAGGCTTTTCACTGATTGGCTATACGCAGATGGACCTCGGCATTGCCAAGTATCATTTTGAGATTGGCGCAGGCAAAGAGAATTTTAGTTGGAAATAAATCTCAATATTATGCAATTCGTTATTAGGGCCATAGATGGCGTAGGAAAATTGGCGAAGAGGATGGAGGTGCGTCCTCGTCACTTCGAAGGTATGGACAGACTGAAAGATCACCTTGTGTGTGCGGGTGGTCTATTGGATGGGGCTGGCAATTTGAAAGGCTCCGTTCTTGTGATGGAGTTTGAAACCCGCCAAGAGTTAGACGACTATCTCTCCCATGAAGTATATGTAGTAGAGGGTGTCTGGGAACAGATTACTGTTGACCAGATGAACGTAGCTTATCTGGATAAGAAAAGGGTGGTGTGAGCTCCCACTCTGTCGTAAATTGAGTGTTCAGAGCTTCAACCTCTTCTCAAAGTGTATATAAATTTGGCGGAGTTTATCTCGAACCATACATATCCATACTTAGAATTAATTAGGCGCGACTCATGTAGAGTCGCGCTGTTTTTAGCTGGATGCAGGTATGGTGAAAGGGGGTGAAGGCAATTTAAATGTTGTCGAGATACTCCTCATCGGATATCTTGCTGGAAAGGATGGCATCGGCAATGGTCGTGTTGCCTGCTATCAGGTCGGAATACTGGTTCATGAGTACTGCCTGTTCGGCACTCACGAAACCCTTGCGGTCGGCAGTGGTCATGCCTGCTATCTTTATACCATCCTGGAAGATGTCGCCCAAGGAATTGACGACAACCGCCACACCGACTTCCAATTGTCCAAGACGTGCTGCAGCGTAGCCTATGCCACTTTTTGGGGCCAAGGCCATGCCGCCGGGCTTACCCACAGTGGCCCCAGTGCCTGCACCTACATTTCCGCTGAGTGGCGAGTTGCTGGCGATGGCACTTTGGCAAGCCTTATATCCCATTTCGCGGTCGGGGCGAACGTTACTCTTGCCGTATGAGAGGTCGAAGATGCAGCTCTGACATACGATGGGAACCAGCCCGAATCCAGTATTATAACCATAACCATGTTCCTCCAAACAATTCGCCACGCCGTCGGAAGCCGCCAAACCATAAGCCGATCCGCCACTGAAAACCAATGCGTTTAGAGGCTGCGTGTTGCGCTGAGGGTCCAAAAGAGGCACCTCGCGCGATGCCGGCCCGCCACCTAGGACTATCGCCGAAGCCATAGAAGCCTCGGGGAAGAAAAATACCGTTACGCCCGTCTTGGCATCATTGTCCTGGGCATTTCCGACGCTTACTCCATGGAGTTGGGAGAAAGGCTGGGATTCCACCAGACTCTCCATCTCCTTGTATTTATCGATGCGGTTTGTTGTGTCAACCCCTATAATATCATCATCGTCTTTCGAACAAGCTGTAAATAGGCTTGCGCCGAAAATAAGGATGACTAAGACTACATTTATGTTTCTATTTATTTTCATTAATTAAAACATCATTTATTTTGGTTCTGTTCCTTACTTCTGCATCCTGAAGCTATTTGTCAAGAGCATCGTCGGCAGCAAGAAGGGTAAAATAGTTTTCAATATTAAGCGAAAAGAATACCCGTGCAAAAATACCCATAGAAATCCTTGGGTCACCACCATGTTCCACCTTAGAGACAATTAGTCATGTCAGCGTTGCCCTTTCTGTTATGTCCTGCATAGAAAGGTGCCTGCACTTGCATGCCAGCATGATTTGTTCGTCCATAATCTTCGGATTCTGGCTCAAGGTTCTGGGCATCATCTTACCATATGTATCCTTTCCCATAATTATTTGTTAGGTGCAAAATTAGAAA
This sequence comes from Bacteroidaceae bacterium, assembly GCA_017534535.1. Classification (GTDB taxonomy): domain Bacteria; phylum Bacteroidota; class Bacteroidia; order Bacteroidales; family Bacteroidaceae; genus Bacteroides. The sequence goes on along the minus strand of JAFXVZ010000001.1, from coordinate 1,474 downwards.
AAATGTTTAATAAAATAGACTTTTTATCGAAATTATATAAATAATAGCATGTTTGGGGCTGTAAAAACGTTTTCTTAGGTTTTACTCTAATCGTTTGTCAATCATGGCAAAGAGCATATCGCGCTCTTTCTCATTCATTAGGTCTGAAGACACGACTAGCATCCTGTCGATAAAAGCGTCTATCTCATCCTCCTTACATGCCATACAACCAATGCCCACTTTGTAGGTTCCTATATCATTATCTTTATCCTTAGAAAAGAGTATTTCTTCATCTGTCATGCCCGAGTAGTTATAGGTTGTCTCCTCTATTTGGAGGTTGAGCCAAGCTACAGAGTCACTAGAAATACCAAGTTGAGTGGTTAGTGCTTCCCAGGCTATTGAGTCAATATGTTGAGTAGTGGGCTTCGCGGGCACCATCAACACGCTGGACATAGTCGGTGTGATCCATTTGTATAAAGCATGTCTGGGGGGCTGTTGATGTCTTCAAATCTGGCAGTGAAAAGCCCAAATGACTGCTAATGAATTCAGTTTCTTTGTTGACGATATCTTTGCTTTACTATTGTGGCCAAACTCACGCATCAAAATAGCATATGACGAAGCAGAATTGAAAGCAATCACATCGGGTGTATTGTGTCCGTAGATGAAACAAGTGTCTTTTCCCCAGTCAAGTGTTTCTTACATAGTTCTGAATTCTGCCCCTGGTTCAGTTACACGTTCTATGGAATAGTCTTTGTCGCATGAAAAGAAAATCACACAGTATATCATCAAAAGTGCTACAGGTGTCAAACATTTATTGATGACATTACCTAAATCCAAAGTTTTTTTTCATAATCATTTATTTTCATTTTTTAAAAGCGTATAGAGTTATGCTGTGGTCCTCTCAGTCGTCATACGGTAAAGGAAAGGATTATTTGGGAGAATAATCAGCCTTTTATACTTAACAAATAAAAAGTTCAATTACTTTCCCACGCAGAATCTACTTTCCGATCCAGAAGTTACTATCTGAAAATATAAGTATCTGATAATCAGTACAAACACTTTTGTTTTAGGGTATCTAAAGTGACTCCGAGGGACGGTGGGGGGCGCAAAATAGGCAAAAATCTGCAAATATGACTGCCGTCAAAAAAAGAAAATGCAAAAATCTGCAAAATCGATTTTCCAGTTCTTTGCACGTTTACACTTTTTAACGCAGATTTTTGCACATTGTTGCATTAAGGTTTAGTTTAGGTTATAGATATTTAATATGGGTATAAACTAAACCAAAGTGTTGCGCTATCAAACAGAATAAATGGCTTCTCTTTCTTTTGGACGGCAATCATATCTCATATTTAGAGTTATATGCGTGTATTTTGCTTCCAAATTCGATAAAAATGCGAATTTGGAGATAATAATCTATAAAATAGTGTGATTTTAGGCGAAAACAGTACAAAGGTAATATTTTTTTTATTATATTTGCACCAAAATCACTCAGTAT
>JAFXVZ010000009.1 GCA_017534535.1 Bacteroidaceae bacterium | reverse complement strand
TATTATATATATAATAATAAAATTTATTATTCTCTTTTTTTACTTACCGTTGATACATCTCCCCAAAGAAACTGTATTCTGTATTTCTGTATTTCTGTATCAAAGACACGGTGCACCAAAGGATGCGACGCTAAATGAATATTGTATATGAACAATTAATTTTTCTGCTAAATAACACATTTTTTGAGCAATTATTTTGGTAGATTAAAAAAAAAGCGGTACCTTTACAAGTTAGAAAGAGTGAAGGGCTTTTTTAGCGCTCACAGGTAAACAATGACAAACGAGATAATGAAGACGGAAAAGAAAGATACCAAGAAAGTTAAAAACCCTGTACCACAGGAACCTAAGCCCGAGAGAATGGCTGGATTGAAGGCGTTCTTCAAGAACGAGACCATGCATTTCATCCTGGGTTTGGCATTGGCACTGATGTCGGCTTTTGCCATCCTGGCGTTTGTGCAATATTTCTTGACAGGCGGTGCCGACCAAAGTGTGATTGAAAGTGCTGGTGCTGAGGTAGTGAATGTCGATGAGGGCGAAGTGCAGAATGCTACGGGCATACGCGGTGCTCAGTTGGCCGATTATTTCATCAACAAAAGTTTCGGTGCTCCTATCATCCTGATGGGGGTGTTCTTCCTGGTGGCAGGCCTGAAGCTGATGCGTGTGGTGAAGGTGAGGCTGTGGAAATGGTTCATCGGCTGCTCGTTGCTGATGATTTGGCTTTCAGTGTTCTTCGGCTTCCTGTTCAAGGGCTTGTATGAGGATTCTTTCTTTTATCTGGGTGGCTTGCATGGCTATAATGTGAGCGACTGGCTGGAGCAGCAGGTGGGTGTGCCTGGCTTGCTGATGATTCTGTTCTTCACCGCCATCTGTCTGCTCATTTATTTCAGTACACAGACGGTGATATGGATACGCAAGCTGTTGGGCTTTGGCTATCTGAAGCGTAAGAAGAAGGAGAACCCAGAGGATGCTGAGAACCCAGAGAAGCCTGAAAATGGCGAACCTGACAATGTGCAGGAGGGTGAGAACCCAGAGCAAGAGGATAAAGATGAGCCGTTTGATGACCCCAAGATCGAGCCTATTAATTTGACCGATACCGATGATGATGTGTTCACCGTGGTTGCACCCGAGGATGATGAGTTGGAGGATAACGGTCAGCGTTCAACGGAGAACGACGAGAATGACTCTGAATTCATAGTGGACGTGCCTAAGGATGAGAAACCCATACAGCTGGAGCCATATAACCCCAGGTTGGACCTCTCGCACTACGAGTTCCCGACCCTGGATTTGATGAAGCATTTCGATAACGACGGGCCCAGTGTGGATATGGACGAGCAGCAGGCCAACAAGAAACGCATCGAGGATGTGTTGAGGAGCTTTGGCATTGAGATAAAGACCATTACGGCTACGGTGGGTCCTACCATTACCTTGTATGAGATAACCCTTGTGGAGGGTATCCGCATTGCTAAGATACGCAACTTGGAAGATGATATCGCCCTGCAGTTGAAGGCGTTGGGCATCCGTATCATCGCTCCTATACCTGGTAAGGGTACCATTGGCATTGAGGTGCCGAATAATAAACCGCGCGTGGTTTCCGGACAAAGTGTGATTGGCAGTAAGGTTTTCCAGGAGAGCAAGGCCGACTTGCCGATGGTGCTGGGTAAGACCATCAGTAATGAGCCGTTTGTGATTGACTTGGCAAAGATGCCTCACTTGCTGGTGGCTGGTGCTACGGGGCAGGGTAAGTCGGTGGGCTTGAACGCCATGATTACCTCTTTACTCTATAAGAAGCATCCTGCTGAGCTGAAGCTGGTGCTGGTTGACCCTAAGAAGCTGGAATTCGGCATCTATTCAGATTTGGAGCATCATTTCCTGGCTGAGTTGCCCGATGCTACTGAGCCTGTGGTGACGGATGTGAAGAAGGTGGTGCGTACCCTGAATTCGCTTTGTGTGGAGATGGATGCTCGTTATGACCTGATGAAAGCTGCTCATGTGCGTACCATCAAGGAATACAATGAGAAATTCATTAATCGTGTATTGAATCCCAATAAGGGGCATCGCTACTTGCCTTATATCGTGGTGGTGATTGACGAGTTTGGCGATTTGATTATGACGGCTGGCAGAGAGGTGGAATTGCCTATTGCCCGCATCGCTCAGTTGGCCCGTGCCTGCGGTATCCACATGATTATCGCTACCCAGCGACCAACCACCAATATCATCACTGGTAACATCAAGGCGAACTTCCCAGCCCGTGTGGCCTTCCGTGTTACATCCATGATTGACTCGCGTACCATCCTGGATCGTCCGGGTGCCAACCAGCTGATAGGTAAGGGTGATATGCTCTTCCTGTCCGGTAATGACCCTGTGCGTATGCAGTGCGCCTTTATCGACACCCCAGAGGTGGACAATATCGTGAAGTTTATCGCTAAGCAACAGGGCTATGTCACTCCGTTCTATTTGCCTGAGGTGGCTGATGAGACAGACCCCGATGCTGGTGGCAATGATGTGGATATGGATAAGATTGACTCGCTGTTTGAGGATGCTGCCCGCTTGCTGGTGATTCATCAGAATGGCTCTACCTCGTTGATTCAGCGTAAGTTCTCGATAGGCTATAATCGTGCCGGCCGACTGATGGATCAGTTGGAAAGGGCTGGTATTGTGGGACCAGCGCAGGGTAGTAAGCCTCGCGATGTGCTTTGTGCGGATGAGATGGCGCTGGAGGAGAAACTTAATGCGATTAGGGGGTGACGATTGATGATTGACTATTGACAATTGACTATTGACAATTGACGATTGATGATTGAATGAAAGATTTAGAATGTTGAAAAGGTTATTATTTATAGGGCTATTGCTAATTGTCAATTGTCAATTGTCAATTATCAACGGTCAGACTCCAGAGGAGCTGTTGAAGGAGGTTGCTCATCGTGCTTTCGCCGAGGGTTATGTTGATATCGACTTTACCGTATATATGGGTGATGGAGAGACAGAAGGCAATATCTTGGTGCAGGGCGATAAGTTCGTGCTGGAAGCTGCCGGCATGAAGACTTGGTTTGATGGTAAGACGCAATGGACATACGTGGAGGCGAACGAGGAGGTGAGTGTGTCGGAGCCATCGGCTGAGGAGCTGCAAGCCTTGAATCCATACGCTTGGATGTCACTTTATGAGCAGGGCTATGAGCTGAAGTATGGTGAGACGGCAGTGCCTGAGGTGCGTAAGGTGATTATGACTACTACCATCCCCCGTGAGGAGATGCAGAGTATTGTGCTGATGATTCACGAAACAGGGTTGTATCCGGTTCGTGTCAGTATGGCGAGTAGGGGTGGCTTGGATGTGACGGTGATAGACATCAATCGTTATGAGGTGAAGAAACAACCTCTCTCGGATAGTGCCTTCGTATTCAACAAGGCAGATTATCCCGGGGTGGAGGTTATCGACCTAAGATAATGTTAATTAATTGTCAATTGTCACTTTTTGGAGCAGCGAGGGCAGAGCCAAGCTTGCTTGGGCTATGCCGAGTCGCGACAAAATAGGACGTAGTCAATCGTCAATTTAAAAAGAGATAATATGGAAACAGAAAAAGTGAGATTGCTGATTATCGGTTCAGGGCCAGCAGGTTACACGGCGGCTATCTATGCATCACGTGCCAACCTCAACCCAGTGTTATATGCAGGTCTGCAACCAGGCAGTCAGCTCACCACCACCACAGAGGTTGAGAATTTCCCAGGCTATCCGCAGGGAGTGGATGGCAACCAACTGATGGAAGACCTGCGTCAGCAGGCTGAGCGATTCGGTGCTGATTTGCGTCAGGGTGTGGCTACCCAGGCAGATTTGAGTGAGCGTCCGTTCAAGATTACCATCGACGGCTCGAAGGTGATTGAGGCCGAGACACTGATTATCGCTACGGGTGCTGCTGCCAAGTATCTGGGATTGGAGGATGAGAAGAAATATGCGGGTATGGGTGTGAGTGCCTGTGCCACTTGTGACGGCTTCTTCTACCGCAAGAAGACCGTAGCTGTTGTGGGTGGTGGAGATACTGCCTGCGAGGAGGCTACCTACTTGGCCGGTTTGGCTGCAAAGGTCTATCTGATAGTTCGCAAACCATTCCTCCGTGCTTCCAAGATCATGCAGGAGAGGGTGATGAACCATCCAAAGATTGAGGTGCTCTTTGAACACAATGCCGAAGGTCTGTTTGGCGAGAATGGCGTGGAGGGTGTGCATCTGGTGCATCGCAGGGGAGAGGCCGATGAGCGTCATTATGACTTGCCCATCGACGGATTCTTCCTCGCCATTGGTCACAAGCCCAGCTCAGACATCTTCAAGGATTATGTGGAAACTGATGCCGCAGGCTATATCGTGACAGAGGGAAGCAGTCCACGTACCAATGTTCCAGGTGTGTTTGCCGCTGGAGATGTGGCAGACCCACATTATCGTCAGGCTATTACAGCCGCAGGTAGCGGTTGTAAGGCAGCTATCGAAGCAGAAAGGTTCTTATTAAATGCAGCGTCAAATGGCTAAGTTACACTTGTCTGATTACAACATTCCGGATATGATATCCGAGTTGTGGAAGCCGCTCAACCAAGCACAGCGTGATCTGCTGGCAGATAGTTTTATGTTGCAGACCTATAAGAAGAATGAGATTGTGCACAGTGAGGATGAGTCGCCAGCGTTTCTGTATTGCTTGCTCAAGGGTAAGGTCAAGGTGTTCCGTGAGGGCGTGGGAGGCAGAAGCCAGATTGTACGCATGATCAAGCCTGTGGGCTATTTCGGATTCCGTGCCTTCTTTGCCAAAGAGCAGTATGTCAATGCTGCAGCAGCAGTGGAGCCATCGGTGATTTGTCTGATTCCGTTGGATATCATCAATGAGTTGGTGAAGGAGAACATCAACCTGGCATATTTCTTCATCTGTCACCTCTCTAATTCGTTGGGTGTGGCGGATAGGCGTACGGTGAATCTTACGCAGAAGCATATCCGTGGCCGTTTGGCAGAGTCATTGCTATTCTTGAAGGAAAGTTATGGATTGGAGGAAGATAACTCTACGTTGAGCATTTATCTCTCGCGTGAGGATTTGGCGAATTTGTCGAATATGACAACCTCGAATGCCATCCGTACCCTTTCACAGTTTGCTTCCGAGAGACTCATTGCCATTGATGGTCGAAAGATTAAGATTATCGATGAGGATAAGCTGAAGAAGATTTCTAAGATTGGATAGGAAATAAAGAATGAAGGAGTGCTCAATGGCACTCCTTCATTTATTTGGTAAACAGCAACTCGCGATACTTTGGCAATGGCCAGATCTCATCATCAATCTCCATCTCCAGATTATCAATGTGCTCACGTATCTCATCCAGATAAGGCTTCACCTGCTGCTCATAGGCAAACGCACGCTCTTGGTAATTCTCCATGTGGTTAGCCTTCTTGCGGGCTTCCGTCATTTCTTTTACTAAGCGCTTGATTTCCGTCACACGATGTGAAATGTCGCGAATCAAATCCTTGCGGTCAGCGCTGAGAACCTCATATTCACTGGTATCGAACACCTCACGCAATCCACGCAGATTCTCCAACAGACGATTCTGATAGCTCACTGCCGTAGGCACGATGTGGTTAATCGCCAAGTCGCCCAGCACACGACTCTCAATCTGCACCTTCTTCGTGAACTTCTCCAGCTCTACCTCTACGCGACTTGCCAACTCCGTTTCGTTGAGGATGTGTTCGCCGATGAGTACAGCTCTTGATTGTTCGCTCTCATAAAGCATCAAGGCTTCTGGCACACAGTGGATGATGCTCAGTCCTCTACGAGCAGCCTCTTGTTTCCATTCTTCAGAATAGCCGTCACCCTCGAAGCGGATGGGGGCAGATTCCACGATGGCATCTTTCAGGGCACGGAACAAAGCTTCCGTCTTGCTCATACCGTCTTCCAACAGCTTGTCAATCTTCGCCTTGAATTCCTGCAACTGGTTCGCCATAGCCGCATTGATGGCAATCATCGCCCCTGCACAGTTGGCTGAAGAACCAACGGCACGGAACTCGAAGCGATTACCCGTGAATGCGAAAGGTGATGTGCGGTTGCGGTCGGTGGTATCGAGCAGAATCTCAGGAATACGGTCAATACCCAACTTCAGGGTCAGGTTCTCGGTCTTGTCACTCTTGCTGCTATAGTCTTGCTTCACAAACTCATCCAGTACGGAGGTGAGTTGCTTGCCCAGGAAAATAGACAGTATGACAGGAGGCGCCTCATTGCCCCCCAAACGATAGCTATTTGTAGCACTCATGATAGATGCCCTCAGCAAGTCTTGGTTCTTATACACCATCATCAGCACATTCACCAAGAACGTCAAGAACAACATATTACCCTGTGGATTCTTGCCTGGAGCAAATAAATTCACACCTGTATTGGTGCAAAGCGACCAGTTGTTGTGCTTGCCTGAACCATTCACTCCGTTGAAAGGTTTCTCGTGCAGCAGTACGGCAAAGTTATGTTTCCTACCGATGCGCTTCATCAAGTCCATCACCAATTGGTTATGGTCGTTTGCCAGGTTCACGTTCTCGAAGATAGGAGCCAACTCAAACTGGTTAGGAGCTGCTTCGTTATGTCTGGTTTTCAAAGGGATACCCAGCTTGTAGCACTCAATCTCCAACTCCTTCATAAAAGCTGTCACGCGGGCAGGAATGGAGCCGAAATAGTGGTCGTCTAACTGCTGGTCTTTGGCTGATGAGTGACCCATCAACGTTCTGCCTGTCAGGCAAAGGTCAGGGCGGGCATCGTACAATGCACGATCCACCAGGAAATATTCTTGTTCCCAACCCAGATTGGCATACACACGCTGTACCTGGTCGTCGAACAACTTGCACACAGCCGTAGCTGCCTTATCCACTGCATTCAGTGCTTTCAGCAAAGGCGTCTTATAGTCCAACGCCTCGCCGGTGTAAGAGATGAATATGGTGGGGATACAAAGCGTATCATCTACCACAAAAGCAGGTGAGGATACATCCCAAGCCGTATAACCGCGAGCCTCAAAGGTGTTGCGGATGCCACCGCTGGGGAAAGAGGAAGCGTCTGGCTCCTGCTGGATGAGCAACTTGCCAGAGAAACGCTCAATCACATCACCGTCTTCACCGAAATCGATAAATCCGTCATGTTTCTCTGCTGTTCCGTCCGTCAGGGGCTGGAACCAATGGGTATAATGCGTCACATTCAGTTGTTTTGCCCAACTCTTCATGCCGTTGGCAATCAAGTCGGCCGTCTCGATACTGATGGGCTTGCCTTTCTCGATGGCATCCTTCACAGCCTGATAAGCCTCTTTGGGCAAATACTCCTGCATCTTCTGCTGGTTGAAAACATGGATACCATAGTAATCCGTGAGCTTGTCTGATGGCAGATTTACTTTCACAGGTCGCCTGTTAGCCAGTTCCTGAAGGGCAAAAAATCTCATTTTTGACATATCGTTTTATCTTTTAACGGTAATTTGCCACAAAAGTACAAATTAAATTTATACTTTTGCTATTTGGAATATGAAAAAAGCGCACAAAATAGGATTCTTAGCTTGCCTGATGCTACTTTTTGCCTGCTTGCCGATGGCTATGATGGCTCGTACAACGAGGCACAAACCCATTGACATACTGGCAGATAGCTTGATTAGGCTAACCGTAGCACGTGCTGCCGACAGCGTGGGACTGGCTCGAGAGTACAATGCCCAGCTCTACATCAAGGGGCAGGTGCATGTGCGTAAGAAGAATATTTTCTATCATCAGATACCTGGTATGTTCCATGTGAGCCGAAAAGGGCAACGCAAATTCTTTATTGAGACACTTAACCAGGTGCATTTTACTTCGCCTGATATCTACGACCAACGCACGGAGGGCGTATTGGGCACCACTAACAGTTTCTTCGAGGGGGATGGCCGCTTGAGCGATTATTTCCACATCACCCCATACAACCACATGCTTTTGCAAGATAAACTCATATCACCCCTCTCTCCCAAGGGAGATAAATATTATACCTATTATCTTGACTCAGTGTTCTATTCGGCTGGAGTGCAACATTATAAGGTGAGCTATAAGCCCAGGGTGGTGAGCTATCAGTTGGTAGAGGGGTATGTCATCATCACCAATGGAGCTTGGAGCATCCGGGAAATGTATTTTGAGGGACGTAACGAGATGATTCGTTTTAAGAACAAGGTAACGATGGGATGGACGCAAACTGATATGGAAATGTTGCCCTTAAGCTATAATCTGGAGGTGTTCTTCCACCTGATGGGTAATCGTATCGATGCTGCTTATACCGCATTGATGACCTATCAGGACATTAGTCACGAGACACCACATCAGACGCTTAAAGATTTACGTCATGAGGAAACGGGCAAGTATGACCTTTCCCGTTATTATAGTTTGCAGACCAATGACACCCCTCCTGTGCGAGACATGGCATATTTTAGGCAGCGTCGTCCTGTGCCTCTCTCGATGGATGAGTTGGACCTCTATTCGGAGTATATCTCTCGTGAGTTGGCAAACAGTCAAGATAGCCTGACCAAGAAGAAAAAAAGCTCACACTTCTGGGACTATGTGGGAGATGCTCTGGTGAGTAGAAGTCGATTTTTCGTAAAGGATGTGGGTAACTTCCGCATCTCGCCCCTGTTTAATCCCCAGTTGTTGGGCTATAATCATCGTAATGGTATCTCCTATAAGATGGACTTGCGATATACCCGTAGGATGGTGAACGACAAGGTGTTGGAAATCACTCCTCGTTTGGGTTATAATTTCAAGCATCGGGAGTTTTATTGGCTCGTGAGGGGCTATTTCGACTATTGGCCTGAGAAGCGAGCATCCTTCCATTTCGAGGTAGGTAATGGCGACAAGGTCTATAACAACGAGGTGCTGAAAGATATCGAAGCAGCTATGGGACAGAAGGTTGACCCCTCTGAGGTGAACTTGGAGTATTTCAACCATACCTATATGAAATTCTCGCATAGCTGGGAGGTGTTTAACGGCTTCACCCTCGACTTGGGTCTGAACCTGCATCGTAGATCGGCTACTGGCAACAAGAACGAGCAATACAACCGTACCTATAAGAGTTTTGCCCCCATGATGAGGCTCTCATTTACCCCTGGGCAGTATTATTACATGGACGGAAAGCGTAAGATAAACCTGCATTCGTCTTATCCTACCTTTATCTTTGAGTGGGAGAAGGGCATTGACGGTGTCTTGAAGAACTCCACGGTTTACGACCGCTTTGAGGTAGATATCCAAGACGATTTGCCGTTAGGGCTGCAACGTACGTTGTATCTGCGTTTTGGCGCTGGTACATTTGCTTATAAAGACCATTTGTATTTCATCGACTTCGAGCGATTCCGCAGGCACAACCTGCCTATTGCCTGGAGCGACGATATCGGTGGGGTGTTCCATCTGTTGCATTCAGATATCTACAACTCCTCACGCCAGTATTTGAGGATTCATGCCACCTATCAGGCTCCCTTCCTGCTGATACCGCACATGGCGAAGTATTTGAGATATGTGATGAATGAACGTATCTATTTCAATACAGTGTTCCTCCCTCATCAGAAGCCATACTATGAGGTGGGCTATGGTATTGGCACGCATTTGTTCGACTTCGGTTTCTTTGCTTCGTTTGCCAAGCAGAAGAAGCGTGAGTTTGGTTTTAAAGTGACGTTTGAGATTTTTAATAGATGAATAATTATATGAAGAAAATTGTATTGTTATTGATGAGTGTAGGACTCTTGGTGGCCTGTCAGACAGGACATATTTATGATGAAGAGGAAACTACCTACACGCAGTTTGTGAATCCGTTTATCGGATCGGGAGGTCACGGACATGTGTTCGTGGGTGCTAATGTGCCTTTTGGCTTTGTACAATTGGGACCTTCGCAGGTGACGCAGGGTTGGGACTGGTGTTCTGGCTATCACTACTCTGATTCTGTGCTGGTGGGCTTCACCCATCTGCACCTCAGTGGTACGGGATGTGCCGATTTGGGCGACATCGCTTTCCTGCCTTTGGCTAACAAGGAACAGAGAACCGATAAGTTTTCCCACATGCATGAGATAGCTGAACCCGGCTATTACAGCGTACATACCGAGGAAGCTGATGTACAGGTGGAGCTGACTGCTACCACTCGCACAGGTTTTCATCGTTATTTCTATCCTGATGCTAATCCGCAGTTGTTGTTGGTTAACCTGCAATATGGTACTGGTGATGGTGACGTTGTACTTGGCTCTTCATTGCATCAACAAGGCGATAGAAGTATTGCAGGCTATCGTTTTTCAAAAGGTTGGGCTGTGAACCAGCGAGTGTATTTCGCGGCTGAGTTCAACAAGCCTATCAAGAGTCTGGAGCAGGATGGTGATAATTTCAGTGTACTTTCTTTTGAGTCTGGTAGTGAGCCTTTGATGGTGAAGGTGGGTATCTCTGCTGTGAGTGAGGAGAATGCTCGTTTGAACTTGCAGACCGAGAACCCAGGTTGGGACTTCGATGAGATTTGCCTGAAAGCCAACGATAAGTGGGAACAGCAGTTGCGTAAGATTCAGATTGAGACAGGCGATGAGGTGGCTCGTACCATTTTCTACACCTCGCTCTATCATACCATGATTGCACCTTCTGTATTTAACGACGTGAATGGCGATTATCGTGGTTCTGACGACAAAGTCTATGAAAAGGCTGACTTTACCAATTACACCACTTTCTCTTTGTGGGATACTTACAGAGCCGCTCATCCATTGGCTACCCTCATCCATCCTGAAAAGCAACGTGACTTTGCTCAGACTTTCCTGAAGATTTGCGAGCAGCAGGGTAGGTTGCCTGTTTGGCACTTGATGGCGAATGAGACCGACTGTATGGTGGGTAATCCTGCCCTCCCTGTGTTGTCGGATATTGTGCTGAAAGGCTTTGATGTAGATGGACAAGCTGCGTTAGATGCTATGAAGCAGACGGCAATGGTGGATAGTCGCTCCATCGGTTTGATCAAGAAATATGGCTATATCCCTTGGGAAAAAGAGCCTACTAACGAAACGGTGGCCAAAGCTATGGAGTATGCGTTAGCTGACGATGCATTGGCGCGTGTAGCGAAGAAGTTGGGTGATGATGAGGGTTATGAGTATTTCTACAAACGTGGACAATCCTATAGGAAATACTTTGATCCTGCAACAGGATTCGTGAGAGCAGTGGATGTGAATGGCAAGTTCCGTGAACCTTTCGACCCTATTAAGGTAATTCATCGTGCCGATGATTATACCGAAGGCAATGCTTGGCAATATACTTGGTTGGTGCCTCACGATGTAAAGGGTCTGGTGTCGCTTTTCGATAGTGAAGAAGCATTTGTCACCAAGCTCGATTCTCTCTTCGTGGTAGAAGGTGACTTGGGTGAGGAGGCTTCTCCTGATATCAGTGGTTTGATTGGTCAGTACGCCCACGGCAATGAGCCTAGTCACCACACCATCTACTTATATAACTACGTAGGCCAGCCTTGGAAGGCAGCTATGCGTCTGCGTGAGGTGATGACCACGCTCTATAAGGCTGATCCTGATGGACTATGTGGCAATGAGGATGTGGGTCAGATGTCGGCTTGGTACATTCTTTCTTCTTTGGGCTTGTATCAAGTAGAGCCTGCAGGTGGTCGTTATGTGTTTGGTTCGCCATTGTTTAATGCTGCTGATGTGCAGATGGGTGACAAGACGTTGCATATTATAGCTCACAACAACAGTGCCGATAATATGTTCATCCAATCTGTTCGTTGGAATGGTATGCCTTATGATAAGTCTTACATCGACTTTGCTGATTTGAAGCAGGGTGGTACCCTTGAATTTGAGATGGGTGCTTATCCTTCAGAAACCTTCGGTGTGGCGCCTGAGAGTAGGCCTTGAGATATGAATATGGGGGCGAAAGCCCCCATATTCATTTATTCTTCAGCAGCTTCCTCTACCACTTCAACTTTTTCATCAACCTCCTCAACTATATTTTCAGCCTCTTCCTCGGCGACATTTTCAATCGCCTCCTCAACTCCTGCATTGAAATAATCTTCCAACTCTTGCTCTGCTGAGTTATTCTCATTCACCAAGTCGCGGATAATCTTGCCGTGCTCCATCAATGCGATGCGAGAGCAGATATCCACCGTGTGATTCAGGTTGTGCGATGAAATAATGACGGTGGCGTTATGCTCGTCGTGATACTTTTTCAGCAACTGCTTGATGATGGATTGCGATGTGGGATCGAGGAAATTAAACGGCTCATCCAGAATCAGCAATTGTGGATGATGAATCATCGCACTGATGATGCCAATCTTCTGCTTATTACCGGCAGAGTAATTGCGGATGTACTTCTTCTGTCCGATGACCTCACCATTCATAAAATGTTCAAATGGCTTTACTCGCTCATCCACTTCCTCTTTACTCAAGCCATACATCTTACCGATGAAGTAGAAATACTCCTCAGGGGTGAGGTAATCAATGAGGAAACCATCGTCGATGAATTCACCCGTAATCTTCTTCCAATCCTCACTCTTGCTTACATCGATACCGTCGATGGTCACGTTGCCGCTATCTGCCTGCAACAAATCCAGCGTCAAACGGAAAAGGGTAGTCTTGCCGGCACCGTTGTTACCTACCAGTCCCAGCATATCACCCTGGTTGATGGTGTAGCTGTCGATATCTACAGCTCTCTTCTCACCAAACTGCTTCAATAAATTATTAATCGTTATCATAATGTTTCAAGTTTCACGTTCAATGGTCAATAGTCAATTGTCAATTGTCAATCGTCAATCACTTTTGTCTTGAGTCTCTAAATCCTTCCATATTGATGTATCTGCGTTTCATAAAGCGACGATACACATTCATAATCCACCAATTAGAAGTAACAATGAATGCAATGCCCACCAGCATCACAATCAACGCCATCCATGTTTCTCCAAAGGCACCTTTCAGTGCTAAGCCAATCAGCACAGGCACACCCATTGCCACCAATGAAATGATGTTTTGCTTGCCCGATCCCATATAGTTTCGGTTCGTCATCTTCTCATTCATTGGGATGGTACGGTTGTTATAAACAGCCAGTTGGAAATAGCAACAATACACGGCACCACAGGTAAACAATTGCCAACCCAAGCACGTCAGGATAGGTACCTTACCTGTAAATACAGCTGGCAGCATAAACAGGGTAGGGATGAACATCGCAGCCGAGTAGATGTAATACTTAGCCCTCAACAAAGTATAAATGCTTTCCTTACGACTCATTAGTCCGTCAATGTAGTTGCCCTCGAAGCTCATCAGCATAGCCAGGAACATGGTGCCGAATATCACGTAGTTATAGATAATGAGGAAATCTTGGAAAGTACCCTCGTACACATCCGAGAAACCTATCAGCAGTGAGAACACAATCACCAGCACAGAAATGGATATCAGTTGTTGGCGACTCACCTTGTTACGCGTAAGCATCTTGATTTCCAGGCGCATATACTCGCCAATCTCTCCAAACCTGTCGAAGAACTTATATTCACTCACATGCTTCACCTGTGTATCTGCCACTTTGTTCATCTCATTGTACATCAGTCTGCCAATTAGCCAACGATTGATGAAGAACAACACCGCAATAAGGGCAAACAGTCCGATGAAGGTCAGGATATTGCCAGTAATGAACCCTTCGCCCAAGTTCATGTGGAAGTCGTAAATCGGACTGTCATCCAAAAACGCTAAACCGATGATAGCACCCCAGAATATAATGGGCAACAACACCCACCATATCTTTTCGCCCAAAAGCAACTTACACAACTGGAACCAATAATTGTTGGCTACTGCTAAAAGCCAGATGCCGAAACAATAGGTAATCACACCCCACAGGCCATAGAACTTCATTACCGTCAGGATGGCGAAAGGTACAAAGAAGAACAACCAGAATAGGTTGAAGTAATTCAATGCCGAGCGAATCAGCAACACATCAATCACACTATTGCGCTTGATGGGAAGCAACATATAAGGCTTCATCTCCTGTGTGGGGAGTTTCTGGAAACCAAATCGCATCAGAAAGTCGATGGCGAAGAAGATGAACAACCCCTTGTTGATGATGTGATAAGGTTCCACCGCTTCACCATCCAGCAAGAAAGCAAACATCACGCCAAAGAAGATGAGGTAGCAAACGTAGAAAGCAGCACCCAGATAGATAAAGAATTGGGCTATCTGGCTCTGCTCATAAAACGGACTGCGCTTATTGCTCAGCTTATCGTGGCGTCGTAACTCTAAAAACAAATTCATTTTTTAATGAATAATGAATAATGAAGAATGAATAATTTAATTCTCAATTGTCAATAGTAGTAAGCACCACAGTCACCTTATTGCCCTGCTGCATGAGCTCAGAAGTAAAAGCCTTCACATCAGCAGCAGTCACACCATTCACAATGCTTAGATAGTCAGTATTGAAATCGGTACCTGTATAGAAGTACTCATCCAGTGTACTGATCCAATAGCTGTTTTCCTTTTGATTGTCATTATAACTCTTCACCATATACTCGCGAATCTTCTGCATCTGCTCAGGAGTAGGACCTTCAGAAGCCATCTTAGCCACCAGCTCATCAATCAGTGTGTTCAGCTTTTCCTTCTTGGTGGGGTCTGTCTGATAGACAATCTGCAGCATTGCATCCTCGTGTGGGAACTTACTCAGTGAACCATAGGACTGAACGCCGTAAGTGCCTCCCTCTTTCTCACGCACCTCATCAGTGAACACCATATCGAGTGCTTGTGTCAGGTAATCCATCAGCACATTATTACGCAGATTATAACCCTCCTTGCCGGAATAAATCATCACCGTAGTGGCCATAGGTGTCTGCATCTCCTTCGCATACTCCTTTATGCGGTTTCCTGGAAGAATATCCATCTTGCGGTCGATAGCAGCTTCCTGGCGCTGTTTGTTTGGCAAAGCACCTAAGTATTGTGCAATCAATGGTTTCGTGGCTTCGATGTTGATGTTACCCACGAAGAAGAAGGTAAAGTCGCTGGCATCGGCAAAACGATCGCCAAACATTTCCAAGCCACGTTGGTAGTTAATCTGCTCCACCATCTCAGGTTGCATCAGAACAAGGCGTGGATGCCTGCCATACACTGCCACATTCAACGTATCGTTCAGTGTAGAAAGTGGATTCGCCTTTGCATTCTCCAACTCTGCCCTCGTACGTGTCTTGTAAGACTCGAAAGCCTCTGCATCCATGCGAGGAGCCTGGAATCTGAGATAAACCAACTGCAACATCGTTTCGAAATCCTTGGGTGAGCTATTGCCTCCCAAAGTCTCACGCTGAGAAGATACCGAGGCACTTACTGCCACCTTCTTGCCAGCTAATTGCTTGGTCAACTCTGTCTGACTGAAATTACCCAGACCACCAATGGTACCCAAGTCGTTTAGTGCATTTATCTCTAATTTGTCCTTGTCCTCATACTGAGAGGTACCACCAGGACTTACTGCCCTCATCCTGATTTCATCCTCCTTGAAGTCGGTTTGTTTGATATACACTTGCACACCGTTGTTCAATGTCAGTTTCGTTGTGCCGAAGATGCCAGTTTCTTCTTTGACAATCTTGCCACCCTGAGGCACCTCGCTCACCAAAGGCTCGTCAGATACCTTATCTACATAAGCTTCTACTTGCAGGTTATCCATGCCATTCAGCATAGCCAATACCTGCTCCTCATTGGGGCACTGCTCTACAGCTGATTCTGGTACAGCAATGAAAACCACACGGTTATTGTCGGGTATCAGTTGCTGTTGCACAATCGCATTGATAGCCTCCACTGGGATATTAGGTGCTATCTGGTTGAAGATGTTATACTCATTCTCGATGCCAGGGATAGGTTCGTTGTTCAGGAAATGCTGCACATATTCGCTCACGAAGCTTGCATTCTGGGTGTTATTGCGTTCCTTATAAGCCGATTCCAGCATTTGCAGGTAGTTGGCTCGGGCACGCTCATATTCCGTAGCCGTAAAGCCAAAGCGTTTCATGCGTTCAATCTCCGTCAATGCAGCCTGTAAGCCTGTCTCAATGCCATCAGCTTTGGTCATTACCGTCACATTGAAGGCTTCCTTGGTTTTGCTCAGGAAGTAGTCGCCATATTCAGCCCCAGCAGCTGTGAAAGGTGGGTTAGCCTGCTGCGTCATCTCCTCGAAACGCTCATTCAGCATGTTGCTTATCATACCCAGCATATAGTATTGCATCATATACATCATGCTTTCCTTCTCCTCATTGGTGGTAGCATCGTGCTTGAAGTAAATCTGCACATTGGGCGTACTCACCTCCTTATCATTGCCTATATAAATAATAGGTGTATCATTGTCGGCCACAGGATAGTAAACGCGCTCAGGCTTGCCCACAGCTTTGGGAATCTCACTGAAGAGAGCCTTCACCTTGCCCTCCATCTCATCCACATCGATGTCGCCCACAATGATGATACCCTGCAAATCAGGATGGTACCATGTGCTATAATAGTCGCGTAAATCCTGATAAGGGAAGTTATTGATTACATCGATATGACCAATCGGCATACAGTCGGCATACTTCGAGCCTGGATACATCGTTGCCTGAGCATCTGTATAGACACGCATCAGGCCACTGTCCCGGCTTCGCCATTCCTCACGGATCACCCCACGCTCCTTGTCAATCTCCTCATCCTCCAGCGACACATAGTTGCTCCAGTCGTGCAGAATCAGCAAGCAAGAGTCCAGTACTGCCACATTATCGGTGGGAATGTTACTGATGTTATATACGGTTTCATCCACACTGGTATAGGCGTTCAGGTCGTACCCGAATTTGATAGCATGACTTTCGCACCAATCCACAATACCCTTACCCTTCTCGTTGCCAGGGAAGTTCTTCGTGCCGTTGAATGCCATGTGTTCCAGGAAGTGAGCCAAACCACGCTGTCGAGGCTCCTCTTGAATGGAACCCACTTTTTGGGCGATGTAGAACTCCACTCGCTTCTCTGGCTTCTCATTATGTCGGATGTAATAGGTCAAACCGTTATCCAGGTGGCCAATGCGGACAGCCGGATCCACTGGGATAGGGGGGAGTTGCATCTCCTGGCCATTGACAATTGACCATTGACAATTGACCATTAACAAAATCAATGCAAAAACAAATTTCTTCATATCATTCTTTTATGCTACAAATCAATCTCCTCGCTACTCGGCATAGCTCCGAGAATTCTTCATTCTTCATTCAACAATAGCTTGTCTTATTCTTACCAGTCTTGTCAGCAAATCTTCCAGCAGGTCGAGCTTCAGCATATTGGCCCCGTCACTCTTGGCAACAGATGGGTCTTCGTGCGTCTCAATGAAGATACCATCGGCACCAGCGGCAATGCCCGCTTTGGCAATCGTACTGATTAGCTCAGGCATACCACCTGTTACACCACTGGTTTGGTTAGGCTGTTGTAGCGAATGCGTACAATCCAAGACTACGGGGAAGCCGAATGCCTGCATCTGTGGGATGCCACGGAAATCCACCACCAAATCCTGATAGCCGAAAGTAGTGCCTCGCTCCGTCAGCATTACATTCGGATTGCCAGCATCCACCACCTTCTGAGCCGCAAACTGCATCGCCTGAGGGGATAGGAACTGTCCTTTCTTGATATTCACTGTCTTGCCCGTCTGAGCTGCTGCCACCAAGAGGGTGGTCTGTCGGCACAGGAAAGCAGGAATCTGCAGGATATCCACATACTCAGCCGCCATCGCTGCCTCAGGTTCAGTATGAATATCAGTCACCACAGGGATGCCGAACGTCTCTTTCACCTTGCGCAGGATTTTCAACGCTTTCTCATCGCCGATGCCCGTAAACGAGTCCAACCTACTTCTGTTAGCCTTGCGATAGCTACCCTTGAATGCGTATGGTATCTGCAATTTTTCCGTGATACCCACTATCTTCTCTGCAATCCGCATCGCCATCTCCTCGCCCTCAATCACACAAGGACCGGCCAGCAAGAAGAAGTTTGACGATTGACGATTGACGATTGACTGCGTCCTATTTTGTTGCGACTCGGCTAAATTGATGCAAGCATCTTTAGCACTCGCTGCTCCAAAAAGTGACGATTGACCATTATTATCCATATTATTGTTCATTGTTCATTGTTCATTCTTCATTGTTTATTGTTATGCTTCGCATCAATTTTGTCGCGACTCGGCATAGCTCAAGCAAGCTTGGCTCTGCCCTCGCTGCTCCAAAAAGTCATTGTTCATTCAATTGTCAATTGTCAATTGTCAATCAAATGAATAATTAGTTCTATCTTTAATTCCATCGGCAAAGTCGCCTCCACCCAATGAATCTTCACCCCTCTACGTTCCATACCTCGGAACCACGTCATTTGCCTTTTGGCAAACTGATGAATCGCAATCTCCAGTTGACTGAACATCTCCTCATAACTCAGTTGCCCTGTAGCATAAAGCGTCAGGAACTTATACTCCAATCCATAATAAATCAAATCCTCGGCAGGAATGCCTTCCTCCAACAAACGCCTCACTTCATCCACCATTCCTTCCTCCAGTCGTTGCTTCAAACGCCTCGTAATCTTCTCCCTACGTAACTCTCGGTCTATGCTCACGCCAATCACTAAAGGGTTGAACAAAGGCTGATTGCCTGATGAGGTTTGCTCCAAGCCGTGCTTGTCGTAGTAATCTGCAATCTCAATCGCACGGATGGCACGTTTGGCAGTGTCAGTATCCGTCGAGTTATGCAGAGTCTTATACGTCTTCAGTATCTCCGTCAGTTCTTCCAGAGGTTTCCCCTCCAGGCTTTGCCTCAGTTCCTTGTTCTCAGGCACATCCTCCAACCGATAGCCTCTGATTACCGATTCTATGTATAAGCCTGAGCCTCCGCACACAACAGGCAACTTCCCCCGATTCCTGATATCCTCATACGCCTTGATGAAATCTTGCTGATACTGATACACATTATACTTCGTACCAGGTTCGGCAATGTCTATCAGATGATAGGGGATATGCCGCCCATTCACCTCATAGTCCACCAAGTCCTTGCCCGTACCTAAGTCCATACGGCGATACACCTGGCGTGAGTCGGCAGAGATAACTTCTGTGTCCAATCTGTCCGCCAAATGAGCCGCCAAAGCTGTCTTTCCCGTGGCTGTAGGGCCCAATATTGCTATCAAGTCGTAATTTTTCATCGTGCAAAGATAGCGTTTTTAGTTATAATAACTATCTTTGCACCAATAATATTAATAGAAATAACGATTTTACAATGAAAATTTACAAAAGCTGTTTGCTGGTGGTTGCTTTATTAGCAACCCTCCCTCTGTGCCTGATGGCACAAGACGAAACCCTGCCGGAGTATGATGCCGCCCGTGCGTGGACTCCCGACAAGAACGAGCAGAAAACCTTCTCGCTCAGTATTCATCCCAACTACTTCAAGGGCTCCACTCGCTTCTGGTACAACTTCAAGACCAGCGAAGGTGAGAACTGGTATGTGGTAGATCCAGCCACTCGTACTAAAAAGGTACTCTTCAGTGCCGACGACCTGGCTTCCCAGATATCTGCCCAGAGTGAGCAGAAATACACCGCTCAGCAACTCCCCATTCAGGGCATGAAGCTCAAGGATGACAATGTGACCTTCGAGTTCACCGTGGATAGTGTGAAATATGAATACCAGTATCAAACGCAAAAGCTTACCAACTTAGGCAAGGAGAAGAAAGAACGCCCAGCCATGAAGTTTGGCAATGTGAGCCCTGATAAGCAGTGGGTTGTCTATGCCAAGGAATACAATCTCTATATGATGAGCCATGCTGACTATGACCGCATCCAGAAGAACCCTAAGGATAGCACCATTACTGAGATTCAGCTTTCTACGAATGGCATCAAGGACTTCGGTTTCACGATGGAACGTAAGACGGTGAGCGATGGCTCTGACCCTAAGGTGGATACTTCCCGCCGTCAGATGGCGAATGGCTATTGGAGTCCTGATTCCAAGTACTTCATCAGTACCATCAGCGACCAGCGTAAAATCAAGAACCTGTGGGTCATCAACGTGATGTCTGAGCCTCGTCCTACGTTGGAAACCTACAAGTACCAGATGCCTGGAGAAGAAGGCGCTGTGCCTCATATGTATGTGTTCGATATAGCCAATCGTTCTCAGAAAGAGATCAATATTGGCGACTGGGTAGAACCGTCAGTGCGAGTGGTTACAGGCAAGCAGGGCAGTCCTTACAGCTTCGACCCTGACGAGGTGCGCACTTGGGAGAACCATCCCGAGTGGACTTATGTACTGCGTATGAGTCGCGATTTCAAGAAAGTGGATATCTGCACCTATACCTTCGGTCAGGATGACCTTGTGCCTATCCTGGAAGAACGCATGCCACAGTCTTACCTCGATACCCGCAACCTCATCTCCATCGACAAGGGCAACCGCTTCATCTGGTGGAGTGAACGTGATGGATGGGGACACCTTTATTTATATGACAAGTCGGGCAAGCTCATCAACCGCATTACCAAGGGTGCTTGGCACGTAGAGGAAATCAAGGCAGTGGATGAAGCAAAGAAGGTGATTTACTTCAGTGCAAACGGACGTGAGCCAGGTGACTCTACGCCTTATTATGAGCATCTCTATCGGGTGAACTTTGATGGTACAGGCCTGCAACTGCTCACCCCTGGCAATTATTTCCATACTTCATTCCTGGACGAGCAGAATGCCTACATCGTTGACAACTACTCTCGTGTAGATACGAAACCCGCTATCGACCTGCTCGACAACTTGGGTCGCAAGATCATGACCTTGGAGGAGGCTGATTTCAGTCAGCTCTTTGCCGCTGGATATAAGTTCCCAGAACTGTTCAAGGTAAAAGCTGCCGATGGTGTGACCGACCTCTACGGCGTGATGTACAAGCCTTTCGACTTCGATAGCACGATGGTTTATCCTGTGGTGGATTATGTCTATCCAGGTCCACAGACCGAGGGTCCGTACTGGCGATACAACCGTGTGTCACCTCGCACTGACCGCTTGGCTCAGGCAGGCTTCATCGTGATTAGTGTGGGACAGCGTGGCGGTCACCCCAGTCGCTCGAAGTGGTACCACGATTTCGGTTATCAGAACCTGCGCGACTATCCGTTGGCTGACCATAAAGCAGCTATCGAACAACTCTGTGCGCAGAACAAGTGGATGGACGTCACCAAGGTGGGCATCACAGGCCATAGTGGTGGTGGCTTCATGAGTACAGCAGCCATCCTGACCTATCCTGATTTCTTCAAGGTGGCGGTTTCTTGTAGTGGTAATCACGACAACAATGTCTATAACCGCAGTTGGAGTGAGAAGTATCATGGTGTGACTGAGCGCATCGATGAGAATGGCAAGGTGCATTTCGATATTCATATCCCTGCCAACCAGGAACTGGCAAGTCGCCTGAAAGGTCATCTGTTGCTGATGACGGGCGACATCGACGATAATGTGCATCCAGCAGGCACCATCCGCATGGTGAATGCCCTCATCAAGGCAGGCAAGCGTTTCGATATGCTCATCCTGCCTGAGAAGCGTCACCAGTATGAAGGCTTCAATGAATACTTCTACTGGAAGATGGTGGATTACTTCAGCGAGCACCTCAAGGGCAAGAGCGAGAAGAGCATCGACATCAAGGACCTCAAGCTCGGTAACTGGTGGCGTGGTGCCCAGGAAGATATCTGATGACAGCTCAGTCCGTTATTATGTAGGATAGCTGAAAACGAAAAGAGGGTGTACCAATTTGGCACGCCCTCTTTTTTGTTGGGAATACTTATCTGCTATTTACCGTTAATGATGTCGGAAATCTCTTTGCGGGCTTCTTTGCCTTCAGGACTAGGCCAAAGAGGTACACTGACAGCTCTTGTATTAGAACCCATTTAGGTCATCTCCTATATCATTGCCTTTATCTTTTGGCTGAATAAAACCAATAGGCTTTCGTTCCTTCTTTGCTGGCTCTTTGGCTTGCAACTCGGCCAATGCCATACTGATGGCATCGAGTTGGGCACGAGTATCTTCGTTGATGTCGTTCTGGTCATGAAGGATGCCTTCGACATCCTTCTTCAGTTCTTCAAGATCTTTCCTTAACTGAGCAGTTTCATAAGTTGAAATAGGTTGAGGTAGACCAGCTGTCAAACGACGAATTGCAACGAATGTACGCATGATAGCAATGTTAACTTCAATTGCTATATCACTATTAAGAATTCCAGATAGCATAGCAAGTCCCTGTTCTGTAAATGCGTATGGCAGGGTCTTAGTTCCACCTCGGCCCGTCCTCAATATACCACTTGGATGCTTCATATCGTCGTTTGAAATTCCATTTTGGAATATCAAAGATTGTTTAAGTGATTCCAGCTCTACCTTTGTTAACTGAAACATAAAATCAGGTGGGAAACGCTTAATATTGCGCTTCACAGCTTTATTTAAATTTCCTGTAGTAACTTTGTAAAGCTCTGCCAAGTCGAAGTCCAGCATCACTCGCTGACCACGGATCTCATAAATTCTATTCTGGATAATTTTCAAGTCGTTCATCGCTACAATGAATTAATTTATTAGTACTGGTCGCAAAGATACTACTATATTCCCAATCACCAAACAATAGTTTGTATTTTTTCGGTAAATGCTTGCGATTATTCTGGGAAAAGAGTAATTTTGACCATCATTGTAAATGGAAGTATATAAAGTCTTTTTATGAGAGCAGTATCCGTCTTGATAACCGTCATCCTGACCTTCTCAGCCTGTGTGAGCAGCGTTGAGCAGGCTCCTGCAACCTATTGCAACCCCATTGACCTGGATTACACCTATATGATATACAACTCCGACAGGAACTTGTCCTATCGTTCGGGTGCCGACCCAGCTGTGGTGCGCTTCAAGGGTGAATACTATATGTTTGTCACCCGATCTATGGGCTACTGGCACTCTACCGACCTGCAACACTGGGAGTTCCTCTCCTCTAAAAGCACCTGGTACCCCCAAGGCTCCAACGCTCCAGCCGCCCATAACTACAAAGACTCCTTGCTCTATGTCACTGGCGACCCCTCGGGCAACATGAGCATCCTCTACACCGATGACCCCAAGCAGGGCATTTGGCATACAGTGCCAGCCATCCTGTCGAACCTGCAAGACCCCGACCTCTTCATTGATGACGATGGTCAAGCCTATATGTTTTGGGGCTCCTCGAACGACCTGCCCATCCGAGGTATGAAACTCAATCGGGAAAACCGCTTCCTAGTGGACGGTCCTGTAGTGCCTTTGTTTAAGACCGATAGCCTGCAGCACGGATGGGAACGCTTTGGCGAGAATCACTCCGACAACCGCATAGCCGCCTATATCGAAGGCGCCTGGCTCACCAAGCATCAAGGGAAATACTATATGCTCTATGGAGCCCCTGGCACTGAGTTCAATGTCTATGGCGATGGCGTCTATGTGTCCGATGCACCCCTGGGCCCCTATACCTATCAGACCCATAACCCCGTGTTCTACAAGCCCGGAGGCTTCATCAATGGAGCAGGGCACGGAAGCATTGTCCCCTATACTGACGATGTCTGGTGGCACTTCGGCACCATGTCGCTCTCAGCCACCGTCAATTGGGAAAGGCGTATCTGCATGATGCCTGCTTTCTTCGATGCCGATGGCATCCTCTATAGCGACAATGCCTATGCCGATTATCCCCACTATGCCCCGTCGGAGAAAGACCTCAAGGGAGCTTTCACGGGTTGGATGTTGCTATCTTACCATAAGCCCGTCAGCGTCTCCTCTCAGCAGGAAGGACAAGCAGCTGAGGCTGAGGGTTTCGATGCCTGGAACCGTCCGGAGACGTCGCCCGACTTTGATGCTGCTAACCTCACGGATGAGAATTGCAAGACCTATTGGTTGGCTCAGAGCAATACTGAACGGGAGTGGGTCACCATAGATTTGGAAGACCAAGCCACCGTTTATGCCCTGCAAATCAACTACTACGACCATCAGGCAAATCTTTATGGCAGATTGCCGGGACTCTGCCATCGCTTCACCATCGAGGCATCTCTGGATGGCCATGATTGGCAAGTGATAGAAGACCGTAGTCAGACCAACATCGATGCTCCCAATGCCTATATCCAGTTGAAGCAACCCGTGCAGGCTCGTTATATTCGCTATAACAATGTGAAGGTACCATCAGAGAATCTGGCCATCTCTGAGATCAGGGTCTTTGGCAAGGGTAGTGGCAAAGCTCCCGATGCAGTGACAAACTTCCATGCTGAGCTCCATCCCGATGGCAGGGAAGCCTTGCTTACGTGGGACGAGGTACCTGATGCCCAAGGCTATAACATCCGTTGGGGTATTGCCCCCGATAAGCTCTACAACTCCTGGTTGGTCTATGGCAGGCATGATTTGCTGTTGAGAAGCCTCAATGCTGGCACCAAGTACTACTTCGCCATCGAAGCCTTCAATGCCAATGGCATCTCTGCAATGACGAAGGCGGAATAATGAATTTCATTGCCACCTCATGGGTATGCTATACCAAAGAATGGCAGGTTGAGTCTCGGAAAAGCTCAAATAAATTTGGCTTTTCTCTCGGTTTTCCGTAACTTTGCTGGCGAATTACTAACAATTAAATTCATTTGTAGCAATGAACAACTTATTGACAATCCAAAGTAAGATTTTTGAGATTCGTGGTCAGCGAGTGATGCTGGACTTCGATTTGGCATCGTTGTATGGTGTTGAAACAAGAAGACTAAATGAGCAAGTGAAGCGTAATATTGAACGTTTTCCTGAAGACTTCATGTTTCAGTTAACAAAAGGCGAGTTAGAAATTTTAAGATCGCAAATTGCGACATCCAAAAATATTAACAATCAGCGAGATGATGTTTTGATGTCGCAAATTGCGACATCAAAACCAGTAGAGAAACGTGGTGGCACACAAAAACTCCCCTATGCTTTTACAGAAAATGGTGTTGCCATGTTGAGTAGTGTTCTCCGCTCGCCATTAGCTATCCGAGTCAATATTGGTATTATGCGTGCATTCACTGAGTTTCGCCGCATGGCAGCATCTTTGCCTATCCCAACCTCTAATGAAGAAATAGTTCAGTTACGCAAAGATTTCGAGGAACTAAAACTTGATATTGAGGATATCCTTCGTACTCAAAATGACATCAACGAAGATACTCGTGCTCAATTGGATGCCATCAGTACGGCTTTGGCAGAGCTACAAGCCAAAGAACCTACAAAGAAAGAACGGAAGCCTATCGGATTTATACAGTCAAAGAATGACTAAATATGCAAAGCCCCCGCTGCTCAATAGCGAGGGCATTGCCTTTAGAAGTAGATGGGTCCGTGACCCATACACGAGGTCGTACTCATCGCACTCAATGCCAAATCATCTACTCATGCTATGGCTTTATCACTTTATAATCGTGAATGTTTGGCAAGTGTGAAGTTGTTTATGGATAATGGCTAAACAAAATTCGCAAAATGAACAAGTAAACGTTTGCAAATATGCAGGGTTGTTGTATCTTTGCAAGCGATAGTAATTGTTTAACTGAATTCATTTATAACGTATGAACGACTTAGAAATAATCTTAATCTTATTGTTCGTTTTCTGTATGGATGTACCAATAGGGCTTCCTCCTTAAAGCATTTATAGTATTTCTTTTAAGAATTTCCGAAAATATTTTGCTATTTCTAAAAAACAAATTAATTTTGCATAACAAATGAGAATCATTTCAAAGAGCACACTGGTAGATTATTATACCAGGGTGCCACAAGCTAAAACCGCTTTAGAAGAGTGGTATGAGAAAGCAAAGAAGGCCGAGTGGTCATGCTATGCTGACATCAAGAATACGTTTAATAGCGTGGATGCGGTAGGTAACCAGCGGTATGTGTTTAACATAAAAGGTAACGACTATCGATTAGTTGTGGTGGTACATTTTACGCCGAAGACAATATATATCCGGTTTGTTGGTACCCACAAAGAGTATGACGAAATAAAGAATATTCAAAACATATAGAGATATGGCACAGATAAAGAGTGAAGCTGCCTATCGCGCAGCGTTGAAAAGAATAGACGAACTGCTTCCGTTGGTAAATGATGATACTCCGACGGACGACAAGAATTATCTGGAGCTTGATATGATATCAGATATGGTGGCCGAGTATGAGGAAATTCATTATCCTATAAGCAAGCCGTCACTTATTGACGTTATCAAACTGCGTCTTTACGAAAAGGGTATCAATCAGTCAAAGTTGGCCGAGATGCTTGGACTTAGTAATGCTCGTGTCAGTGAGATCATGAGTGGGAAAAGTGAGCCTTCCCTGAAGATTGGCAGGCTGATAAGCCAGAAATTGGATATCGACCCTGCTATTGTGTTGGGTTTATGAAACAAAGGAATCCCGATAAAGCGTTTGCTTATCGGGATTTTCTTTATGTACATCTGCTAACATGTAGATAGGACCATGTCCCATGCACGAAGTGGTGCATTGTCTTTAGAAGTAGATAGGTCCGTGACCCATACAGCTGGTTGTTCCCATCGCAGTCAATGCAGCTGTCAGTATCGAGATGGTGTACTAAATCACTGTCTTTCAGGTTTCTTTGACCTTCATGGTGTTAAATGTTTTTAATATTGTGACTAATGAATTACTAATGGCGAATAAACACATTATCTTTGCACCATTCACTAAAAAAAAAGAAATCATGGAAGAAGAAAAGAACAAAAAAGTAGAGAGCAAAGAGCTCGACGAGAAAGAAAAGACCCAAGAAGTCAAGGTGGAGAAAGAAGAAGTCTCTGAAAAGGAGCTGGATGATGTTTCTGGTGGATTGCGTTATATAAAACGTAAAAAATGTCTCGGGAAATCCTCCTTCTAACCGACTGGATGTTGAAGAAAGAATCAAGAAACAAAGCCTCTGCAAACCTGCGGAGGCTTTATTTGTTTACAGGTATATGGGTCCTTGCCCCATGCAACTGGTTGTTCCCATCGCAGTCAATGCTGCTGTCAGTATTGAGATGACGAACTGAATCACTGTTTTCCAAAATTCCTTGTTTTTCATAGCTCAAATGAATAATGAATAATACGTTTCCACACCATTATCGGGATTTATAATCCTCATGTCGGATTGCAAATCCGACAACTCAATCCAGACGATTCTAAATTATCGAAATGCAACATGCAACACAAGCACTCCGTTCAGACGGACATGATAAGGGGATTATGCGAAAGTGGGTATTATAGCGAATCTCATACTGAGATACATGTTTTTCATACATTCAGTTGAAAATACTTGTCTATTCTAGTTGATTTAACAAAAACCTTTTCTTATATTTGCAGTGTTCAACCATGCATCACTATTTTCAAGATAGAGGCAGAATTGAACAAATAACAGGATTTGCTTTGCCAAAGTTCAAGGTGACCAGCTATGACGAAGGGGGCAGAGTGTTTACTGGTGATTATAATGATTCTTTCTTTTTTGAATTTAAGAATCCACTTCCTGATGAGCTGTTTGATGAAATAGGCAAAAAGATAGAAGCTGGCAATACTGGGTGGAGAAAAGAGGGAAATAAGTATTCTTTCTCTCAGACTTGGGGCAATGGCATTCCAGCACCTAAAGGGGAAGATGAAAACGATGACCGTTTCTTCAACATTACTATAACTCGTGGAGATAAACGAGGTGTTGTAAATCATGGTACTTGGTAAGATTACCTGTCTCTCTTATGCTCAGGCACTCAAAGAGGTAAAGGCAGGAGCGAAGATGACGCATTGGATTTGGTACATATTCCCTCAGATGGCAGGAATAAAGGGAACTCATAGCCGTCCGGCTCTGTTCTATGGTATAAATGGAAGAATGGAGGCTTACCAATATATTAATCATCCAACTCTTAGGAAACATTTGATTGAGATAAGCGAAGCGGTATTGGACAACAATTATTCTGTCTATGAGATTTTTGGTAATGATGCCATCAAAGTTCATTCATGCATCAAACTTTTTGCTTCTGTGTCTGATGAACCAGTATTTAAGAAAATTATAAATATATAGTATTGTTAATATGGAATTGACTTTTGAGAAATGGGAAGACGGCAGATGGTTTGTTGTTCTGCCTGAATATGATGGCGACCAAGAAGACCTTGAAATGGTTGATGGCGCAGATACATTCCTTGATTATCTGACGGAAGATGATATGTACGTTACTGTTGACGTTAGCCTGGAAGATACTGAAGATAATCCGATAAAATTAAGATTGGTGGCACATGACGAAATAGGAGGCACCTATCAAGTGGAAAACCTTGATGGGTTTAAACAAGATGTGTGGCTCTGCAATGTTGTTCATTTCTTATACGGAGAACATCCAGAAAACTTTTATTTTAGAAAATTGTAAATGGAGATAAATATTACAGCTATTAAGTTTGAAATGGGGAATGGTTTAGACTACAGGCGAAAGAGTTGATTGACATTGAGAAAGAGTGTTTATATCTTGAAGAACCAATGTTTAAGATTTGGTTTAAACGCAATATGAGATGAAGACAAAGCCCCTGCCATAATGCAGAGGCTTTGTCTTTAGAAGTAGATGGGTCCGTGACCCATGCAGCTGGTTGTTCCCATCGCAGTCAATGCTGCTGTCAGTATCGAGATGACGAACTGAATCACCATCTTCCAAGTTTCTTTGTTTTTCATAGCTTTTGTGGTTTAAGTCTAATAAATAAGGTATTGGGGTAAGTAGGGAGAAAGCGCCCTTACTCCCTACTTATTACATTGGTTCAGATGTCTAGGTCGTCACCTCCACCATCGCCACCGCCGTTATCGCCTCCAGTGTTACCACCGGTTGAGCCACCGTTACCGCCAGGTGTTGGGGTTACGTTACCAGAGCGAAGCTGAGCCACCGCTGTAGCGATCGGCTTCAGCGTCTGCACCTTGCGTGTCTTGCCGTTGATAACCACCTCTTCGGTATCCACGATGTTACGCAACTCCAGCGCACAAGCCTCCTTGAACTTAGGACCGCACAGGTTATCCTCACGTGTCATGTCAGGCAGGAATCGGATGTGGATACCCTGGATGATATCGTTCGGATTCAGACCTTCCATGGATGCGATGTCTGGCACTGCAGCACCCTTCTTCACCTTCGCGGTAGGATAGAAGGTACCCAGGTTACCCAGCTGCACTGGAACACCCTGTGCCACCAGCTCGGGCAGGCACTGCGTAATCTTGATCAGCACAGCCTCTATCACATCGCGTCCGAACAGACTCCCGTGGTCGGTCATGTGCTGGGCGAAGCCACGCAAAGAGAGCGTCTTCTGCACATCCACCTCAGGGTAGTACTTACCGTTGGCACTGGTGATGTTACTCTTGTTCTTGCGGAGATTGATCCCCATAGAGATTTTCTTTGTAGCCATATTTATTCCGTGTTTGTGTTGTTAATACTCTGCGACGAACTACTCCGGGTCGTCACTTCCCGCTTCTTGCCATCCAAGAGGTTGAGCTCATGTCCCCAGTGGCGTTTGCCTTCGGTCTTACGTTGTTCCTGTGGAGGCAGTTTAGCTTGGCCTTCGCTGAGCTGCAACCGTCAGTCGCACCACAATCCCCAATTGCGATGCAAAATTACATAAAATATTATATATTACCAAATATTATATAAAATATTTTTCAAAATAATCTATTTTTTCGTGCGTAGCGACTTCTTAACTCTTCCCAAGTAATTGGCTCGTTCTCCCCAAGTAATCGGGGCAATTACCTCAAGTAATGGGCAGGGGGTATGGGATAACGATAGCATCACTGCATCACAACATCACACATCACATTTTGAGAAATCGATTATTGAGGTTGAAAACAGGCAAATCAAGTTTATATTTATATATATTATAATATATATATTA